>NZ_JYIT01000073.1 GCF_000956545.1 Microbacterium azadirachtae
GTCTTTCCCTCCCCGCATCGTCTTTCCCTCCCCCTGGAGGCGCCTCTAGGGGGAGGGAAAGACGATGCGGGGAGGGAAAGACGGATCCGACACGCCGATCCGGTCAGGCCTTCGGCGTCGGAGGCGTCGGCTCGCCGAGCGACAGCATGAGCCGGTTCGCCCAGTTGAAGAACGCGGCGCTCTGCACCACGTCGACGATCGCCTGGTCGTCCAGCCCCGCCGCGCGCAGCGCCTGCACGTGCGCCTCGCCGAACCGCGACGGGGTGGCCGTCAGCGCGGCCGCCGCTTCGATGATCGCGGTCCAGCGCTCGTCCTGCTCGCCGTCGATGCCCTCGTCCAGCAGCCGCTGCACGTCGTCGCGGCGCGAGGGCGCCTGGATCGTCGCGAAGCGGGAGTGCACGGAGGCGCAGAACAGGCAGCCGTTGACCCGCGAGGCCGCAGCGGCCGAGATCTCGCGCTCGGCCCGGCCCAGCCCCGCGTCGGTGTTGTAGAAGATGTCGTTGTCGGCGCGGGTGCGCGCACCGAGCACGACGGGATCGCGCACGAGCAGACGGAAGTACGGGCTCGCGGCGCGGGAGCGCTCGACGAGGGCGGTGTAGTCGTCGTCGGTCAGCTCCCCCTCGGGCTTCGGCTCGAGCCAGGGCACCCAGCCGAGCTCCTCCTGCGTGAACACGTGGGGCGGGGTCACCTCGGGGTGACGCAGAACCTGCTCTGCCATGTCAGATCGCCTCCTTGAGCACGCTGAGCCCCGCGATCACGCGGAGCTGGAAGTGGGTGAACGCGACGAGCTGCGAGACCGTGACGACGCCGTCGGTGCTCCAGCCTGCATCCAGCAGCGTCTGCAGCGCGTCGGGACTCGCGTCGCGAGGTCGGTAGGTGAGCAGGTGCGCGTGCTCGAGGGCCGCGCTCAGACGGGATCCGATCGCATCTCGGAGCGCGGTGGGCGCGATCCAGTGCAGGCCCTCCTCGTCCTCGACGCTGAGCGGACCCTCTGGATACGCCCCGTACGGACCGGTGGTGAGCGCGCCGGGCAGCGCCGCATCGATCGCGGCGCGCGCCTCGGGATCGGCGTCGTCGAGCAGCGCCCGGTAGTGCTCCGCCAGGCCGCCGGCGCGGCTGAGCGCGGCGACCCAGTAGCCCAGGGCCGCACGCTCCGCCGCGGTCGCCCGGGCGAGATCGGCGGGCGTCGTGATGAGCCCGTCGTACGTGGCCTGGGCGTCGCTGCGCGCCACGGGGCGCTTGGCGCGCAGCGCGTCGAGCGTGCTGCCCGGGACGATGCCGACGAGGTCGTCGATCAGATCAGACATGGGTCTCCTCCGCGAGGGTCAGGGGGGCGTCGTCCGCGTCGAGCGACTCGTGGCCTTCGACGGACTCAGGATCCGCCCGGCTCCAGCCCAGCGCGGGGGCGACCCGCGTGGCGATGAGCTCGAGCGAGCGCAGCAGCACCTCGTGCGGTGGATCGACCGGGTGCGACTGGAACACGATGTCGGTGGCCGAGGTGAGCACGTGGTCCTGCGCGAGCTCCTCGACGATCTGCTCGGGCGTGCCGATGTGCAGGTCGAACAGGATCCGCAGCTGCTCGTCGCTCGCCCCGTCCGGGATCACGATGCCCATGGGCCGGGCCGCGGGCAGCGAGCGCTCGATGCCGCGCGCCAGCAGCGCCGGGACATCCGCCTCGTCATCCACCACGACGAGGCCGCGGGACGCGAACGTCCGTGCGGCCACGCCCTCGGGGAGCGCCGCCTCGTAGGCGTCGATGACGAGCCGCTGCGTGTCGGCGAGCGCGGTGGCGCCGGATCCGGCGGTGTGCGGCTGGGACTTGGAGAGCATGAGCCCGGATCCCGAGGCTCCGATCCGCGCCGCCCCCTCGGGCGAGAACGTGGCCTGCCAGAGCGTGTCGAGCAGCTGCGGCGCCGCCGGGTACAGCCGGCCGCCGTCGGCGGTCAGCGCGTCGCCGCGGAGCGCCTCCTGCAGACGCGCGAGGTGGCGCCCGTAGATCGCGCCGCGCTCCTTCGGGTCGTGCCCGAACGGCGGGAAGGAGCTGGGGGTTCCGCCGCTGCCGACGCCGAGCTCGAAGCGTCCGCCGCTGAGCAGCGAGAGCACGGCCGCGTCCTCGGCCACGCGCAGCGGCTCCTCGAGCGGCAGCGTCACGATGCTCGTGCCCAGGACGATGCTCCTCGTCTGCGCGGCGGCGTGGGCGAGGAACACCAGCGGCGAAGGCAGCCCGCCCTCGTCCTCGTGGAAGTGGTGCTGCGCCACCCATGCGGAGTCGAAGCCGAGCCGCTCCGCCGTGCGGATCTGCTCGAGCGCCAGCCGGTAGCGTTCTGCGGGCGGCGCGGCGTCGAGCACCCGGGTGAAGAACCCGAGTCGGGGTCCGGCCGGAGGCACAGGATGCGGGCGGGCGTCTGCGGTCATGAGCCGCTCCTTCCGAGGTAGGCCTCTTGAATACGGGGGTCGTGCAGCAGCTCCTGCGCCGAGCCCTCGGCCACGATCTCCCCCGTCGCCAGCACATAGCCGCGGGACGCGATCGACAGGGCGAGCTCCGCCTGCTGCTCCACGAGGAGCACCGCGACGCCGAGCTCGCGGTTGAGCCGCGCGATCTCGTCGAGCACCTGGTCCACGAGCTTGGGCGAGAGACCCATCGTCGGCTCGTCCATGCAGATCAGGCGCGGCCGGCTCATCAGCGCCCGGGCGAACGCCAGCATCTGCTGCTCGCCCCCGGAGAGCGTGCCCGCCTCCTGGCGGCGGCGTTCGGCGAGCCGCGGGAAGTGCTCGCGCATCCGCTCGACGTCCTCCGCGATCCCGGCACGGTCGCGACGGGTGTACGCCCCGGCGTAGAGGTTCTCGTCCACGGTCATCTGCGGGAACACCCGCCGCGCCTCGGGCACGCTCGCGATCCCCGCGCGCACGCGCTTCGCGGTGGAGCGATGCGTGATGTCGGCGCCCGCGAACGCGATCCGCCCGTCCTTGACCCTGTTCAGCCCGAGGATCGACTTCATGGTCGTGGACTTGCCCGACGCGTTGCCGCCGAGCAGCGACACGATCTCGCCCTCGCCGACCTCGATCGACACCCCGCGCAGCGCGTGGAAGGGGCCGTAGTAGACGTTCAGCGCGTCCAGGCTCAACAGGGCCGTCATGCGGGTCCCTCCTCTCCCGAGTCCGAGCCCGGGGTCTCCCGCCGCCGGCCGAGGTAGGCCTCGATCACGGCGGGGTCGGTGCGCACGCTCTGCGGGTCGCCCTCGGCGATGATCCGGCCGCCGTCCATCACGATCACCCGGTCGGAGACCGTCATCACCAGATCGAGCTTGTGCTCGACGAGGAGGATCGCCTGCCCCGCGGCCTTGAGCTCGAGCAGCTGCGCGAGCACCTCGGCGGTCTCGGACTGGTTCATGCCGGCCGTCGGCTCGTCGAGCACGAGCAGCTTCGGCTGCAGCGCCAGCGCGCGGGCGATCTCGGTGCGCCGGCGGTTGGCGTAGCTCAGCGTGTACGCCGGGTCGTCGCGTCGCGGGCCGAGCCGCGACTCGAACCGGTCGACCTCCCGGTCGATGACCCGGTCGATCTCCGCGCGCTCCCGCCGTGCCGCCGGGGTGCCGAACACCGCGACGAACAGCTCGGCGAGGAGCGGGATCCAGCGCAGCAGGAAGACGTGCGAGAGCCGGCGGAACGGCCGGTGCGCGTGCAGCTGCGAGTGGATCCCCACCTCGATGTTGTCGGCGACCGAGAGCGTCGCGAACACCCGGCCGTTCTGGAAGGTGCGCGCGATGCCGTGCTCGGCGATGTCCACCGTCTTCGCGTGATCGATGCGGGCGCCGTCCAGGGCGATCGTGCCGCCGTGCGCGGGGATCGTGCCGGTCACGAGGTTGAGCGTGGTGGTCTTGCCGGATCCGTTGGGTCCGATGATCGAGACGACCTCGTGCGGCTGCACCTCGAAGGACACGCCGTCGACGGCGCGCACGCCGTCGAAGTGACGCTGCAGATCCTTCACGTCGAGCAGGGCGGTCATGAGTTCCTCACCAGGACGCCGCCGGGCCGGAAGCGCACGACGAGGATGAGCACGAGGCCGTAGACGATGATCCGCCATTCCGGCGTGAAGCGCAGCAGCTCCATCGCCCCGATGAGCACGATCGATCCGACGACCGCGCCGTAGGGCAGCCCCACACCGCCGAGGATCACGATCGTGACCACGAGGAGCGACATCAGCATCGTGAACATCGTGGTGTCGATGTAGGTGTACTGATGCGCCAGGAGGGATCCGCCGATGCCGGCGAAGAACGCCGAGATCGCGAACGCGAGCGCCTTGTAGTCGCGCACCCGCACGCCCGAGGCGAGGGCGGCGACCTCGTCGGATCCGACCGAGGAGATCACCTTGCCGAGGTGCGAGCGCCGGATCCGCCACATCACCAGCAGGGTGAGCACCAGCACGACGAAGTCGATGAGGTAGTAGGCGAGCGGGGTGTTCAGGTCGACGCCGGCGATCTGCGGAACCGGGATCCCGTACACGCCCTGCGGGACGAGCAGCTGGATCACGGCGACGATCGCGATGCCCAGTCCGAGCGTGGCGATCGAGATGTAGTGGCCCTTCACCCCCCAGATCGGCGAGGCCAGCGCCGAGGCGATCACGGCCGCGCCGAGGCCGGCGATCGGCAGCGCGATCCAGAACGAGAGGTGCAGGTGCACGCTCAGCAGGGCCGAGAGGTAGGCGCCGATCGCGATGGGACCTGCCTGTCCGAGCGCGAGCACGCCGGCCTGCCCGGCGGTGACGGTGAACCCGGCGGCGATGATCGCGTAGATGAGCACCTGGGTGCCGGTCGTGAGCACATAGGTGTCGGCGAGGACGGGGACGAGCACGCCCAGCACCACGAACGCGGCGATCCACGCCCAGCGCGGGATGCGCAGCGGACGCCCCTTCCCGAGGAAGGTGCCGGTGAGCGGCTCGGTCGAGATGAGCGGCACCTTGCCGAGCAGGCCGCCGGGGCGCACGATCAGCACGACCAGCAGCACGACGAAGACGATGATCTGGCGCGCCGCGTCGCCCAGCCAGTAGATCCCGAAGGCCTCCAGGATCCCCAGCACGAAGCCGCCGACGACGGCGCCGACGAGGGATCCGAGTCCGCCCAGGGCCGCGGCGACGAAGGCCGTCATGCCGATGTTGAGCCCGGAGACCGGGTTCACGACGCCGATGTAGAGCGAGAAGAAGATGCCGGCGAGACCGCCGAGCGCCGAGGCGATGACGAACGAGCGGTTCTGCACCGACCCGACCGGGATGCCCATCTGCAGGGCCGCCTCCTGATCCTGCGCCGTGGCCCGGATGGCGCGACCGGTGCGGCCGTACTTCAGGAACAGGGACATCGCGACCATGACGGCCGCCGTGACGCCCAGCATCACCAGATCCGAGGTGCCGAAGCGCATGTTGCCGATGTGCAGGTTCGACGTGGGCAGCACCTGCGGGAAAGACCGGAACTGGGCGGAGAAGGCGAGCTGGGACCCGTTGTCGAGGATCTGCGCGACGGCGTAGGTGGACAGCATCGCGGCGAGCGGCAGGTACTTCGCGAGCGGGCGCACGACGGCGATGTTGATCACGAGGCCCAGCACGGCGCAGATCGCGAGCACGAGCGGCAGCGCGATCCAGAACGGCTGGTGCAGCTGCGCCACGAAGAACCAGGCCAGCATCGCGCCGAGCCCGAAGAACGAGAACTGCGCGAAGTTGACGACGTTCATGACGCCGAAGACGAGCGAGATGCCGACCGCTCCGAGGGCGTAGACGTTCCCCCGGAGCAGGCCGGCGATCAGAGTGTCGAGCATGGAGGCGGGATCAGCCTTCGATGGCGACCCAGGCGCCGTCCTTCAGCACGGTGGGCGTGAGCTGCGGCGAGGCCGGCCGACGGGTGTCCTGGTCGAAGGAGAGCTTGCCGTAGACGACGCTCGGGACGTCCTTGATCTCCTGGAAGCCCTTGAGGATCCCGGCGCGGTCGGTCCCGCCCTTCTTCGCCGCGGCGACGGCGACGTGCAGCGCGTCGTAGGCGCCGGCCTCGAAGAGGGTGACCTCCTTCTCCTCCGGGTACTTCTTCTTGAACGCGGTGACGAACGCCTGCACCTCGGGCGCGGTGCTGGTCGAGACGAACTCGGTGCCGATGACCGATCCTGCGGCATCGGGCGTGGCATCGAAGGACTGCTCGTCCTGCCCGCCGTAGAACGTGCCCGTGAAGCCGATCGCACGCAGCTGTGTCACGAGCTTCGCGGCATCCGGTCCGTATCCGACGTGCGCGAACGCCTTCGGGTTGCCGGCGACGGCCTTGGTCAGCGAGGGCCGGTAGTCGTCCGAGGTGGGGTCGATCGCCTCCGCGTCGGTGATCTTGAGCCCGATCTTGTCGGCCTCGGCCTTGAACGCCTGGAAGGCGGGGATGCCCCAGTCCGCGGTGTTCAGGTAGGTCACGCCGATCGAGTCGACGCCCTGCTTCTTGATGTAGTCGGCCGTCCAGGTGTAGCTGGCGCTCGTGGTGATGGCGCTCGACCACTGGTACTGGGTGCCCTTGGCGGTGAAGTCGGGGTTCGAGTTGTTGAAGCCGTACTGCAGCAGCTTGCCCGCGGTGTAGATGGGCGAGGCCGGGATCGACGCCGCCGACGAGTAGTCGCCGAACACGAGGGAGATCTGCGGGTCGTTCACGAACTTCTGCGCGACGGTGACCGACTGCTTGGGGTCGGACTGCGAGTCCTCGTACTTGAGGGCGACCGGGTGGCCGTCGATGCCGCCGTCCTTGTTGACCTCCTCGACCGCGAGGTCGAACGCCTTCTTGAACTGCTCGCCGTACTGCGCATACTGGCCGGTGGTCGCGGAGGAGACGCCGAAGTACACGGTGCTGCCCGCGGAGGCGCCGGCCGACGGGCCGTTCGCCGAGGCGGAGAGGCTGCATCCCGCGAGCGCGAGGGCCGCGGTGGTCGCCATGAGCCCGGCGAAGGCGATGCGTCGAGTGTTCCTTGCCATGGGGGGCCTCCTTCGGGTCTTCGCACCGCGGGTCGGTGCCGTCCGGACGCCGCGCTGTGTACGGCGCCCGGGAACGCGCCGGCGGAACGGGGGGCCGCGGGCGTGTGCCCACATTCACACGCCCGCGGGATCGGCCGTCGTTGTGTGTCGGTTTTCGACATCGTGTGACGCCCGAGGCGGCTTCTGTGACGCCGCGCGTCGCGGATTCCGGGCGAGCGGATCCGCTCGCCCGAGCGGCGCGGTAGGCTCCGCCGTCGCCCGCGCCCCCGATCCACGTTTCCCTCCCCTGGTCGCGTTTCCCTCCCCTGGCAAGCGTCGATGGGAGGAGGGAAAGACGGTGCGAGGAGGGAAAGGGGGATGCAGTGCCGGGCAGGATCCTGAGCGCGAACCTTCGATACCGTGGACCGCATGAGCGACGACATCTCGATCGGCGGCGAGAGCATCCGGCTCGGGCAGTTCCTGAAGTACGCGGGCCTCCTCGACTCCGGCGGCGACGCCAAGGAGGCGATCATCGACGGGTACGTGCGCGTGAACGGCGAGGTGGAGCGCCGTCGCGGGCGCCAGCTCGTCGACGGCGATCTCGTCACCTACGAGGAGCGCACGGTGCGCGTGCGGCCCTGACCGCCGCCGACCCGATCACTGCGATGCGGGGCGGCGCAGGAGCTCGACCGCGATCAGCACGAGCACGGCGCCCAGCAGCACCCACAGCACGAGCCAGGCCGTGAGCGGGTGCACGAGAAGCACGACCGCCGCGGCGACGAGCGCGACGACGATCAGGATCCCCCGGTGCGAACGATCGATCCAGACGCCCAGACGAGCCCCCGGCGCTGTGGCATCCGAGCCTCCGCCGCCCGGACGCGCCGCTGAGGCGAGCCGGCCGCCGGCGGCGCGCAGGGCGATGGCCGGACGGGACGCGCCGACGACCCACGCGACGAGCGCGATCACGAGGGCGAGCAGGCCGAGCGCGAGCACGCGCTGCGTGAGCGGCTGCGTGATCTGGTCGAACACGCCGCCCGCCGCGGCCGGCGTGATCACGGATCCGTTCGACGCCAGCGCCCCGATCCCCACCGCGCGTCCGACGGCCACCGCCGCGAGCAGCGCCACCATGATCACGACCGCCGCGACGCCCGCGGCGAGCACCGCCCGCCGGCGTCGCCTCGCGACCACCACGCCGGCGACGAGCAGCGCCAGCGCGACCCACGGCAGCCATGCCGAGACCGTGACGACGATGCCGTAGGCGGCGACGGCCGTGCCGAGCGACGCATCGTGCACGAGGACGATCGAGCGGTCGGTCGTGGGGATGGCCTGTGCGAAGGTCACCCCCTCGGCGAGCAGGCGCGTGCGCACCCCTTCGAGGATCGGGCCGAGCTGCAGGGTCAGCGCTCCGTCGGTCCCCGCGACGACGGCGGATCCGGGGTCGCCCTGCAGGGCCGCCACGGCCTGCGCGTGCGAGACCCGCAGCGCCTGATTCCAGATGTCGGAGAAGGCCGGCGACGTGATCACGTTCTCCACCATGCCGCGCACGAGGTTCCGAGCGCCCTGTGCGACCGGGGCCTCGAGCAGTCCCAGCGCGGTCGACGCCCGCGGGGGCAGATCCAGCGAGCGCAGGCCGAAGAACACGTCGGCGGTGAGGCCCGGGATGTCGACCTGCTGGTCGATGACGTCGTTCGTCGCGCGCACGAGCACGGACTGCACGGCCGGATCCGCGGCGAGCGGGGCGAACGTCGCGACGAACTGATCGGTGTCGGTGAGCAGATCCCGGGCATAGCTCGTGACCGCGCTGACGGATCCGAGCAGCAGGCCGATCACGATCAGGACGGCCGAGGCCGCGCTGCGCCATCGCGACCCGGCACCGTGCGCGATGCCGCGCCGCAGCGCATCGTTCTCGGCCTCGAGCCTCGCGATCCGGGCGGCCGGGTCCTGTTCGCTCGTCATGGGCGCGTCCTTCCGTGGCTGCTCGATCGGGCGGGCGCGCCGGGTGAGCTGAGAGCAGACTATTGCCCCGCTCGGCTCGGGGAATCGCTCAGCTCGCGACCCTGTAGTGCTCGAACAGCGGGTGCACGCTCTCGCGCGATCGCCGCCACAAGCTCGCCGGATCTGATCCACCGATCGGTGGCCGACCGTGACCGATCGGTGGATCCGGCGGCACGCGCCGCTGAGGACGCTGGAGTCATGAACACCACACTCTCCCCCTCGCCCGAGACCGTCGCCTCGTCCCGCCGCGCCGCGTTCCGCCCCGTGCTCCTGCTGTCCTGGGCGTTCGTCGCCGTCAGCGCCGCGATGATCGCCTTCCTCGGCGTCGCGAGCGCGACCGGGATCGGCTTCGAGACGGCGATCTGGATCCGCTGCTCCCTCGTGCTCGCGAGCGCCGTCGTGGTGCTGGCGATCGCCGCCTCCGCCGCCCGCGGCTCGCGCGGCGCCTGGGTGCGCCTGCGCATCATCAGCCCGATCATCGTCGCCGCGGTCGTCGTGATCGTGTCCATCCCCGGCTTCCTGCCCGACTGGGTGCGCCTCGAGCAGGCCCTGTGCGGACTCCTGCTGCTGCCCGTGGCGATCCTGGTGAACCTGCCGCGCATGCGAGCGCTCTTCGCGCCGAAGGCGTAAGGTCGGCCCGTGGTGGACACCCGCTGGCGGACCGTGCTCGCGGTCGCCCCGTACCTCGTGCTGGGCCTTCTGGTCGCGTTCGAGCTCCTCACCCAGTGGGGACGGCCGGAGAGACTGCTGCCGACGCTGGCCCTGTGCGCGGCGTACGGGCTGTGGGTCCTGACGATGCGCACGCTGCCGTTCCCGTGGCGCGACCGGCCCGCCGCAGTCGCCGTGTTCCTCGCCGGCGCGATCGTGCTGAACCTGGTGCTCGTGCTGCGGGAGGGAACGTTCGGGTTCCTCGCGATCGCCACGTTCTCCTTCGCGTACTCGCTGGCCTCGTGGCCGTGGGAGCTGCTGCCCGTCGCGGGGACGGCGGTCGTGGCGGGGCTCGCGCAGAGCTCCGGTTTCGGCGCGGATCCTGCCGGCGCCGCCGGCACGGTCGCGGTGATCCTGCTGAACACGGTCGTGATGTGCGGTCTGTCGTTCGGGCTGCACCGCGCCGAGCAGAACCTGCATCGCACCGCCGTACAGGACGAGCGCACGCGGCTCGCCCGCGAGATCCACGACACGCTCGCGCAGGGTTTCACCGGCATCATCACCCAGCTGCAGGCGGCGGAGCAGGCGCCCGACGAGCCGACCCGGCGCCGCCATGCCGACGCCGCACTGTCCCTCGCTCGCGAGGGGCTCGCCGAGGCCCGCCGCTCGGTGCAGGCGCTGCGGCCCACCGTTCTGGAGCAGACCTCGCTGGCCGACGCGCTCGGCGGGGTCGCGCGGTCGTGGTCCTCGCGCACCGGGATCGCGTCGACGGTGACGGTGTCCGGCACGGCCCGGCCGCTGCCCACCGAGACCGAGGTGGCGCTGCTGCGCACGGCGCAGGAGGCCCTCGCCAACGTGGAGCGTCACGCGGCCGCGCGGCGGGTCGCGGTCGCGCTGCGCCTGGGCGGAGACCGGGTCCGCCTCGAGGTGCGCGACGACGGCCGCGGGTTCGATGCCGTCGACCGGGTGCAGCGCGCCTCCGCGGAGGCGGGCGGATACGGCCTCATCGCGATGCGGGAGCGCCTGGAGTCCGCGGCGGGCTCGCTGGAGGTCGACTCCCGTCCTGGCCGTGGCACCGTGGTGCGTGCGGAGGTGCGGGCATGACGCCGCTCACGCTGCTCGTCGTCGACGACCACCCGGTGGTGCGCGACGGCATCGTCGGCATGGTCGGATCCGCCGACGACATCACCGTGATCGGCGAGGCGTCGGATGGGGCGGAGGCGGTCGCGCTCGCCCAGGTGCATGCTCCGGATGTGGTGCTGATGGATCTGCGCATGCCGCGGATGGACGGCGTCGCCGCGCTGCGCGAGTTCTCGCGGCTCGGCATCGCGAGCCGCGTGGTGGTGCTGACCACCTTCGACGCGGACGCCGATGTGCTGCCGGCGATCGCCGCCGGCGCCACCGGCTACCTGCTCAAGGACGCCTCCCGCGACGAGCTGCTGCACGCGATCCGCGCTGCCGCAGCCGGCCGGACCGTGCTGGCGCCGGAGGTGGCGTCCCGGCTCGTCGACCGGGTGCGCACGCCGGAAGCCGCTCTGCTGACGCCGCGCGAGCTCGAGATCCTGGGTCTCATCGCCGACGGCGCCACCAATCGTGCGGCGGGCGACCGCCTGCATCTGAGCGAGGCGACCGTGAAGACGCACCTGCTCAGCATCTACGGGAAGCTCGGCGTCGGCGACCGCGCCGCGGCCGTGGCGGAGGGCTTCCGGCGCGGTCTGCTGGACACCACCCGCTGACCGCACCTGTTAGTTTTCGATGATGCGCCGACCCCCGATCGATCCCTCCGCGCAGACCGGATCCCGGCCGTGATCGATCTCGCGCCGTGGGCATGGATCCTGCTGGCGATCGCGGGGACCGTGGTCGGGCTGTCGAAGACCGCGCTGCCGGGCGCGAACACCGTGTCCGTCGCGATCTTCGCCGCGCTGCTGCCGGCACGCACCTCGACCGGCGCCCTGCTGCTCCTGCTCGTCGTCGGCGACCTGTTCGCCCTCCTCACCTGGCGGCGGCACGCGCACTGGCCCACGCTGCTCCGGCTCGCCCCCGCGGTCGCCGCGGGGCTGGTGCTCGGCGCCGTGTTCCTGGCGGTCGCCGGCAACGCCGTGGTGCGCCCCGTGATCGGCGCGATCCTGCTGGCCATGGTGGCGATCACGCTCTGGCGGCGCCGTCGGACGACTGCGGCTCCCGAGGGCGCGGCGCACCTCGGCACCACGCTCGGCTACGGCGCGCTGGGCGGCTTCACCACGATGGTCGCCAACGCGGGCGGTCCGGTCATGTCGATGTACTTCCTCGCGATGCGCACGCCGGTCAAGGTGTTCCTGGGAACGGCCGCGTGGTTCTTCGCCATCGTGAACATCGTCAAGGTGCCGGTGCTCGCGGGCCTCGGCCTGATCACGGTGCCCGTGCTGCTGATGGACGCCGTGCTCGTGCCGATGGTGGTCATCGGGGCGCTGTTCGGGCGCTGGCTCATCCCCCGGATCCACCAGGCGCTGTTCGACCGGATCGTGCTGATCCTGACCGTCCTCGGCGCGCTGTACCTGCTGATCCCCTAGGGCGCCCTGAGCGCGGCGTCGCCGTCAGCGGAGCTCGTCCGGATGGACCACGTCGATCTCGCTGATCCGGTCACCGAAGTCCTTGCGATTGTTGGTCAGGAAGCGATCCGCGCCCGCGGTGATCGCCGTCGCGAGATGCACGGCATCCGCCGCGCGGAGACCGTACTTCGCCCCGAGCGTCACCGAGAGCTGCGCCACCTCCCGGTCGACGGGAAGAAGCTCGAGGCGCGAGAGCAACCGTGTGAGCTCCGCGACGACGGCAGACCCGGGCTCCGTCCTCGTCGGCTTGCTGAGCACTTCCGGCAGGAGAAGCTGCGAACCGATTCCTCGATCCCGCTCCGTCGCGCGCACGATCCCCGCACCCATCGGGTGACCGGGCGCGCCTGCGTAGATGAGGACGTCGGCATCGAATGCGGTCACCCGGCTCACCGCGAGTCACGCCCTTCTCGGATCCAGGCGACGAGCTCCTCCGCGTCCCCCGCGCTCAACGACCCCTCGAGAGGCTCCGACCGGGCGGCCTCCAGACGCGCTCCGAGCTCGTCGGCGGCCTTCCACAGCTCGGCGGCGCGAGGGGATCGGAGTCTCTTCGGATCGATCATCACCGCGACGACGCGACCGTGACGGGTGATCCTCACCTCTTCACCGGCTTCGACGCGATCCAGGAGTGCGGGAAGAGTCTGCCGAGCGACGGATGCCGTGACGCTGTCCATGGCCGCAATCGTACTCTCTTGTACATAATTGTACGATTGTGGGATCGAGATCTGCGCGAGTGCCATGCGCCGAGCCTGACCGCCGGCTGCGCGTCCTGTGCGCCGATCCCCGCGACCCGTGCAGAACCGCGCGACGCGCGCTGTGGTGCGGAGCGCGCGAAGACCCGGCCCGTGGGACCGGCACGGGTGGCCGAAGCCGGCACCCGGCTCAGCTCGCGGAGCCCTCGACGGCGGCGAGCGCCTCGATCGCGCCCCGGGTCGGCGCGATGCGCACCAGTCCGCGGTACAGCCGCAGCAGCGCCTCGCGGTCGAGCACGCCGGTGCGCGCGCGGTCGCAGTGCACCGACTGGATCGCCGCCTCGAGCTGGAATCGTCCCGGCTCCCCGCCTCCGGCGACGTCGCTCAGGCGCGCCGCCCGGTGCAGCAGCGCCTCGCCCTCGGCGATGAGGGCACGATCCCAGAGCGCCGGATCCTGCGCATCGAGCGCGGGCCAGCGCTCCCCCGGCGCCGACGGCACCCGCGCCGGCGCGCGCGACTGGGCGAGGGTGAGCAGCGCCGCGAGACCCCAGGCCTCGGGATCCGTCTCGAGCAGGGTCGCGGTGAGCACGGCGAGCCAGCGGGCCTCGTCGGCCAGCGTCGTGCGCACGTCGTCGTGGTCGCCCAGCCAGTCCAGGGCGTAGGCGCCGTAGATCGCCTCGAGCACGGCGGTCGTGCGAACGGGCATGTCGGCGCGCGTCGGCAGCGCGAACGGGATCCCCGCGTCGCGGATCTTGCGCTTGGCCCGCACGAGGCGCTGGGCCATCGCGGCGGGCTCGATGTCGAACGCCCCGGCCACCTGGGCCGCGTCGAAGCCGAGCACGGTCTGCAGCATGAGCGGCGTGCGGATCCCCGAGTCGATCGCCGGGTGCGCGCAGGCGAACAGCAGCTCCAGGCGGCGATCCGGGATCGCCTCGCCCTGCTCCACGAGCGCGGCCACGTCGATGCCGGAGTCCGGGCCGACGTCGAGCACGTCGTCGTCGAGCGGTGCGCGCGTGCGCTGCGCCGCCGATCCCCACACGTCACGGAGTCTGTTGCGGGCCACGGTGAGCAGCCATCCTTCCGGGTTCTCCGGCACACCGGCCTCGGGCCAGGTGCGCAGGGCGCGTTCGAGCGCGTCCGCGAGGCAGTCCTCGGCGAGCGCGAGGTCGCCGGTGCCGCCGGCGAGGAGCGCGACGAGGCGGCCGTAGGAGGCGCGCACCGCCCGTTCTGCGGCGGCGCGCGCCTGCTCGACCGCGCTCACCGCACCGGCGACGCGCCCTGCCAGGCGCCGTCGGCGAAGCGCGTCGCGACCGGTCGCACCTCGACGGCTCCCCAGGCGACCGACGGGGCCTGCTGCGCCCAGGCGATCGCGGCGTCGAGGTCGTCGACCTCGATCACGAAGGTGCCGCCGACCTGTTCCCTGGTGTCGGCGAAGGGGCCGTCCTGGACGACGAGCTGCCCGTCGCGCACGCGCACCGTGGTGGTCGCGGTGGAGGGATGCAGCACCTCGGCGCTGCGCAGGACGCCTGCCTCGTCCAGCGCCTTCGCGTAGACGTCGAAGGCGCGCATGCCCTCGGCGAGCGCTTCGGGTCCGAGGTCCTCCGCGGACATCTCCGGATACTGCAGCAGAAGCGTGTAACGCATGATCGGTCCTTTCCGGTGTCGCCGAAGACCTGCTGTGCTTCGACACCCTGATGACGATCGAAGGATCCGCCGATCGACATCCTCCTCCGGCGGCTCCGGATTCGCACCTGCCAGGCCTGTTGCGAAGACCGATCGACCCGCGAGAGATCAAGCCTGGCGGAGATCGGCCAGCGCGGTGATCGCGCGTTCCGGGTGCTCTGCGATGCGGTTGAGCACGTAGAGCCACCACTCGGGCCCGTACACGATGTACTCCCGGGTGATGAGCCCGTCTTGTCGAAGCGCGTCCAGAAGGGTGGCGCCGAGCCCTTGGAGCGTCTCGAACTCCACGTGCTCGGCGCGGAGGTCACCGCCGAGTTCTGCGCGGAGGTCGCCGATGAGCGCCTCGTCGTGCGTCGCGATGTTCACGCGGTGCCCCGCACCGACGAGACGGCGCGCCATCGTGCGATAGGCGTCGTACATCGGTGCCGAATTGCGCACGTGCGCGACCGCCGCGGTCTCCAGGAACGCGCCCTTCACGATGCGAACCGGGCCGGAGCGTCTCATCACTCGTTCGAGGTCGGTGCCTGTCCGGTGCAGCCGTGCCTGAAGCGTCACGCCGGTCTCGGGGAAGTCGTAGGAGATCTGCTCCCAGATCCCCAGCACGAGGTCGGTACGGTCGGACCCCTCCGCGGAGATCATCACGGAGGTGCCGGCATCGCGTGCCGCCTGTGCGATTCGCAGGCCGTTCTCGAGCCCGAGCTCGGACGAGACGACCGATCCGACGTGGGACAGGTCGAAGGAGATCGTCGCCGTGCCGCCGCCGGCGACCAGCTGACGAATCATGCCGATGATCTCTTCCGTCTCCCCCGACGCGACATCCGCATCGCGCACCGACTCCCCGACGCATTCGATGCTGCCGCGGTGCCCGCGCGCCGCATTGAGCGCCAGAAGGCGCAGCGCATCGTCGGCCCGCGCACCGGCCGAGTAGCGACGAGCGATCTTGGCCGCGATCCCGGCGAGAACCGGGTGAGCCATCACCGTCTGCTTGAGGCGTTCGTCCAGGGCCCAGCCCCGCAGAGTGTCGGCTGCGGCCAGAAGTTCCGAGGGATTGGTCATCGCACCAGCCTGAAATGCCGCGGAGGCACTCGTCTTGTACGAAGTTGCTCAACCGCGGTAAGCCCCCGGAGTGGCTGCGACATGGGCGCGGAAGACGCGATGGAAGTGGCTCTGATCGGCGAAGCCGAGCACCGCAGCCGTGTCGGCGAGGGAGCGTCCCTCCCGCAGCATCTGCCGCGCGGTGACGATGCGCTGATCCTGCCGCCAGGCGATCGGCGTCATGCCGGTCGCCCGCCTGGTGGCGCGGATGAGCTCGTATCTGCTCATTCCCGCCAGCTCGGCGAGCTCCTCGAGAACCCCTCCCGACGCCTGCCCCTGGAGGTGCTCGAGCACGGGGGCCAGCCGCGCCGCCAGCAGCGGATCGTTCACGGGTGCAAGGCGATGAACCGGAGCGAGTCGCGCACATTCGCGCAGGCCCTCGGCGAGATCGGCCTCGACACGCGAGATCTCCCGGTTCGCGAAGAGCCGAGTGTTCAGATCGTCGAACCGGTCGTAGACCGCCGCGTCCTGGTACACGCTGATCCCGCGCATCACCTGCGTCGCCGCGTTCCCGCCCAGCGACTCGATCCACCCCTCATCGGCATGGATCATCTGATACTGCCATCGTCCCTGATCCGGGTTGCACGCGTGCACGTGTCCGGCCGGGATGATGATGACATTGCCCGCCTCGAGCGTCACCGCTTCGTCGCGTATCCCGGTGAGTCGCGCAGAGCCGGAGTCGATCAAACCGACCGAGAACCGGTCATGCGTGTGGGGCCGGTAACAGGTCGCCATCTGGCACGACCGCCGGGACTCGAGGTGAGGGAGCAGGTCGCTGCGCCAGAACTCACCCATCAGCCCGCCTCTGCCTCCTGCGCACGTCACGCGAGTACGGCGCGCCCCACAGCACCATACCTGCCAGGCCGGATCCGGCGATCAGAGCGTTCCGAGCACGTCCCGGGGATCCGCGTCGAGGGCGAGGGTCTCGAGGACGCGGAGCAGCTGCCGCTCCTCGAAGGCGAAGTGGCTCTCCATGATGGCGCCCACGCCGTCGAGATGCCGGTCGAGGTCGCCGGGCGCGATGCCGCCGTCGACCGCGTCCCGCAGCGCTGTGAGGAGGGTGTCGATCATGGCGTGGTCCTCCGAGAGCTTGCGCAGCACCGGGGCGAGCTCGGGATGCGCGGCCTCGATGGCCGGGAAGAGGGCGCGGTCCTCGCCCCGATGGTGCTGATCGAGGGCGGTGCAGAAGCCGCGGCAGTGCAGCAGCAGATCCCGGTCGGCCGACCGCGGATCCGCCCCTCCTGCGCGCACGAAGGCGAGTGCGTCGCGCAGCCGGGTGTGGGCCTCGCGGAGCTCGCTGCTCCACGCGATCAGCCGAGTCGTCTCGTTCTCGGGCATGCGCGCGGTCACAGCTTCCCGAAGAACGCCGTGACGCCGTGCAGCGTGATCTCGACCCCGATCGCGGCGATGAGCAGGCCCATGATGCGCGTGAGGGCGCCGATCCCGTTCGGTCCGAGCTTCTCGATCAGCGGGGTGCCGTAGCGCAGCGCGACCGCCGTGACGGCGGCGATCGCGACGCAGGCCAGCGCCACGCCCAGGCGCTCGTCGAGCTGCGGATGCCGTGCCGCGAGCGCGATCACCACGCCGATCGCCCCGGGGCCGGCGATGAGCGGCAGGGCCATGGGCGAGAAGCTCACGTCGGCCTTGGCGACCGCGCCCTTCTGCTCGGGCTTGGTGAGCTGCGGTCTCGGGTAGAGCATCGTGAAGCCGGAGTAGACCACGATGAGGCCTCCGGCGATCTGGAGCGCCGGCAGTCCGATGCCGAGCACCGTGAGGAGCTCGGTGCCGACGAAGGTGAAGACGACGAGGATCCCGCCGACGTAGACGCCGGTGAGCCAGGCCTGCCGATGCAGGTCGCGCGGGTCGTCTCCCGCGGTGAGCCCGGCGAACGCGGCGATCGCGCCGACGGGGTTGGTGATCGGGATCAGTGCCAGGAACGACGCGAGGAGGACGGCCCACATGCCCTCATTGTCCCGCGTGTGCACCACGGCCGCCCGCGGCGGCGCGGCTCTCGCCCCGGGATCCTGTGCGCACGGACAAGCCCGGCTGTGCCCCGGCGTGCGCGCGCCGCCGACGATGTGCGCCCGGGCGTAAGGTGGCGGCGAAGCCACCGCACGGACCAGAGGAGACGCGATGTTCGGAGAGAAGCGGCGCGAGGAGAAGCGCGAAGAGGCGGCGCTCGCAGAGGCGAAGGAGCAGGCGGCGGCCGCGGTCGAGGAGAGCGAGACGGACGACGCCTCCTTCGAGCCCGACGAGGCGGTCGAGGAGGGCTTCGAGCCCGACAGCGGCGACATCCGCAAGTAGGCGTCGGCTACCGTCGTCCCATGACAGACGACGTGCGCAATGTGAACGAAGCCCTCTCCGCGATCGGCGAGCACTGGCAGCCGCATCGGCTCACGAGCGTCAACGACTACGACGTCAAGGTGGTCAAGCTGCAGGGCGAGTTCGTCTGGCACACGCATCCCGACACGGATGAGCTGTTCATGGTCGTGGCCGGTCGGCTGACGATCCAGCTCCGCGATCGGGATGTCGTCCTCGAACCGAACGACGTGTTCGTCGTGCCGCGGGGCGTCGAACACTGTCCGAAGGCGGACGAAGAGGTGCACGCGATCCTGTTCGAGCCGAAGGGCACGGTCAACACCGGAGACGCCGGCGGCGCGCGGACCGCGGAGCTGCGCGAGCTCCGCTGATCCCGGCATCCGTCACGTCGTCGCCGGACGGAACGGTATGACGCGGTGATGACACTTATTGCACCTGATCTGGGCATTTGCAGGTCGGGAATGTCGGTGGCCCCCTGGTTGACTGAGGGCATGGCAGACGCGGTGGCGACGACGACGGATCCGGTGGATCCGGTCGCCGTGCTGCGCATGCTGACCGAGGGTCTGGCCGCGACGGAGGCGTCGATCGTGCGGCTCCAGGCGGTGCGGGAGGCGCATCTGGCCGTCGCCCAGCGCCTCGCCGAAGAGATCGCCGCCGCGGCGTCCGAGCATGCGCGACCCGACTCCGCGGACCTGGCGTCACGCAGCGTCGCCGCAGAGCTCGCCGGAGTGCTGCACATGTCCGACCGCGTCGTGCAGGCGCGCATGTCACGCGCCGCCGATCTCATGACCCGCTACCCCGAGACGATGCGGGCGTTCAGCGACGCGCGGATCAACGGCGCGCACGCGCGCCTGATCCACGACGCCGGCGCCCCTCTCGACGATGACGCCCGAAGCCGGTACGAGCAGGCCGCGGTGGCCGCCTGCATCGACGAGACGCCGCATCGCGCCAAGCGCGCGGTCGAGCGGATCGCGGAACGCCTCGCGCCGCGCAGTCTCACGGAGCGCCATCGCGACGCGCAGCGCAACCGCACCGTGTGGCGGGAGGATCTGCCGGACGGGCAGAAGGCGCTGGGCCTGATCCACTCCGCCGCGGTGATCGACGGGATCTACGACCGGCTGACCCAGCAGGCGCGGCTCGTCACGACCGAGAACGCGAAGGCGGCACGGAACGCCGATGCGCAGGGGCGCTCCGGCGCGGACGGCCGCTCCGGCTCGGACGGCCTCGGCGACCCCGCAGACACCCGTACGGTCGATCAGCTGCGGGCCGATCTGTGCGCCGACCTGCTGCTGACCGCAACGCCCCGCGGACACGACAGCGCCGAGGGGCTGCTCGCGGCGATCCAGGCGCGCATCGAGCTCACCGTGCCCGCGCTCACCCTGCTCGCCTCCGACGCGACGGCGGGCTCCGCGCCGGACCCCGGTGCCGCCCCTGCGTTCGACGTTCGCGCCGAGCAGCCCGCGGAGCTCGCCGGCCGACAGCCCATCGACGCCCGCACCGCCCGCGTCCTCGCCGGCGGAGCCACAGCCTGGGAGCGCGTGCTCACGCACCCCGTCACCGGCGCGATCCTCGCCGTCGACCGCTATCGGCCCAACGCCGACCTCCGCCGCCTCCTGCACGCCCGCGACTCCCGCTGCCGATTCCCGACCTGCGGTCTCCCGCCGCGCACTCAGGACCTCGATCACACCGTCGACGCAGCCCTCGGCGGGGCGACGGAGGAGGGCAACCTGGGCGGGCTCTGCCGACGCCATCACGTCCTCAAGCACCAGACCGCCTGGACCGTGAGGCAGCGAGGCGCCGGCGTGCTCGAGTGGACGAGTCCCACCGGATACAGCTACATCGACCGGCCGCCGTCGCCCGTCACCTTCACCATCGACGACCAGGACCCCGACCCGCCCTGGGAGAAGGATCCCGCCGCGCCCGGATTCTGACGTCCGGAGAACGGGCGCCGACACACCGTCCCGCGGCGCTCAGCCGAGGATGACGCTGGCCTCCGAGGTGTAGGCCGAGAACGTCACCGACTCCTGCGCGTACAGGCGGATGCCCTCCGCGTCGTGCGAGAGGTAGCCGATCGAGACGTCCTGACCGAGGGTGAGCGCGTAGTCGCCGCCGCGCATCGTGAGCACGATCGCGCCGTCGAGCGCGGGGGCGAACACGATGGTGCCGTCATCGCCGAGCAGGCGGCGCAGGTGCTCCGCCACCGGGTAGCCGTGGTCGACGGTCTCGGAGGCCGCGGTGTACAGCTCGGCCGACAGCAGCAGCGCGTACGGCCCCTGCACCCCGACGGTGCGGAGCACGGTGAGGGCGCGGGCGACCGCGGCCGGAAGCTCGCGCGGATCCGCCGGCAGCGGGATCGTGTCGTTCGAGCTGCTCGCGATGATGCCCTGCACGCCGGCGGCCTCGGATCCGGCGAACACCAGGGTGTCCTCGGCGGTCGCCAGCGCCTCGACGGCGTCCTTCACGGGCTGCCAGTCGGAGTCCTGCGCTCCGCGCTCGACGTCGTCGACGGCGGCGTGCGTGACCGTGAACGGGGCGCGCAGCTCCACGAGCGGCTGCACCTGCCGCCGTCGCGCCTCGACCGATGGCGCGGGCGCCGCGATCGGTTCGAGATGGCCGGTGCCGATGGCGGAGAGGCCTGACCCGCCCGCCTCGGGCACGTCGACGACGCGACGTCCCGCGATGCGCGTGATGAAGGTGCGCCGCGCCTCGTCGTCGATCTGGTCCCAGGCGGCCGAGGAGATCGGTGCGAGTCTGCGGTGGAGGTTGTCCATGTCGTCGGCCTTTCGCTGTTCGGTGTCAGTGCGTGGCGGCGCGGAGCCCGCCGATGCCCAGATCCGTCGCCTTCGCGTCGGAGGGGGCGGAGTGGCCGGGCGCGGCGGCGACCGGCGCCGTGTCGGCCGGCGCGTCATCCGCCGACGCGCCGGCGCGCGGTCCCGGCACATCGTCGAGGAAGTCCAGGGCCGGCGTGAAGAATAGCGTGCCCGTGTGCGCCGTGGAGAAGTCCAGGATCCGGTCCGTGTTGCCGGGCGGGCTCCCGAGGAACATGTTCCGCAGCATCTGCTCGATCACGCCCGGATCCGCCGCGTAGCCGATGAAGTACGTGCCGAACTCGGCCGTGCCGAGCTCGCCGAACGGCATGTTGTCGCGCAGGATCTGCCGCTGCACGCCGTCGGCGTCGACCACCGTGTTGAGGTGCACGTGGGAGTTGATCGGCTTGACCGCGTCCGGCATCTCGACGTCCTCGAGCTTGCTGCGGCCGATCGCGCGCTCCTGCTCCTCGACCGGCAGCGCACCCCACGCCTCCAGGTCGTGCCGGTACTTCTGCACGATGACGTAACTGCCGCCGGCGTAGTCGGGATCCTCGTCGGCGATGAGCACCGCTGCGGGTGCGGCGTCGCCCTCGGGGTTCTCGGTGCCGTCCACGAAACCGAGCAGATCCCGCTCGTCGAAGTACTTGAAGCCGTGCGTCTCGTCGACGACGACCGCGTGCCCGCGCAGCCTGTCCATCACCTGGCGCGACAGTTCGAAGCACACGTCCATGTGGTGGGCGCGCACGTGCAGCAGCAGGTCCCCGGGGGTGCTGGGCGCGCTGTGGCGCGGCCCGTCCAGCGGCACGAAGGGATGCAGGCCGCGAGGGCGCGGCAGATCGAACATCCGGTCCCAGAGCCCTGCGCCGAGGCCGAGCACGCAGTTCAGCTGGTCGCCGGGCACGCGGAACGACACGGATCGGGTGATGCTCGACAGGTCGGCGAACACGTCGCGCACGACCTCTTCACTGCCCTCGTTCACCGTCATCACGAGGAACAGGGCCGCGCGCGCCGGCGCCGCGACGAACTGCTGAGTGACCACTCGACCCGTCCCCTCCGCGGGCGCACGCCACGCACGGTCAGCCTGTCATGCGCGCGCACCGGCTTCAAGCCGGGTTGTCGGCGCGGTCAGCGGGCCTTGGCCGGGAGCACAGACGCGCACCCGGCCACGATCGGATCGCCGGTCAGCCCCAGGCCGGATCCCCGGGAGCATCGAGATAGCCGGCGCGCAGCTCGTCCACGAGCGAAGGCCGGACGGTGCGCCAGCCGAGCCGCTCGCGCGCCCGGTCGGCGGCGGCGTGCTGATCGAGCAGCAGCACTCCGGCGAGCCCGGATCCGATCCGCGCGGCGGTCTCCTCGGCGGTCTCGGCCCGCACCGTGGCGCCCTCCGGATGCGCCGCGGCCGCCGCCAGCTCGGCCACGGTCTCCGACGCGCCGGACGCGGCGATGTACACGTCGTCGTCGTGGGACTCGGCGCCGATGATCCGGACGTACAGGTCGGCGAGGTCGTCGACGTGCACGGTCGCCCACCGCTGCGACCCGTCGCCGATCAGCGGCAGCACCGGCTGCGCACCGCTGCGGTCGATGTCGTCGACGAACCGGCGCGGGATGCCCTGGCCGTGCCCGTAGACGATCCCGGGCGCGACCACCACGACCCGCATCCCCTCGCCGTCGTCCGCGAGGAGCCGCTGCACGGTCTCCGCCATCCAGGTCACCGCCGGCGGCGGCGCGGCCGGCGACTTCTCCGTGAGGTCCCGTCCGGATCCATAGGTCCACAGGCTGCTCGTGTAGACGAAGGGCTTGTCGCTGGTCAGCAGCCCTGGCGTGACCGCCGCGATGAAGTCCGCGTCCTCGGTCCGCGAGGTCGCGGTGTGGATCACGCCGTCCGACGCCAGCGCGAGATCCGCCACCGTGCGGGTGTCCTCCTCGGAGGCGAGGAACGGATCCGCTCCCGCGGCGCGCACCTCGTCCGCGTCGTCCTGGTCGTCGACGAGGGCGGTCACGCGATAGCCGGCCGCGAGCAGCGCCTCCCTCACCGCCCGTCCGATGAAGCCGGTCGCCCCGGTCAGCAGCACGCTCATCGTTCCTCCTCGTCCGTTCCGATGTCCTCCGGCCCTTCGTAGGCGAGCAGGTAGGAGAAGAGCCGGCCGTCGCGCTCCTCCGGCTCGATGTCGTAGACCTTCACCCACCGCCGGCCGTCATGCTCCACGACCCGGCGGAGCACGTCCTCCGGTCTCCGTTCGATGAGGACGAGCCCCTCCAGCCGCTCCACCACGGGGCCGAACGGCCGGTCCCGCAGCTCCGCGGTGTACGTCTGCGGGATCATCGCCGTCTCACGATGGTCATGGCCACCCCCTTGTGGCACGCCACGCTAACCCTCCGCCGTCTGTCACGGGAGGCTCCCGGGGCGGACCTGTCGGCGCGCACAAACGGTGCTGTGACCCCGGACAGACGTCGCGCGCGCCGACGCCGCCGTGCATCCCGCCCATGATCTGCTGAAGGCGCGAGGCGCCCTCGCCGACGGCGTAATCTCGCTGTCAGCGACGCGCACGGGACGGAGCGGCCACCCGGCGGGATCGAGGAGAGCGGACATGACGGAAAGCGCGGCGAGCCTCTCGTCCACGGGGATCCGATGAGCCCGGCCGACCGCGACGAGGGCATCGCCTGGGTCGAGCACCAGCTGCCGGGACTGATCGAGAAGGTCTACGCCCGCAGCGTCGAGACCCTGCCCGTCTACCAGGACGAGAAGCACGTCTCCACCGGCGAACTGCGACGCTCGATCGAGGACAACCTGCGCTTCCTCGTGCGCGCGCTGCGGCATCCGGGAGAGCCTCTGGACCTCGCCGTCCCCGAGCAGACCGGCCGCCGCAGGGCGCACCAGGGCGTGCCGCTGCCCGAGGTGCTGCAGGTGTACCGGATCGGATTCGGGATCCTGTGGGGAGCGCTCGTGGAACGCGCCTCGCAGAGCCCGCGGACAGAGGTGCTCACCCGGCTGCTGGACACGTCGACGCGGATCTGGGCCGTCGCCGAGGAGCACGCCACGGCCGTCACCGAGGCCTATCGCGCCACGACCGCCGAGATCCTCATCTCCCAGGAGCACCGTCGCGCCGCCCTCGTCGAGGTGCTGCTCACCGGGCACGTCAGCAAGGACGCCGGCCCCTGGGAGGCGGCGTCGCTGCTCGGCTTCCCCGCCGACGCGGATCTCGTCGTGGTCGCGGCGCAGACCAACGAGGTGGCGGCGGAGTCGCTGCCGGGGATCGCCCGGCGCCTCGCCGAGCAGGGCTGCGTGTCAGGATGGCGGCTCACGCCGGCCCTGCAGGATAGCGCGAGCTGCGCGACCTGGCAGGCGCTGCTCGTCAGGGCTCGGTCAACCTCGTGATCGCAGAGCGGAGCTGACTTGCCGGATTGATGCTGGGGTCGATCAGCCATTGCAGCTGCAGGCCGTCGGACAGAGAGATGAGCATGACGGCGATCTCATCCGAACTCAGCGCCGGGACGTACCGGCCCTCCCGCATACCTCGATCCACCTCATCGGCAACCCTGCGGCGGATACGGCGATACCGATTCTGGAAGAAATCGTGCGAAGGGTGATCAGGGGTGGAGGCCTCGGCCGCGAGAGCTGTATATAAGTGCACGAGGCCGGGGATCTTCGCGTTGCGCTCGAGGACCTCGGGCCAAATCTGCAGGAACGGTGCATCATTCTGCGCGTCCACCGGTGCATCCCAGGCGCGGATGACTTCCTCGAGGAGGCCTTCCCGCGATTGGAAGTAGTGAAGGATGTGGGCGGGCTCGATTCCCAGCTCGCGACCGATCGCCCGGAGCGAGGTTTCACGGTAGCCGCGCTCAGCGAGCACCTTCAATGCAGTTTCCAGTATCTCCGCCCGGCGAGCCTGGCCCTTTCGCGTCAGAACCCGCTCGCTCATCCCTCGATCTTAGTGGTCGGGTTCGAATCCATACCCAAGGAGGATTGTACGAGGAACTTATCAGTGGTAAATTCCTCGTACCCGTTGCACCTGTCGTACCCGTGGCGCCACCCAGCATCGCCGTCGACGCGGCACGCGCACCGCAATCACTACATCAGCCATAGGAGTCTGAAATGAAACGTTCCATCCGGATCGCGGCCATTGGAAGTATGGGCCTGGCCATGCTGCTCGCGGGGTGCTCGGCCCCCGGAGGGTCGAGCCAAGACGGGGGTGTTGCGGCTGACGGCAACGCGCACGTCGTCGCGAAGAAGCTGACGGTCTGGACGAACGCCGCAGACAGCGATGCGGTTCGCCACGTCTACTCGCGATTCGGGGAGAAGTTCGGTGTCAAGATGAACATCGTCGAGATTCCGGCCGACAGTTTCGAAACAGCGGTCCAGACGAAGTGGGCCAGCGGGGACCGGCCCGACCTTCTGGAGTATCACGCCACGTCGAACTTCTGGTCCCTCAACCCGGCGAAAAACCTCATCGACCTGTCGCACATGCCCTATGTGGCGAAGTCGGGCGATACGTACAAGTACGGTGGTTCGCTCGACGGCAAGGTGTACGCGGCCATCACTGACACCCCCACGCTCTTTGACATCTTCTACAACAAGGAGGTCTTCGAGAAGAACGGCCTCAGCAAGCCGAAAACCTACGCCGATCTCGCGAAGATCTGCTCGACCCTGAAGACCAGCGACCCCGGTGTCACACCGATCTTCGAGAGCGGCGGATCGGTCTGGCCGACCCAGATCCTCGGCGGGATCATGTATATGTCTTCGGCTCAGAAGAAGGACAACTGGGCGCAGCAGGTAATCGATCGCAAGACTACGTTCGACGCACCCAACAGCCCGTTCGTCGACGGTCTCGCTGCGTACAAAGACCTGCAGAAGTCCGGTTGCTTCAACAGCGATGCGACCACGGCGAAGTTCGAGGACTCGATCGCGGCAGTTGCCCAGGGGAAGACGGCGATGGTGGCGCTCCACTCCGGGTTCGTGTCGACCTTCAACGAATATTTCGGATCGGCCAAGAAGACCGATGAGACGATCGGGTTTGCTGCGGTGGGGGCGGATGGACCGACCGCAGCGTGGGCTCCAGCTCTCGGTGGGACATGGTATGTGCCAAAGACCGGCCATGCCGACACCGAGAGTACCGCGCTCGCGTTCATCCAGTACGCCACTGGAGAGGGGTACCAGGCCTTCGTCAACGAGTCGGGGACGTTCCCGCTCTTGAAGGGCGCGAAGCCCCCTACTGGGGGGTATCAGGAGCTCTCGAAGGAGATCGCCGACGCCTATAACGCCGACTCCGCAATTGCCTTCAACTCGAACCTCGTCGGGTTCGGCTCTAAGTTCGCCGACTATCTCACCGGCTTGCTCAGCGGCAGCCAGACTCCCGAGCCGATCGGGGAGAACGCTCAAAAGGTGTTCGAACAGGCGGCGAAGGCAGCGCAGCTTCCAGGCTGGTAAGAAAGGTCCTCCACAACTCATGACTTTCGTTCACAGCGACGCAGCTGTCGCCGCCCCCGGCCGGAGCCGGGGGCGGCACCCCGTCCGCCCCCAACGCCGGCGCCGGAAGGATCTGCGCTGGTGGCCGTTCGTAGTGCCGGCGGTAGCACTGACCGTCGCATTCTTCCTTCTTCCCTTCCTCCTCAACATCTATTTCGCCTTTACGAACTGGACGGGCTTCTCCTCGTCCATCAAGTGGAACGGGATCCAGAACTTCATCGACCTCGCGGACACCGGGGTGCTCGGAAACGCGATCCGCGTGACGATCACTTATGCGATCGTCGCGCTGGTCGTCCAGAACACCGTGAGTCTGATCCTCGCGCTCCTCCTGCAACGCACGAGCGCGGTGAACTCCGTGTTTCGCGCGGCCTTCTTCGTCCCGGTGCTGATCTCGCCAGTAGCAGCCGGCTACATCTGGGCCGCGATCCTCTCACCCCACGGTCCACTTAATGCAGCGATCGGAATCGTCATCCCGGGATTCGACTTCGGTTGGATGGGGAACTACGACACCGCCCTGTTCACCGTGGCGTTCATCGACGCATGGAAATGGAGCGGGTTGGTGACGCTCGTCTACATCGCCGGGCTGAACTCCATCCCGCACAGCTTGATCGAAGCCGCCATGATCGACGGCGCGAACAGCTGGCAACGATTCTGGCGAGTGAAGTTCCGTCTACTGGCACCGGCATTCACCTTCAGTGTCGTCTCCACCTTCCTCGGTGCGCTGAGCGCCTTCGACATCATTCAGGCAACGACGGGCGGGGGACCTGGCGACGCCACGACCGTCCTTAACATCGCGATGTACCGGCAGTACGGGATGGGCTTCTTCGGCAGCGCGAGCTCCCTGAGCCTGGTGGTGACGATCCTGGTCGTCGCTCTGGGCCTGCCCTTGATCGCATACCTACGGCGTCGGGAGATCGAAGCATGAGCACACAGCACGTCCGCAGTCGGCTCGGGGCGACTCACCGGACCGCCCGTCTCCGTGAAGGCGGCCGCCTCACCCTCCTCGTGCTCATCGGCATGCCGTGGATCGGGATTCCCCTGTGGCTTCTTCTCGTCAACTCCGCCAAGCCGTACAGCGAGGCCAGTCAGCTCAGTCTCGCGCTCCCTCACCAATGGGCGATCGTCGAGAACTACTCGCGGGTCTTTGTCGAAGGAAACTATCCGGCTGCGCTGCTGAACAGCTTGATGATCACCATCCCCACCCTGGTGTGCGTGATGATCTTCGGGTCGATGGCTGCGTGGGCATTCGCGCGATCCAAGCGGATCAGCATGAAAACGGGCTACACGCTGAGTGTCATGTCCATTCTCCTACCGCCGGCGATCCTTCCGACCATCTACGAGCTGCAGGTGCTCGGAATCGCCGGCGATCGCTTCGGCTACTTCCTGGTCATGGTGGGAACCCGCATGGGGATCGTTGTGTTCCTGGCGACCGGATTCGTAAAGGCGATGCCTGCCGAACTCGAGGAGGCCGCCGCAATCGACGGCGCCTCTAAGCGGCAGATCTATCGCCTGTTGATCCTGCCCAGCCTGATCCCGGTGCTTTTGGTCGGAGGGGTCATCCTGATCATCACGATCTGGAATGAGTTCTTCTTCGGCCTGTTTCTCCTCCACGGATCCGAGAACGCGACCCTCCCGCTCGCTCTCTACCAATTCTCCAGCACTTCGTCCGAGATCCAATCGATGCGGTGGGAACTCATCTTCGCCCACGTTGTTCTAACGAGCCTTCCAGTGATGATCGCCTACATCCTCGTCCAGCGTCGCCTCGTATCGGGCCTGACCGAAGGATCGATCAAGGGATGAGAGCCCAGGTTCGCCACTCTGAAGAAGGAACCGACCGCAGGGGCCGTCCCCTGCTCGTTGGACTGGCTCGTTGCGGAGGCGGGATGTGAACACTGAGCACCGTGGCAGTGAAGAGAGCCAAGGCTCGGGCCCTGATGGCCCGACTACTGACCGCCAAGGAGAGTCATGACGCTCAAGACCCCGCTGCGCCTTCCGACGGACTGGGAACCTGCTTGCTGCGATAGCCCATCGGAGATCAACTACACGACGGAGGACGGATTCCGGCGCTATCGAGACGTTGAATACGCGATCGTCGACGGCTACCGCCCGCTACTCCTTGACCTGATGATTCCCGCTGATGCGAATAAACCCGCGCCTCTGATCATCTTTATTCATGGTGGGGCCTGGCTCGCCGGCAGTAAGAACTTCCGCTCCCGCGATGTCGATGACCGTCGACCTCTCTTTGCGAGACTGTTCGAAGAGGGCTACGCCGTCGCCACCATCCAGTACCGACTCTCGGCAGAAGCGACCTTCCCGGCACAAGTGCATGACGTGAAAGCGGCCACTCGGTGGCTTCGAAACGCCGCTCCAGCACTCGGCCTCGACGCGGATCGGATCGGGTCAGTGGGTGAATCCGCCGGCGGATATCTCTCCCTCTTCCTCGGCTCGAACACCAGCGATCCCGTACTGGAAGGTGAAGTGGGCATGACTGGGCTGTCCTCTTCTATCGCCGCCTCAGTAGCCTGGTATCCGGCCACACGGTTGGACACGTTGCAGGAGGAAACACTCCCCGGCTCGCCGTTCCCCGATCATGGCGCTGCCACATCGCCCTCCTCGCTTCTGATCGGAGTCGCAGTGTCGGAGCAGCCCGAGCTTGCTCGCCGGGCGAGCCCGATAACGCACATCAACCAGGCGACGGCGCCCACGCTCCTCATACATGGCACGCTCGATCAGCTGGTTCCGCACCAGCAAAGCATCGCCTATCACGAGGCACTCCAAGCTGAGGGCGTTCCTAGCGAGCTTCATCTCATCGAAGGCGCTGACCATGGATTCTTCGGGGGCGACGTCGACGCCATCGTTGATCTGACCGTCGCCTTTCTTAACGCCCGACTGTGCCGCGGGCGCGCCCGCGGCACGGAGGAGGTGCACGTGTGAGGGGTGCTGCAGGCCCATTCGCAAGCCACCAGGATGTCGAGGCGGATACCCGCACTGCCGAGGGCCCCGTATCACAAACCCCTCTCGTTCTCCTCGCATACCCCTTCCCGGTGTGCGCTCTGACCATGGCTGATGCCACTCAAGCCCACAAATCCGCCACAACCAAGTGGCACTAGACAAAGGAGTCCAGATGACCGAGACCCTCGCACGGCCACCTTTTGACCCTCAGTTGGAGGCGCCGCTGGCCGTGATCCGTGGGCAGATGCCTGACGTACTTACAACCGATCTGCTCCCCGCGCTCCGGCCGAACTTCGTTACGGACCAGGAAGCGCTGCGGGCGCGCATGACCACGCTAGGCCTGTCACGCCGTGACATCACAGTCCCGGGTCACCTCGGAGACGAGATCGTGTTGACCGTGATCGCACGCAACGACCACACCGGGCGGGGGCCGGGCATCTATCACACTCATGGCGGCGGGATGATGCTCGGTGACCGGCTTGGCGGCGTGGAGGTCTTCTTCGGCGCAATCGAGCGCCACGATGCGGTGTTGGTCAGTGTCGAGTACCGACTGGCACCCGAGTTCCCAGATCCATATCCAGTCGAAGACTGCTTCGCCGGCCTCGTGTGGATGGCGGCGCACGCTAACGAATTGGGCATCGACCCTTCTCGCATCCTGATCGGCGGCGGTAGCGCCGGAGGCGGTCTCGCCGCTGGCGCTGCGCTGCTCGCGCGCGATCGGGGCGGCCCTCACCTTCTCGGCCAGGTTCTAATGTGCCCAATGCTCGATGATCGTGACGCGACCGTCTCCACGAAACAGATAGACGGTGTCGGTCTCTGGGACCGGGCAGCGAACATCGTGGGTTGGACCGCGCTTCTCGGCGATCGGAAAGGCACTCGGGACGTCTCGATCTACGCCGCACCTGCACGCGCGACGAACTTGTCCAACCTGCCGTCAACGTACATCGACTGCGGCAGCGCCGAGGTGTTCCGTGATGAGGACGTGGCCTACGCGACGAAACTGTGGGAGGCCGGTGTTCAAGCCGAACTGCACGTATGGGCGGGCGGCTTCCACGGGTTCGAGATGCTTGCAGACGCCATCGTGTCTCGTGCCGCTACTACCGCCAGAGAAAGCTGGCTAGACCGCGTCCTTAGCTCCTAGAGCGTCTCCTAACCTGGCGGGCAGGGGACTGCTGAGCGTTTAGCGGTGAGATCACTGACTGTCACGAGGATCGGATCCGGCGAGAGCGTGATTATGTCGCCCGCGAGTGGATGATCCAACCTGAGCGCCTCATCCTCGACGCAGACGCACCGCAACGTACACACGCAGCTGTCTCGTTTCGGTCCTATAGATGTCCGGCGCACATACCCCCGTCGCCTCACAACTGCACGTGGGGGAGGAGAGGACTTCGACACGCAGTCGTTACGGCGCGCGCGACAGCCCGAAACAAGCACTTCCTAGCGTGATCGCACAGGCACACTGGGAGGTCCGCATGACTGGCATCGCCACGAACAGCACGTCCACGCACAGCGCGCAGAGCCCCGCGACCGGCGCCGCGCTCGGCTTCCTGCCGGGACGGTGGATCTCTGGGTGGAACGCGGAGGACCGTGAGCAGTGGCGAACCGCCGGCTCTGCGATCGCGCGGCGCAACCTGCGCTGGTCGATCTTCGCCGAGTTCCTCGGCTTCGTCGTCTGGCAGCTCTGGTCGATCGTGGTCGTGGCGCTGCCGGCGGCAGGATTCCACTTCACCGTCTCCGAGACGTTCTGGCTGATCTCGATCCCGAGCCTGGTCGGAGCGACCCTGCGCTTCCCGTACACGTTCATGGTGCCGCGCTTCGGCGGACGCAACTGGACGGTGGTGTCGGCGCTGCTGTTGCTGATCCCCGCGCTCGGGCTCGCGCTGTGCGTGTCGAACCCCAGCACCCCGTTCCCGGTGATGCTCACCGTTGCGGCGCTCGCAGGCCTCGGCGGCGGCAACTTCGCGAGCTCGATGGCGAACATCACCTCCTTCTACCCGCAGCGGCGGAAGGGTTGGGCCCTCGGGCTCAACGCCGCCGGCGGGAACCTCGGCGCCGCTGTCGCCCAGTTCGTCGTGCCGATCGTGATCACCCTGGGAGCCAGCACCACCCTGCATTTGCCTCTCGCGGGTCTCATCTGGGTGCCGCTCATCCTGATCGCAGCCCTCGGCGCCTGGCGCCGGATGGACAACCTCACGAGCGCCCGTGCCGACATCTCGGCTTCTCTGGCCGCGCTGCGCTATCCCGAGCTGTGGCTCATGGCGCTTCTGTACATCGGCACGTTCGGATCCTTCATCGGCTTCTCCGCCGTTTTCCCCAAGCTCATCGCCGACCAGTTCCCCGCCTTCACTGCCTTCCCTGTCGGCGGCGCGATGCTGTCGCTCGCGTTCGTCGGGGCACTGGTCGGGTCGCTCGCGCGCCCCTTCGGCGGACGGCTGGCCGACCGGTTCGGCGGCAGCGCCGTGACGATCGCCGCCTTCGCAGTCATGGCGCTCGGCGCCCTCGCCGTGGTGCTCACCCTGCCGCTGCACTCCTTCTGGCTGTTCCTCGGTTTCTTCCTCCTGCTGTTCGTCGCGAGCGGCGCCGGCAACGGCGCGACATACCGGATGATCCCGACTCTGTTCGCGCTGAGGTCCGGTGTGGACGGCCACTCTTCGTCCGGCGACGCTGCCACCCAACGCGCCGCGGCCGCCGCGCTGGGGATCGTCTCCGCGCTGGGCGCCTACGGCGGGTTCCTCATCCCGCAGGCGCTCGGGCTGTCCAAGGCAGCGACCGGAGGCTACGCCGTCGGTCTCGGCTGGTTCGTGGTCGTCTACGTGATGCTGTGCGGGGTCACGACCGCCGTGCTGCTGCGCGGACGCCGTCGCGGGACGCGGATCTGAGTCGGCCGCGATGGCAACCGGATCCCCGCCCCCGACGGCTCCCGCCTGTTCTGCTGCGGCGGACACGCACTGCCCGTACTGCGCACTGCAGTGCGCCATGACGCTCACCCCGGATCCGGCCGGTTCCGCCCCGGTGCGAGTGGAGGGGCGCACGTTCCCGACCAACCGCGGCGGGCTCTGCAAGAAGGGGTGGACCTCTGCCGCCCTGCTCGCCTCCCCGGAACGGCTCACCACCCCGCTGATCCGCGACGCCGGCGCCCTGCGCCCGGCGAGCTGGGACGAGGCGCTGGCGCGGATCGCGTCGTCGCTGCGCGCGATCCGCGAAGCAGACGGACCCGACGCGGTGGCGGTGTTCGGGGGCGGCGGGCTCACGAACGAGAAGGCGTACCTGCTCGGCAAGTTCGCCCGGGTGGCGCTGGGCACCTCGCGCATCGACTACAACGGCCGGTTCTGCATGTCGTCCGCCGCGGCGGCGGGCAACCGGGCCTTCGGGATCGACCGCGGCCTTCCCTTTCCCGTCTCCGACCTCGACGACGCCGACACGATCCTGCTGCTCGGCTCGAACGTCGCCGCGACCATGCCACCCCTGCTCTCGCACCTTGCGGGCGCCCGCGCCGCCGGTGGCCTGGTCGTCGTGGATCCGCGCCGTTCGCAGACCGCCGAGCTCACGGCGGACGGGGCAGGCGCGCACCTGCAGCCGGCGCCCGGCACCGACCTCGTGCTCCTGCTCGGCCTCGCCCACGTCGTGCTGGCGGACGGACTCGCCGACCACGACTACCTGGATGAGCGCACCGTCGGCTTCGACGCGCTGCGTCGCAGTGTCGCGCCGTGGTGGCCGGAACGGGTACAGGCGGCGACGGGGATCCCCGTCGGCGTGCTGCGGGCGACCGCCCACCGGCTCGCGCGCGGCCATGGCACCTACATCCTCACCGGGCGGGGCGTCGAGCAGCACATCGACGGCACCGACACGGCCACGGCGGCGATCAACCTCGCTCTCGTGCTCGGGCTGCCGGGCCGGCCGGGCTCGGGCTATGGAACGCTCACCGGCCAGGGCAACGGCCAGGGCGGGCGTGAGCACGGGCAGAAGAGCGACCAGCTGCCGGGCTACCGCAAGATCGCCGATCCCGCGGACCGGGCGGCGGTGGCGGCCGTCTGGGGTGTGGATCCGGACAGCCTGCCCGGGCCGGGCGTTCCGGCCGTGCCGCTGCTGGGTATGCTCGGACGGCCCGGGGGCGTTCGCGCCCTGCTCGTGCACGGCGCGAACGTGGTCGTCTCCGGACCGGACGCGCACGCGGTCATGGCGGGGCTGCGCGCGCTCGATCTGCTCGTCGTGAGCGACTTCGTGCTCTCGGAGACCGCCGCACTCGCCGACGTCGTGCTTCCGGTCACGCAGTGGGCCGAGGAGGAGGGCACCCTGACGACGCTCGAGGGGCGGGTGATCCGCCGCCGCCGCGCGCTGCCCCCGCCGCCCGGGGTGCGCAGCGAGCTGGAGATCCTCGCCGATCTCGCCGCCAGGCTGGAGGCGCCGTCGGAGTGGCCGACCGATCCGGCGATCGTGTTCGCGGAGCTCGCCCGCGCCTCCGCAGGCGGGATCGCGGACTACTCAGGGCTCAGCCACGCGCTCCTCGACGCCCAGCTCGCCGCGGGGGTGGCCGCGCACTGGCCGTACCCCGCAGGCTCCGACGGCACGCCGCGGTTGTTCGCCGAGCGGTTCGCGCACTCGGACGGCCGGGCACGGCTCGTGCCGGTGCAGCCGCGGGAGCACGAGCCAGAGGCGCTCGACGAGCCGCTCTGCGGCGCGACGATGGGCGCGGGGACCCGTTCGATGCTGCTCACGCTCATCACCGGGCGCCTGCTGGAGCACTACCAGTCCGGGGCGCAGACCCGTCGGGTCGGCGAGCTGACCGAGGCGCAGCCGCGTGCCCGCGCCGAGATGCACCCCGCGACGGCGGCCCGCCTCGGCGTCGCGGACGGGGATCCTGTCGTGGTTCGAAACCGGCGAGGGCGTGTCGTGGCCGACGCCCTTCTGACCGAGCGGATCCGCCTCGACACGGTGTTCCTGCCGTTCCATTTCACGAACGAGGAATGCGTCAACCTGCTGACGGCCGCGGTGACGGATCCGGTCTCGGGCATGCCGGAGTTCAAGCGAACCATGGTCGTCGTCACCCCGGCGGTCGGAGAGAACGGAGCCGCATCCGTGAACGCCGAGCGGGTGCAGGCATGACGGCCCCGCTGCGGACCGTGCTGATCGGCTACGGACCGGTCGGCGCCCGCTTCGTCGAGGAGCTGTTGCCCGCGGTGACCGCGGGGCGGGTGTCGCTCACGGTGCTGGGTGCGGAGGCCGAGGATGCCTACAACCGCGTGCTGCTCGCGGAGTACGCGGTGGGCGCCGCCTCACGGACGCGCCTCGAGATCGCTGACACCGCCGCGGCCCGGGCGGCAGGAGTGCGGATCAGGCTCGACGAGACGGCGGTCGCCGTCGACCGCGCCGGGCGCGTGGTGCGCACCTCGGACGGGGAGGAGATCGGCTGGGACCGGCTCGTGCTGGCCACGGGCGCGCGCGCCAACGTACCGACCCTCGGCGGTCTGGAGCACACGCGGCACGAGCGCAGCGCGACGCCCGTGCGCGGTCGGGACGGCGGGCGCCGGGCGCTGCCCGCGGGCGTGCTCGCGCTGCGCGACGTGGCCGACGCCGAGGCGGTCGCGCCGGTAGTCGCCGGGGGTGGGGCGATCCTTGTGCTCGGGGCAGGGGTGCTCGGCATGGAGTTCGCGCTGCTCGCCGCCGAGCACGGGGCGCGGGTCACCGTGGTGCACCACGGTGCGGCGCCGATGGCCCGCAATCTCGACGAGACCGGCGGCCGCATGCTCGCGCGTGCCGCCCGAGCGGCGGGCCTGCGGATGGCGGCGCACGCGCGCGCCGAGACCGTCGAGCTCAGGGACGCCCCGGGTGGGCCCGTGTTCGACGGCATCGTGTGCGCCGACGGCACCTACCTGCGCGGCGACCTGCTCGTGCTGTCCTGCGGTGTCGCGCCCCGGGTCGAGCTCGCGCTCGCCGCCGGCCTCGCGTGCGCGACCGGTGTACTCGTCGACCCGGATCTGCGCAGTTGGACGGATCCGGACGTGTTCGCGATCGGCGACTGCGCGCAGGTCGCCGATCCTGAGGAGGCCGACGCCACGGGGCGCGTGCCAGGGGCGCCGAGCGGTCTGATCGGACCCGGATGGCGGCAGGCCGCCGCCGTCGCGAGCCGACTGCACGCCGAGTCGGCCGGATTCGCGGTCGGCGCGAAGGCGACCGTCGCGCGGCACGAGCGCCCCACGGCGCTCATGCTCAAGGCGACCGGGATCGATGTGGTGTCGGGCGGGGCGTATGCGGCCGAGCCGTGGGACGCCGACGCCGAGGTCAGCGTGTGGGTGGACGCCGCGCGGGGCGCGTATCTGAAGACCGTCGTCCGCGACGGCGTGCTCGCCGGGTTCGTCTCGGTCGGCCTGCCCCGGGCCGGCGCCGAGCTCACCCTGCGCTACGAGCGAGGAATGGGCCTCGTCGCAGATCCGGCGGCGCTGCTGCGGCTCGACGCGGCCGATGCCGGCACGGCCGTGGCCGCCGATGACCCGCTCGGGCCCGATGCGACCGTGTGCTGGTGCAACGGCGTGACGGCGGGTCGCATCGCAGACGCGGTGGCCGACGGGTGCGGCACCGTCGATGAGGTCGGCCGCTGCACGCGCGCCGGCACCGGGTGTGGGGGTTGCAAGGGACGTATCGCCGCGCTGCTGGCGGTGGTGCCGGCGGGGTGAGAGCCGGCGCGATCCGGTCCCTGGGCTTGTCCAAGGGCCCGGGTCAGGGGGGAGCGCTTCGACAGGTTCAGAGACCGGCAGGCTCAGACGTCGAGCCGGTAGCCGCGCTTGACGACCGTGGCGACGAGGCCGGGGGTCGCGAGGCTCTGCCGCAGCCGGCTGAGCGAGACCTCCATGGTGTGTTCGTCGCCGTCCACGGATCCGGAGAGCTCCCGGCGGGAGACCACCGCGCCGCGGGCGGCGACCAGCGCGCGGAACAGCGTCACGGAGGTGGGGGTGAGGCGCACCGGCGTGCCGTCAACGACGGCGACGCTGCCACGCAGCTGGACCTCGCCGTGCCGGGTCTGCACGCGCTGCGTCGCGCGGTCTTCGAGGTGCTCGCACACGAGCCGGATGAGCGCGCCCATCCGGTAGCGATCCGGCTGCAGCACCGGGATGCCGACCGCTCGCAGCGGCGCGGAGGTCACCGGGCCCACGCTCGCGGCCACCACGTCCCGCCGCAGCGCGTCAACCACCTCGTCGTGGCGGCTGCGGGCCAGGGCGGCGATGAACAGTCCGTCCACCGCAGGGGCGCTCGTGAAGGTGACGCCGTCCAGTTGCCGGGCCGCGATCGCGTCGATGAGGCGGGTGATCCGCTCGTCGTCGTCCTCGGCGTTCGACCAGGTGTATGGGGCGACCGTGAGCACGTGCATTCCGGCCTGCGCGAGCCGCTCCAGTTGCGCGTGATCGGTCTGGCCGTGCAGCTGCACCGCGACCGTGGTGCCCGCTCCGAACTCGGCGACGGCCCTGTCCACCAGAGACGCCGTCGTCTCCTCGTCGCTCATGCCCTCGTCGTCGAGCCCCGCCGCGCGCACGGCGCCCCGCGCCTTCGGGCCGCGCACCAGGATCGTCGCCGCGGACAGCGAGTCCTGCAGCGCTGCGCCGAGCCCCGCCGCATCGGCGACCTCGAACCAGCGCCGCATTCCGTAGCTGGTCGTCGCGAGGAGGAGATCGGGGTGCGCGGCGACGATGCTGCGGGTGTCGTCGATGACAGGACCATCGTCATCCGCATGCCGCATCCGTACGGTGGGAGCGTGCAGCACGGACGCTCCGCGGCGCTCGAACGCGTCGATGAGGTCGGCCGAGCGACGATCGCTCGTCACGCCGATCCGGAAGCCGGCGAGCTGGTCCGGACCGAAGCCGGACACAGGATCGATGCGTTCGGACGGTGTCATGGGGCATCCCCCGCGAGTGCGACGGCGTCCGTGAGCAGCGCGACGGCCTCCCGGTCCCCGTGAACGGCGAGCCGGACGACGTCGCCCACGACGATCACCGCGGGGGACTGCACCCCGGCGTCCTCCGCGGCCCCGCGGATGCCTGCGAGGTCGGAGACGGTGGTGCGCTGGTCGGCGGTGAATCCGCGTTCGACGATCGCGACGGCCGTGCCGGGATCCATGCCGTGGCGCAGCAGACCGGCACTGATCGACGGCAGGTTCGAGACACCCATGAGCACGACGATGGTACCGCCGAGGCCGGCCAGGTGCTCCGCCTCGGACTCCGTGAGCGGTGCATGCCCGGAGACCACCGTAAACAGCCGCGCGACCCCGCGGTGCGTGACCGGGATGCCGGCGGACGCGGGCACCGAGATCGCGCTCGTCACCCCGGGGATGACCTTCACTGGCACGCCGGCCGCCCGGCAGGCCGCCGCCTCCTCGCCGCCGCGACCGAAGACGAACGGATCCCCGCCCTTGAAGCGCACGACCGCGGCGCCTGCGAGCGCGTGGTCGATCAGGATCCGCTCGATCTCCTCCTGCGGGATCGCATGATGGCCGGGGCGCTTGCCGACATCGACCAGCTCCGCCTGCGGCGCGAGCTCCGCGAGCAGCGCGTACGGCGCGAGCCGGTCGAACAGCACGACATCGGCGTCCCGCAGCGCCCTGACCGCGCCGACGGTGAGGAGGTCGGGGTCGCCCGGACCGCCGCCGACGAGGGCGACCGACCCGACCGCGGCCGTCACGATCGCCCCTCCGCGGGCATCGCGTCGGTGCGCAGCGGGATCGTGGCGCCGGCGATCGACACGACGCCGGCCGCGCGCTCCGCCGCGGTCGCCGGGCGGAGCTGTCCCCGCTCGGCGACGCGCGCGATGGACGGATCCGCAAGAGCCGGCTCGTTCACGAAGGAGCGGAACCGGCGCAGCCGCTCCGGGTCGGCGAGCGTTGCCGCCCACTCGTCCGCGTAGGTCTCGACGTGCTGCGCCACGGCCGCCTCGAGCTCGGCGGCCAGGCCGAGTGAGTCGTGCACCACGACGTCGCGGACGTGGTCGAGGCCGCCGTCCAGATCCTCCATCCAGCGCGCGGTGCGCTGCAGCCGGTCGGCGGTGCGGATGTAGTACATCAGATAGCGGTCGATGTAGCGCACCAGCGTCTCGTCATCCAGGTCGGATGCGAGCAGCTGCGCATGGGCGGGCTGGAAGCCGCCGTTGCCGCCGACGTAGAGGTTCCAGCCCAGATCGGTCGCGATCACGCCCACGTCCTTTCCGCGCGCCTCGGCACATTCGCGGGCGCATCCGGAGACGCCGAACTTGAGCTTGTGCGGGCTGCGCAGGCCTCGGTAGCGCAGCTCCAGGGCGATCGCCATCCCCACCGAGTCCTGCACGCCGTACCGGCACCAGGTTGATCCGACACAGCTCTTCACGTTCCGCAGCGCCTTGCCGTACGCCTGCCCCGACTCGAAGCCGGCGTCCACCAGCCGACGCCAGATGTCCGGCAGCTGGTCCAGCCGTGCGCCGAAGAGGTCGATCCGCTGTCCGCCGGTGATCTTCGTGTACAGGCCGAAGTCCTGCGCGACGCGGGCGATCACGCCGAGTTTCTCGGGGGTGATCTCGCCGCCGGGGATGCGCGGCACGACCGAGTACGTGCCGTCCTTCTGCATGTTGGCGAGGGCGCGGTCGTTCGTGTCCTGCAGCGGGCCGCGACCGCCGTCAAGCAGATACTGGCCGTGCTGGGTGGCGAGGATCGATCCGACCGCGGGCTTGCAGATGTCGCAGCCGCGCCCGCGACCGAGGCGGGTGATCGTCTCGTCCCAGCTCGTCAGCCCCAGAACACGGACGGACTCGAACAGCTCCTGCCGGGACAGGTCGAAGTGCTCGCACAGCGCGTGCGAGACCGTGGCGCCGGCGGCGGTGAGCTCCGCTTCGAGCAGCTTCTTCACCAGCGGCACGCAGGATCCGCACTGCGTGCCCGCGCGGGTGCAGGTCTTCAGCTCTCCGAGGTCGTGGCAACCGTCGCCGACCGCGGCGCGCACCGTCCCCGCGGCGACGTTGTTGCAGGAGCACACCAGCGCGTCGTCTGGCAGCGCGCCGCTCGTGGGCGGCTCGGCACCGGCGGCGGAGAGGTACGCGGCCGGCTCGGCGTCGAGGGTCCGACCGAGCAGCGGTCGCAGACCGAGGTAGGGCGTGGCGTCGCCGACGAAGACGCCGCCGAGCAGCGTGCGGGCGTCGTCGCTCACGACGAGCTTCTGGTACAGCCCGCGCGCGGGATCCGCGTACACGATCTCGAGGGCGCCGGGATCGCGGGCGAACGCGTCGCCGAAGCTCGCCACGTCGACGCCCGACAGCTTGAGCTTGGTGGCGTCGTCGATCGTGGTGAAAGCCGCATCGCCGCCGAGCAGCCGGTCGGCGACAGTCTCGGCCATAGCGTTGGCCGGCGCGACCAGGCCGATCGTGCGGCCGTCGATCGCAGCGACCTCGCCGATGGCCCAGATCGACGGATCAGCGCTGCGGCAGGCCTCGTCCACGATCACGCCGCCGCGCGGCGCGGTCTCGATCCCCGCCGCCGTGGCGAGTTCGTCGCGCGCTCGGATGCCGATGGCGAACACGACGATGTCGGCCGGAACGCTGCGGCCGTCGGTGCAGAGCACCTCGACGGGGCGGCCGCCAGCGCCGAGCACGATCTTCTGCGGCCGGGTGCCGAGGTGCAGGTGGACCCCGCGGGCCGCGATCAGCCGCCCCAGGGCCTGGCCCGCGCCCTCGTCGAGCTGGGCCGACATCAGCCACCCGCCGGAGTGGATGATCACGGCGTCGGCACCGAGTGCGGCGACGCCTCCTGCAGCTTCCAGTCCGAGAAGACCGCCTCCGGCCACGGCGACGCGCGGAGAACGGCCCAGCTCGTCGCGGAGTGCCGCGACCTCGGCAACGAGGGCGTCCACGTCGTCGATCGTGCGGTACACGCGGGCGGCCGCAGCACCGGGGATCTCGGGCACAGGGGCGGAGGATCCAGTCGCCAGCACGAGATCGTCGTAGCCGAGCACGTCGCCGGTCGACGTTGTCACTGTCTTCGCGGCGCGGTCGATCGCCTGCGCCCGTTCGCCGACCCGCAGGGAGACCGCGGCGTGCTCCCAGCACGACGCCGGATCCAGCGTGAGATCGACGGATCCGTCCGCGAGCCGCTTGCTCAGCTGCACCCGGTCGTACGGAAGATACGGCTCTTCCGCGACGACGGTGATGCGGTGCGCGGCGGCCGGCTCATCGGCGAAGCGCGATAGCAGGGCCTCCACGAGCCGGTGGGCGGCGGGGCCGCCTCCGACGATGAGCGTGTTGCGGGACGTCATGCGTGCCCCCTCCAGTTCGGTGGTTCCCGAGCGTAAGAGCAGGCCGTTTCCCCGCCATTTCGATGATGTAACCGACGCGTGACGACCACCGCACAGGCCTGCCAGGCGCCTGTGAGAGGAGATTCACATCCCTGACATACGGCGCGAGCACAAACGAAACACACGCGTTCTAGCGTCATCTCATGACCACGATCACGCAGACCCGCCCTCGTGCCGTCTCCACCCGGTCCGTTCCGTCGGACCCCACCTGGGAGCGGGTGTGTCGCGTTGACGACCTCGAACCCTCCTGGGGCGAAGCGGTGCTCATCCGGATGCGTCAGATCGCCCTGTTCCTGCTCTCACCGCGTGAGGTGTACGCGGTGGAGCACACCGATCCCGCGGCAGACGGCGCACCGGTGATGGCGCGAGGTATCGTCGGCTCCCGGGGTGATCGCCCCACCGTCGCCTCGCCCCTGCACAAAGAGGTCTACGACCTCGGCACAGGAGAGTGCTTGACCGATCCTGCTCTGTTGCTGCGCACATTCCGCACACGCATCGTCGGCGGTTTCATCGAGATCGAACTCAGCGAATGACCGGCACCCACGGTACATAGACGCGTAGAGTCTGGAAGGTGCCTCTCTCCCGCGGCTCTCTCCTCCCCTGGCGCGCGGGAGAGAGGTTAAGACTGAGGTGGGCGGGTTGGATTTTCAGATTCCAACCCGCTTGGCGGGGACCTCATGGGGCATAGCCCGTGGGAGCCGACCCCAGGGGTGGGCCGGCACTCGCGCAACGAGATCCGCACCACACTTCGGCGTGTAGCCCTCACACCTCTAGGGGCGCCCCGAGGATCCGACGGCCTAGATCCAGGCGTCCGTGCGGTTCTCAAGTCGCTGCACGGCGCCCTGCCAGATCCAGCAGCGCAACCATTCCTCGTCGACGGGGACCGCGACGCCCACGGCGTCAGGGGTCCATCGGAGGATCCGGACGACGCAGCGCACGTCGACGTCGCCGAACCGCACCCAGGCATGACCCCACATCGCGGGCGTGCGCGGCGCGTGCGTGATGGGAACGGTGTGGGAGCGGATCTGGATGTCGGTGAGCGACTGTAGCGGCCCCGCCTTGCGGGCCTTGCGCAGCTCGTTCTCCTCGGCCCGCTGTGCGGCCAAGTACGGGTAGCGCTTGTTAGTGCCCACGGGGCCCGCGATCCGGACGCCGGCGCCGGCGCGCGATCGCGAATCCTGGCCTACCATCCTTCATCTCATTAGTATAAAACTACGATTTTCAGGCGATAGAAGAATATCCGATATCGAATATTATATCAGGTCAGGGGTTTCCGCGGTCTCGGCCTATGTTCTTGTCCGATGGACGCGCGCCGCCTGGGGGGTGGAAATCCTGGACCCGGCGACCATGCCAGCTCTGTCCGCCCTCCCCTCCGGGCTAGGAGACGTAGGGCCGCGAGATGCGTTGCGATGGCAGCGTCAAGCGCCATGGCGACGGATGCGAGGTTCGCGGTGAACTTGGCTGCGAACACTTCTCCGTCGGCGAGACGTTCGATGTCTGACGCGGCGATGCTTCGTTTCACCGATGGGTGTGTGAGTCCGCTGATGAAGGCCCACATTCCTTGTGTATGGTTCCCGCTGATGCCGACGATCTCACTGGATGCGCGAACGATAGGCCCGAATCCCGGAAGGCCTCGGTTGATGTCCTCGAGTGCGATCCCAGAGTCGGCGGCATACTCCCGGAGTCGCTTCTTCTGCGCCCGCGACCGTTGTGAGTTCTCCCGCCGGTGCTTGGCGTGATCGCCCTCGCCCGCCCCGATGCCATGGACGAGGTCCTCGAGACGCTGCGCGGCTACCCGGGCGCCCGCGTCGGCGTCAGCCCGCCGTTCCCCGCGCGCACCGATGCGCCGCGGGCGCTGCGGCTGGCCCGCGCGGCACTGGCGACGACGGCCCGCAGCGTGACGAAGGTGCGCGTGTTCAGCGCGAGCCCGATCGCGGCCATGATCGCCGCGGATCCGCACGAGGCCGAGCGCCTCACCGACGACGTGCTCGGCCCGGTCCTGCACCTCGCCGAGAGCGACCGCGACGTGATCCTGGAGACGCTCGAGACGTACATCGACACCGGCGGATCCGCGGCCGACGCGGCGGCGCTGCTGCACTGCCACCCCAACACCGTGCGCTACCGGCTGCGGCGGATCGAGGAGCTCACCGGGCGCAGCTTCACCCGCCCGAACGACATGGCCGAACTCGCCGCCGCGGCGTACGGACTCGAGCTCACCCGGATCGCGCAGCACCGCGGCACCTGAACCGACCCGCGCGACATGCCCGGGACGCCGGTGCGGTGACGGAGAATTGAGGCAACCCCTTCTCTCCCCCGACCGAGGACCTGCGTGAGCGACTCCCTGAACGCCGTGGGCCGCTACGTCCGCGCACGACGCGACGTGGTCCAGCCCGAGGACGTCGGACTGACCCGGCAGCCCGGGAGAAGGGTTCCGGGCCTGCGGCGTGAGGAGGTCGCCGAGCTCGCGGGCATCAGCGCCGAGTACTACCTGCGCATCGAGCAGGGACGCATCGGCCGCCCGTCCGAGCAGGTCCTGGCGGCCCTCGCGCGCGCCCTCCGCCTCGACGACGAGTCGATCGCGCACCTGGACCGTCTCGTCACCGGCCGACCCCACCGGCCGCACGTGCCCGACGCCGGAGCCGCCGAGCGCATCGCGCGCACGCTCTCGCGCTGGTACCGCACGCCCGCGTACATCTCAGATCCGCATCGCGACATCGTCGCCGCGAATGCTCTGGCCACGGCGCTGGGACACGGGGGCCTCGCCGTGGGCTCCAATCAGATCGCCGGCCTCTTCAACGACCGCATGAAGAGCACGCTCCGGGAGTGGGAGGAGATGACCCGGTCCGCCGTGGCCACGCTCCGCCGCGACGCGCATCCGGATTCCCCCCGCCTGGCGGAGCTCGTGACCGAGCTCTCCGCGGATCCGGACTTCGTGCGGATCTGGGGGCGCCACGACGTCTCGGGCCCGGAGGACACGACCTTCCACATCGTCATCGAGGGATTCGGCGACGTCGCGATCGATGCCCACAACTTCGCCGTGCGCAGCCTCCCCGGCTATCAGCTCACCGTGCTCTCCGCCGGGCCCGGGGGGATGGCCGAGACGCTCTTCGCGGGGCTCGCCGCGTCGGTGCCGCTCTCGTCGGGGCCGACGCCGCCGACGGCCCCGACGAGCACCGCGGCGCCCGAAGGGTAGTACTACGCGGGCCTCCCTCCCCGATGCGCCCTCGCCCTAGCGTGTGTCTCGCGGCAGCGCGGCGATCCGTCGCCGTGCGCGTCGCGCCCCCTCCCCAGGAAAGGACACACGATGCCCTACATCACCACGCCCGACGGCACCGAGATCTACTACACCGAGCTCGGCGAGGGCCGCCCGGTCATCTTCAGCCACGGGTGGCCGCTCAGCTCGGACGCCTGGCAGAAGGAGCTCAAGCTCTTCGCCGACGCCGGCTACCGCGCCATCGCGCACGACCGCCGCGGCCACGGCCGCTCGGCCCGCACCTACCGTGGCAACGACATGGACACCTACGTCGCCGACCTCGCCTCGCTCGCCGAGCAGCTGGACCTGCAGGACATCCTCCTCGTCGGCCACTCCACCGGCGGTGGCGAGGTCGTCCGCTACGCGGCCACCCGCGGAGCCGGGCGCGTGTCGAAGGTCGCCACTGCGGGCGCGGTCCCGCCGATCATGCTCCAGTCCGCCGCCAACCCGGAGGGCACGCCGCTGGAGGTCTTCGACGGCATCCGTGCGGGAGTCCTCAACGACCGGTCGCAGTTCTACAAGGACCTCGCCGAGACGTTCTTCGGCTTCAACCACCAGCCGGAGAAGCGCTCGCAGGGGCTCGTCGACGACTTCCAGCGCCAGGGCATGATGGCAGGCCTCAACGCCGCCTACGACTGCGTGAAGGTGTTCTCCGAGACCGACTTCACCAAGGACCTGGAGGCGCTCGACGTCCCGATCCTGATCGCCCACGGCGACGACGACCAGATCGTCCCCATCGCCGCGGCGGCCGAGAAGGCGATCACCCTCGTCTCGCAGGGGACCCTGAAGGTCTACGAGGGCGCGTCGCACGGGATCTGGGGCGACTACCAGGTCGCCCTCGACGACGACATCCTCGCGTTCTTCGCGGAGTGACGCCGAAGCGGCGGGGGTTTCGGGACCCCCGCCGCTTCCACCGCGATCCGGTGCGCTCAGGAGGATCCGGCGCGCTCAGGCAGTCTCCGCCGCGTCCTCCGCGGGCGCGATGCGCACGAGCATCTTGCCCGTGTTCGCGCCGCGCATCATGTCGAGGAACGCGTCGACGGTGTTCTCGATCCCGTCGACGATCGTCTCGTCGTACGCGATCCTCCCCTCGGCGAACCAGGTCGCCATCTTCTCCTGGAACTCGGGCGCCAGGCCCAGGTACGCCGCGAGCGTGAAGCCCTTCAGGGTCAGGGCCCGCGTGATGATGTTGGCAAGGTTGTCCGGCCCCGGGGTGCGGTCGGTCGTGTTGTAGCCGGCGATCGCACCGCAGAGCGCCGCGCGGCCGCCGTCGTTGAACACGTCGAGCGCCGCCTCCAGATGATCCCCGCCGACGTTGTCGAAGAACACGTCGATGCCCTCCGGAGCGGCGGCCGCGAGCTGCGCCCGCACGTCGCCGTCCTTGTAGTTGAAGGCCACGTCGTAGCCGTACTTCTCGGTCAGCAGCGCGACCTTCTCGGGAGTGCCCGCCGAGCCGATCACCCGGCCCGCGCCGAGGAGCTTGGCGATCTGGCCGACCGCCGTGCCCACCGCGCCGGCCGCACCGGAGACGAACACGGTGTCGCCGGGCTTGAGCCCCGCGATCGCGGTGAGCCCGACGTACGCGGTGAGGCCGGTCATCCCGAGGATGTGCAGGCGCAGCGAGGACGAGAGGCCGGGCACCTCGGGGACGGCGCGGAAGGTCGATGCGTCGGCCTGCACCACGTCGGCCCAGCCGTGCTGGTGCAGCACGAGCGTGCCGACCGGGAGCTCGGGGGCCGCGGAGACGACCACCCGCCCGATCGCGCCGCCGGTGATCGTCTCGCCGAGGGCGAAGGGCGGCACATAGCTGCGGACGTCGTTCATGCGTCCCCGCATGTACGGGTCCACGGAGACGAACTCGTTGCGCACGCGCACCTCGCCGGTTGCGGGGGCCTCGTAGACCACCTCCGCGGTCTGGAAGTCATCGGGCGTCGGCCAGCCGACCGGACGCTGGGCGAGCTGGATCTGGGTGCTCAGGGCAGTGGACATGGAACTCCTTCGTGAGGGGGATTCGGATGGGTCGGGAAGTGCGGGCGAGGTCAGAGCACGAGGCCGATCACGAGGAGGATCGCGGCCACCGCCGGGATCACGCCCTGCGTGAGGGCGGCGCCCCGCTTGTCCGGGCTGGACAGCAGGAGCACGAGCGCCGCGGCGGCCATCGACCCCACTCCGACGAACACGAGGGTGGCGCCGACGACCGGGGCGCCGACGGAGAAGAAGACGATGCCCGCGAAGACCGCGATCGCGAGGAACAGGTTGTAGAACCCCTGGTTGAACGCCATCGGCTTCGTCGCCCGCGCCTCCTCCTCGCTCATGCCGAACGTCGCGCGCACCCGGGGCGTGGTCCACGCCACCGACTCCATGACGAAGATGTAGACGTGCACGAGCGCCGCGACTCCGGCGAAGATCAGACCTGCGACGACCACGATGGGACTCCTCTGCGTGAAACCTTTTCTGTAACGACCTGTCCAATATATACTGGATCAGTCATTACAGAAAAGGGCGACCATGGCACGCACGCAGAGCTTCGACCGCGACACCGTGGTGCGCGCGGCTCGCACGCTGTTCTGGACCGTCGGCTACGAGAGCGCGTCGATCCCCGAGCTCGAGACCGCGACCGGCCTCAGCCGCTCCAGCATCTACAACGCGTTCGGCTCCAAGCGCGGCCTGTTCGACGCCGCCGTGCAGAGCTACCTCGATGAGGTCGTCCGTCCGCGGCTGCGCCCCCTGACCGGCGAGACCGTCGCACCGGGCGCGATCATCGACTATCTGGAGGGTCTGCGCGACGCGTTCGGCACCCTGACCTCGATGCCCGCATCGCACGGCTGCCTGCTCGTGAACGCGGCGGGTGCGCCGATCGCGCAGGATCCGAAGGTCGCGCAGGTGATCGCCGACTATCGTGCGGAGCTCCGCGACGCCTTCGACCGCGGGGTGCGCGCGCTTGCGCCCCACCTCGACGTCGCGGATCGCGAACGCCGGGTCACCGCGATCACGAGCAGCGTCGTCGCCGCGTTCGCGCTCGCGCGGATCGACCCCGCCGAGGCGGCGCGCGGCATCGCGTCGGCGATCGAGCTGGTCGCGCTCGAGACCGGGGCGGCTGCGCGCAGCTGACCGCGGCGTCGGTGCGCTCCACTGCGGTCAGGTCGACCACGACCGCCCGCAGCGCACCCGGATCAGATCCGGTCGAGCCCTTCCTTGCGGCGCTCGTCCTGCGATCCCTCGTCGTCGACGCCGCCCGTCTCGTCGAACGCCTCGTCGCGGTGGTGCTGCCGGCGCTCCTCCTGCTCCTGCCGGTCCTCGCGCAGCTCGTCGTTCTTGTCGTGACCCATCTCGTCCTCCTCGTCCGCGCGCGTGACTCGCGCTCAGGGACAGGATCCTCCACCCGCCCCGGATCCGCACGGGTTTCTGTGCCGGCGACAACCAGGACGAGCCCGTGCGCCATCGCCCGACTGCTATGTTCGGCACAGCATCACCACCGGCGCCGATTTCGAGGACTTCCATGAGCGATCCCCAGCCCCCCGCCCCTCAGCCCGAGCCCGCGCACGGTGCCGCCGCCTTCCCGCCGCCTCCGCCGTCTGGCGCGCCCGCGCAGCCGGTCCAGCCGGCCCCTCCGGCGCAGGCCCCGCAGTACGGCGAGTACGCACCGCCCGCACAGGCCGCGCCTCCGGTTCCGCCGTACGGGCAGCCGCCGCAGCCGGTTCAGGCCCCGCAGTTCGGCGAGTACGCGCCGCCGGCGCAGGTCGCGCCTCCGGTTCCGCCGTACGGGCAGTACGGCGCGCCCACGCCTCCGGTTCCGCCCGCTCCGGGGTACGTGCAGCCGGGAGCGCCCTCGGCGTACCCCGGCGCCTGGACCGCCGCGCCCGCCGCGGTGCGTCCCCTCCGCGGCGTCGGCGCGACCGCTCGCTGGCTGATGCTCGTCTACGCAGCGTTCTCCCTGATCACGATCGCCGTCGACGCCTGGGGCATCGGCGCACTCACCGCGTACGACCAGGGGTCCGCGGGCATCGAGGCGCTCAACGCCTACGACGCCGTCTCGATCCCTCTCTCCATCGTCGCGCTGATCGTGCTCCTCGCCGCAGCCGTCTTCTGGGTGGTCTGGCAGTACCGGGCCGCAGCCTCGCTGCCGGCGGGATCCCTTCGCCGCTCCCCCGGCTGGCACGTCGGATCGTGGTTCATCCCGATCGTGTCGCTCTTCTTCCCGTTCCAGAACGTGTCCGACCTGGCCCGCGCCTCGCAGGCACGGCTGACTCCCGGAATCCGCGGCGCCTGGTGGGCGCTGTGGATCTCGGCGAACTTCGTGAGCGCGGGCGCCAGCCGGCTGATGACATCGGCCGACTCGACCGCAGCGCTCAGCGGAGCGCTCGGAGCCGCGATCCTCGGCGAGGTGCTCGTGATCGGCGCGGCCGTGCTCGGCGGGATCGTCGTCTCCCGCATCACCGACGCGATCGATCCCGCGCGCCGCTGACCCGCGGACCTCGCCGCTGCGACGCACGTCCGGCATCCCAGTCAGGCGTCACACGTCCGGCGCCGTCGGATCCCACCCGGATCCGGCTCGACTAGTGCCCGATGCCGAGATGCGCAAGCCCGTGGGACTCCGGGCGGCGAGCACGTAGCGTGCGCAGGGTCAGCGCAGGCGGATCCGTCCGCCTGCGGATCCCGTCGAAGAAGGAGTCCCATGAACGCCCAGGCGACGACAACCCCGAAGAACCGCCGCAAGCCCTCCCGCGGAGCCGCGCGCACCGCGGAGGAGAACGCCGAGAAGGGCTTCGCCGCATCCCAGAAGCTGAGCGACAGCATGCAGCGGGTGCTGGTCGACCTCATCGAGCTCTCGCTGCAGGGCAAGCAGGTGCACTGGAACGTGGTCGGCACGAACTTCCGCGACACGCACCTCCAGCTGGACGAGATCATCGAGGCCAGCCGGCTGTTCGCCGATACGGTGGCCGAGCGGATGCGCGCCCTCCACGCGCTCCCCGACGGCCGCAGCGACGTGGTCGCGGAGACCACGACGCTGCCCGAGTGCCCGCACGGCGAGATCGCGACCCGCGACGCGATCGATCTCATGACCGAGCGCCTCGACGGCGTCGCCGCCACCTGCCGCGAGGTGCACGACCAGGTGGACGAGGAGGATCCCACCACCGCCGACATCCTGCACACGATCCTCGAGCGGATCGAGCAGCTCTCCTGGATGGTCAGCGCGGAGAACCGCACCCCGAAGTGACAGGGGGCGGCTGCGTTCAGCGACGCGTCATCCGCGCTCCCGACACCACGACGAGCAAGCCGGCGAGGGCGCTGAGACCGATGAGCACCGTGACCGGCGACCAGATGCTCAGTGCACCGGCCGCGAGCAGCGGGGGCAGCGTCATGCCGGCGTAGGCGATCAGGAAGATGGCGGCGAGCGCCTCGCCCCGTCGTTCGGGCATGGCCGCCGACGCCGCGGTGGTCAGCGCGTTGCGGAACAGGATCCCGATGCCGGCGCCCGTGGTCCCCGCTCCGATCAGGAAGAACGACAGGGACGTCAGCACGGCGCCCGCTGCCACTGCGGCGAGGCCCAGCACCGCGAGGACGATCGCGAGGAGCAGCTGCGCGCGCGCCGGCACCGTCGTGGTGAGGATCTGCGCCGCCGCGGCGGCCATGAAGAGGATGAACGGCGCCACGCCCACCAGCAGCGGCGAGTGCACGCCGAGCACCCGCCCGAGGAACGTCGACGAGAGTCCCATGAAGGTGCCGAAGACGGCGAAGGCGCCGAAGGCCGCCGCGGCCGCCGACCAGAAGGCCGACCGACCCGCCGCCGGGACGGCCACCCGCTGCGGCCGGTACGCGGGCCGCTCCTCGCGCCGCTCGACGGTCTCCGGCACGAAGGCCACGACGACCGCCTCCACGGCGAGGAGGACGGCGAAGATCGCGTAGGGCGTCACGAGCGGGCGCGCCGCCCAGGTGGCGACCACTCCGCCCACGAGGGGACCGAGCGAGATCCCGCCGAGGTTCGCGAAGGTCGACACGAGGGCCGAGCGCCCCGCAGGGCGGCCGGCGGCGGCACCGAGCTCGGAGAGGTGCGCCGTCGCGGTCGCGGTCAGGATGCCGACACCGAGCCCGCAGACGAAGCGGGCGATGATGAGGCCGGTCACGTCGGTCCACACGAGGAAGAGGACGGCGGAGAGCACGTTGATCAGCAGCGAGCCGAGGATCACGCGCCGGCGGCCGAGCCAGTCGGAGACGTGTCCCGCCAGGTACAGGCTCACCATCACGCCGACCGCGTAGGACACGAAGATCACCGTGAGGACGATCGTCGGGAAGCCGTCGCGCTGCTGGTAGATCGCGTAGAGCGGGGTGGGGATCGCGCAGAACGCCATCTGGGTCAGGAACGCGACGGCGATGATCCAGAAGCCGGCGTGGTGCGGGAGGCGCCGGGCGGAGGGAAGGGCGAGGGATGCTGTCGTGGTGGTCACGGCTCCATGCTCGCCGCCCGACGTCATCGAGTCCAACGGTTATCATTGATCACTGCCATCGTTCTCATCGATGACTAGGAGCCTGCATGGACACCCGTCAAGCCGAGTACGCGATCGCCGTCGCCGAGGAGCTGAGCTTCACCCGGGCCGCGCAGCGCGTGTTCGCCGGCCAGTCGACCGTCTCCGCCGGCGTGCGCGCGCTCGAGAAGGAGCTGGGCGCCGCCCTGTTCGAGCGCGATCAGCGCGGCGTGCGGATCACCGCGGCCGGAGAGGCCGTCCTTCCCGTCCTGCGTGAGCTCGCCGACGCCGAGGCGCGCGCCAAGGCCGCGGCGGATCCGCGAGGCGAGCTGCGGGGGCTCCTGCGCATGGGCATGTTCACGAGCATCAGCTCCATGGCCGTCCCGCGCGTCATCGGGGCCTTCCATCGCGCGAACCCCCTCGTCGAGCTCCGCCTGCGCGGCACGTCCGGCGGATCCGGCGAGCTCGTGGAGTCGGTGCGCCGCGGCCGGGTGGATCTGAGCCTGTTCGGCCTGCCTGCATCGGCGGCGTCCGGCCTGGCCGTGCACCGGCTCGCGACCACGCCGTACCGCGTCGTCCTCTCCGAGGACCACCCGCTCGCGCAGCGGACGGAGATCGAGGTGGCCGAGATCGCCGCGGAGCACTTCGTCGACACACCGGTCGGCTTCGGCAATCGCGACGTCCTCGACTCCGCCCTCGCCGCACGCGGCATCGTCCGCGACATCCGCGCCGAGGTGACGGAGACGAGCGCGATCCCGGTGTTCGTCGCCACGGGCCTCGGGATCGCGATCCTCCCCGAACTGATCATCACGCCCGTCGACGGCGTCGTCACCGTGGCCCTCGCCGAGCCGATCGAGTGGGATCTCAGCATCATCAGCCCCCGCTCTCCGAGCGCCCCGGCCGCGGCGCTGATCGAGGAGTTCCTGGCCGCCTATCGCTGAGGGGCCGGCGATCCGTGCCGGACGGGTCGACGTCCCATCCCGTCAGGCGGCGGCGCGGAGTGCTCTGAACACCTGGGTCAGCCGCAGCGTGGGCGCATAGGTGCGCAGCAGTGCGGGCCCGATCCGGGTCAGTAGCAGCGGCTGCGGATAGCTCATCCAGAGCGGTTCGTGCCGGGCGCCGAACTTGGCCTTGAAGCGTTCGAGCGAGGCGAATCCGTAGCTGGGCTCCAGCATCTGCGACATCCGGCGGGCCAGCCAGCCGGACTGCCGACCCTCGTGCGGCGCCAGCGGCGTCCCGGAGAGGCCGATCGTCTGCAGACCGTCCTCCGACGCCTGTCGCACGGCAGAGACGATGGTGAACTCCATCGCGCCCGGCATCGCCCGGCGGTCGCGCCGCATGACGTCGAGGGTCCACCCGACGATCCGGCCATCACGCCGAAGAGGAAGCCAGCTCGTCACGACCTGGACGCGGCCGTCCGCACCGATCGCCAGCATCAGGCGCACGTCGGGGTCGGTCAGCTCCGCGAGGCCGCCGAGTGTGAAGCCCATCTCCGGGAGACGCTTGTCGTCGGCCCAGGCGGAGCAGAGCGCGTCGACCTGCGCGCGCACCGCGGGTGCCGTCTCGGCGTAGCGGGTCCACACCGCAGAGAGACCTTCGCGATCGGCACGGTTGACGGCCGTGCGGAGATCCTGACGGCGTCGCCCGCTGAGCGTGAAGCCGTCCACGTCGATCACGGCGTCCGTGCCCACCGGGATGCGCGCCCAGCCGACCTCCTGGAGAGCCGACGCCGCCTCGTCATGGATGCTGTAGAACACCGGCGTCCAGCCGCGCGATTCGCAGAACTCAGCGAAGGTGGGCAGGGCGAAACGCGGATCCTCGGAGATCGGATCTCCGACGGTGAAGGCGATCCCGTCGCGCACACGGTAGGCGACAGCCGAACCGTCCTCGCCGAACCACAGGGAGTTGCCTGCCCAGGTGGCCATGTGCGCGAACGTGGAGTCGCCCGACGCCTTGAGGGCCACATGCAGCTGCTGACGGTCCGCCGCGGTCGCGACCGGAGCCGGCCGGCGGATGACCTTTCGTGCCCCCAGGGCGAGGATCAACGCAGCCAGTGCCGGCAGGCCGCCGGAAAGCAGGAGGATGACCTGCCATTCGGTCTCCGCACCGGTGAGCCCCTGCCACACGATCCCGCCCTCGACGATCGGGCGCACGATCAGTTCGACGAGGGAGACGGCCGCGACCCCGGCGAGAGCGATCCCGCCCACGACGATGCCGAGGATACGACCCCGCATGATCAGCACGGCGCTCACGACGAGCAGAGCCGATGCGACCGGCGCGGCGATCGGATCGATGACGGCACCCGCCCAGGCCAGCACGCCTGTGGCGTTCGGCACGACCGATCCCAGCGCGAGCCCGCTCGCAATGACCACCAGGGCCGAGGCCACCGCACTGCGCCAACGCGTCTGCGCACTCGGCCTCCAGTCCGTACCGGGGCGCGCAGGCCGGCCGATGGTCGCCGCCACGGCGGCCGCGAGCACCGCGAACATCCGCGCCACGTCGGATGCGTGGCCGCTCATGAGCAGCAGGACGACGACGCCCGTTCCGACGACCCATCGCAGCGTCCAGCGCGTGGCCGGACGGAGCCGACTGGAGACGGCCATCAGGAGGGCGGCGCTGGTGACCGACGGTGTCCACGCCTGGTAGCGCAGCGCCTCCTGGGACATCGGCTCTCCGAATGCTGCGGCCGCCGACAGGAGGCTCCAGGCGGCGGCGACACCGGCGGCGGTCGCGGACGCACCGACGCTGAACGCCCACCTGCTGCTCACCGAACGCTCCGCCACCCCGACGGCGACGATGAGGAGGATCCACGAGAGGAAGCTGAAGTGCACGCCGGCGAGTTCCGCTTCGCTCGCCCACGCGGCTCGGGCGATGCCGGCGCCCACCGCCGCGGCGGCGAGCGCCAGCGCCAGCGGATACCGCAGGGAGTTCCGGGCGAGGCGGGGCAGAACACGGTGCATGACTCCAGTCCAGCCGTTCCTCCGTCCCGCGTCGTCATCCGACCGGCGTAACCGCATCCGTCGATCGGCGGGGATCGGGTCCACCGGACGGCGGTGATGGATCCTCGATGCGCGTCTTTGCCCTAGCGTGTGCGGGGAGGAGAAGAGGAACCCATGATTCGTGTCGTGATCGTCGACGACGAGGCCCTGGTGCGTTCAGGATTCACGATGATCCTGAACGCCACGGACGACATCCGCGTCGTCGGTACCGCGTCGGGCATCGAAGCGCTCGATGTGATCAAGGCCGAGAAGCCCGACGTGCTCCTGCTCGACATCAGGATGCCGCAGGTCGATGGGCTGACCCTCCTGGGCATCGTCTCGACCATGCCTGAGCGGCCCGCCGTGGCGATGCTCACGACCTTCGACGCGGACGAGTACATCATGACGGCCCTCGGCTCCGGCGCGTCCGGATTTCTGCTGAAGGACACCGAGCCCGAGCAACTCGGACAGTATGTCCGCGCCCTCGCGGCGGGCGGGGTCGTCCTGTCGCCGAGAGCCTCCCGCACCCTGCTGGACACCCACCCCGGCCTGGGCGCCGCGCTCGACGAGGAGGCGGAGCGCGTCGGCACGCTCACCGACCGCGAGCGCCAGGTGCTGGTGCTCGTCGCCGAGGGGCTCTCGAACGCCGACATCGGCGCGCGGCTCTACCTCGGCGCCGGCACGGTCAAGGACCACGTCAGCGCCATCCTCGCCAAGCTCGGCGTCGCGAGCCGAGTGCAGGCGGCACTGGCAGCGCAGCGCGCCGGGCTGCTCGACGAACGGCCGTCGGACCGGTGAATCGCCTGGCGGCCATCTGGCGGCGCATCCCGGCGTGGGCGACGGATCTCCTCGCCGTCGCCATCGCCGCCGTCGATGCGACCCTCACATCCGTCGACGAGGGGGTGCTCGGCATCAGTACCAGCGCGCTCGCGTGCGCGGCGCTGCTGATCCGACGCCGATGGCCGCTCATCGCCTTCGCGCTGACACTGCCCGCCGCCCTCATCGCGAACATCCTCGCCGCCCCGGTCATCGTGCTGCTCGCGCTCTCGAGCCGCAGCCGCCGCAGATGGCTGCTCTTCCTCTGCGGAGCGCTGTTCGCCGCAGCCGAGGCCGTCGGCTGGCCCCTGACGAGCCTGCTCACGACCGACCAGAACTGGACGGCTGTGACCTTCGTCTACCAGCTCGCCACCGCCGCCGCCCCGATCCTGCTCGGGCAGCTGACCCAGGCGGCATCCGATCTGCGAGCGAGGATCGCCGAGATCGAGGCGACGAAGCAGCACGAGCGCGAACTGTACGCGCAGAGTCTTCTCACCCAGGAGCGCAACCAGCTCGCCCGCGAGATGCACGACGTGGTCTCCCATCAGGTGAGCCTGATCTCGGTGCAGGCCGGCGCACTGCAGGTGACGGCCGCCGACGCCGAGGTGCGCGATGCGGCCAGCTCCATCCGGACGATGGCCGCAACCACTCTGGACGAGCTGCGCTCGATGGTGACCCTCCTGCGCGCCGCGGGCACGCGGAGCCCTGGCCTCGCGCCCCAGCCCACCATCGCCGATCTGACCGACCTCATCGCGGCGAGCGGTCTGCCGGTCACCACGATGGGAGAGCTCCCGCGCGGAATCCCCTCCGCCGCCCAACGCGCCGTGTACCGCACCGTGCAGGAGGCCCTGACGAACGTGCGCAAGCACGCACCCGGATCGGCGATCCGCGTGCGTCTGTGGTCGGACGACCGATCGTATGGCGTCATCGTCGAGAACTCCCGCCCGTCGGAACCTCCCCTGGATCTGCCGAGCGCGCGGCTCGGGCTGCTCGGCCTCAGGGAACGCGCGGAGCTTCTCGGCGGTACCCTCGTCGCCGCGCCGAGCGGTGACGGCTATGCGGTGCGCCTCGCGCTTCCGCGTTCCCCCGCCTGACCCGCCGACCGGGAGCGCGCTTCCCGCCAGCCGGCGGATCCGCCCGCGATGCGACGCGCGGAGCATGGGCAGGTCACCACTGATCGACGTCGATGACATCTCCATCGCCGTGAGAAAGGGAATCCTCATGCAGACCTCCGACGCGCGCCTGATCATCGATCTCGCGGACTCCGTCCGCAACGCGGCTCCGATCCAGAAGGACGCCGAAGCCGCGCAGCTGATCTCCCAGCTGATCGGCTCCCAGCCCGACGCGCTCTACTTCCTCGTGCAGACCGTGCTCCTGCAGAAGGAGGCGCTCGCTGCGCAGCAGGCCTCCCCCGGTGCTGCGCCCGGCGCCGCGTACGCCGCTCCGGCAGCGGCACCGGCCGCCTCCGCCCCAGCGGAGGAGCAGCGCGGACGATGGGGCGGACTGTTCGGTTCGCGCCGGCAGCCGAGCGCCGACGGCGGCGCGGGAGGGGGCAGCTTCCTCAAGACCGCCGCGGCCGGGGCGGCCGGCGTGGCGGGCGGGGTTCTGCTCGCGCAGGGGATCTCCGGACTGATGTCCGCCCCGCACGACCAGCACCACGCCGAAGACGACCACGACGAGTGGGACGACGACGGCTGGGACTCGTTCTGACATGTCGACCTCGCTCGAGCTCGTTCCCGCCGCCCGCGGCGATCTTGCGGCTCTGGTCCCGCGCATCCAGGCGGCGTTCGCGATCGCCGTCGTCGAGAGTTCCGGAGAGACCCTCCGGGGGCCCATCCCCTCGGACTCGGAGGTGTGGGAGTCGTTCGACGACCCGGATTCGCACGTCCTGCACGTCGTCGCCGAGGGTCGGAGGATCGGGGGCGCCGTCGTCGGCATCCGCCCTGAAACGCAGCACAACAGCCTCGACCTGTTCTTCATCGATCCCGAGTTCCACGACCGAAGGTACGGCCGTCGGGCCTGGCAGGCGATCGAGGAGCGCTATCCGCTCACCCAGGTGTGGGAGACGATGACGCCGCACTTCGAGACGCGCAACATCCACTTCTACGTCAACGTGTGCGGATTCCGGATCGTCGAGTTCTACCACCCCGGCCATCCGGATCCGCACGAGCCCCCGCCGTCGTCGGCTCCCGGGCCGGAGGGGAGCGGGCGAAGCGACGACGACCTCATGTTCCGGTTCGAGAAGACTCTGCGGCCGAACGGCTGAGGGGGCGCACGGCGCCGCGGGGGGATCCTCCCGGCGGCGCTTCCGTTCCCGTAGAGTGCTTGACACCGACGGAACCGGGCCGCTCGGCGGATCCCTCGACCTGTGAAGGACGGCCATCCGCATGTTGATGATCACACTGGTCGTGGCGGGCCTCGGGCTGCTCGTCTGGGCCCTGTGGAGCCGCACCTTCCGACGGGCCACCGTCAACGGCCCCGTGGTGATGACGGCGCTCGGCGCTCTCGCCGGCGCCCTGCTGCCTCCGCAGGAACCGCTCTTCATGGAGTCCAAGACGACGCTGTTCCTCGCAGAGCTCGTCCTCGCCTTCCTCCTCTTCGTCGACGCTCTCGACGTGCGGGGCTCGCTCAGCTCACAATTCCGCGGGGTTCCGCTGCGGCTGCTCGGTCTCGGCCTTCCCCTCTCCCTGCTCCTGGTCTTCGCCGTCGGCCTCGTCCTCCCCCTCGGGCTCTCCCTGGCCGTTGTCCTGGCGATCGCTTGCATCGCCGTCCCGGCGGACTTCTCCCCCGAGACCTCCCTCGTGCGCGATGGGCGCATCCCTGCCAGAGTCAGGCGCTGGTTGAGCATCGAGAGCGGCTACAACGACGGTCTGGTCTCTCCGCTGCTGCTCGGCGCCCTCGCCTTCGCCAGCGCCGGCAGCACCAGCGACGCGGGTCGCGCGCTCGCCGTCGCCGCGCCCGCCGGCCTCATCGCCCTCCTCGTAGGCGGCGCTCTCGGCGGAGCGATCGGGGGTGCCACGCGATTCGCCGACTCCCGCGGATGGACGGAGCCTCAGAGCATGCGGATCGCCTTCATCGCCGCACCCGTCCTGGTCTTCGCCACCACGGTGCTCCTTCACGGAAACGGCTTCGTCGCCGTGTTCGTCGCCGGCGTGGTCATCCGCGTCGCGCGCGGCAAGCGGGGCATAGAGCACACGGAGCTGTCCCTCGTCGAGGATCTGTCGTGGCTGGCGAATCTGCTGCTCTGGCTCGCCTTCGGATTCGCCTCCACGCTCCTGCTCAGCCAGACGTACGACTGGTGGCCCGCGATCGTCCTCGCACTCGTCGCGCTCACCGCCGGACGGCTGGTCCCTGTCAGCATCGCCCTGCTCGGAAGCGAAGCCACCCGAGCGGAGCGCTTCTTCATCGCGGCGATGGGTCCGCGAGGCGCGGCATCCATCGTGTTCGGCCTGATCGCCGCCAATGCGCTGCCGGGCGAAGAAGGGTTCATGATCCTCGCCGCCACCTGCATGGTCGTCCTCGGCAGCGTCGTGATCCACGGCATCGGCGGCCCGCTCCTCGTGCGGCGACTGTGGCCGGCGACGCCCACCGCGACGGTCTCCTCCACTCCACGCTGAGCGCGGGCGGCGGGACGATTCCGGCCACCACGGGGAGGAGCGTGGGTCATGCTCCGGTCGCGACCACGCTCTCGCGCGGAGCGGGTGCGGCATTCATCGCTCGCGAGGCCCAGGCCGTCACGCGCTCGAGCGGCCCTCTGCCCCACCGCAGCGCCCAGATCGTGCAGCCCGCCAGCAGAGCGCCGATGCAGACGAGCCACGAGAGGGGAACGTTCGAAGACTCTGCGAATGCGTCCGGCGCCAGGGACAGCGGTGCGCTGAGCATGAAGAACGAGATGACGTGGGCAGTGTACGCGGTCAGCGGCATCGAGCCGACGGCAGCGATCGGGACCAAAGCCACCCGGATCCAGCGGGCCAGCAGCAGGCAGACGCCGATCACAGCGATCGCAAAACCGCCCGATCCGATGATCTCCAACGTCCCTCCCGAGTGCGGGCTCACGCCCCAGGCGCTGCTCAGGACCGAACCGGGATCGAGCACCGCCGACGGATCGGCCGCCGACACTGCACCGCCCTTCCCGCTCCCCCCGCCGACGGAGGCCGATCCCTGTGCCCCGTCGAGTGAGGAAGCCGCCACATCGGCGGCCCAACCGTTGTGGACCCCGGTCACCGCGCTGCCGATGCCGTAACCCGCGAACGCGAGGATCGCCCCGACGAGCGCCAGGCGGACCGCGGTGCGCGCCGCGCCGAGCTCGCACCGCGCCAGGGCGAGGCCCGCCAGCATCAGCGGCAGCCATACGGTGAGCGGGTACGCGCCGGAGAGCAGGAACGCGACGCCGGGCGCGCCCGAGGCGCCGCCGGTCCCCGCCGAGGACGTCAGGGCGTTCACCGTGCCGACGAGCGTCGGGCCGACGACCGCGAGCACCGCGGCGGTGACGACGAGCGTCCGCCTCCGCATGCCGAGGAACGGCGTGATGAGCAGGAACAGCACGCCGTAGATCGGGAGGATCACCGCGATCTCCGTGCCGAGGAGCTCCAACGCGAGCCCGAGCGAGAGGACGGCGATGGCCCGACCCACCATCTTCAGGCGAGCGGATCGGAGGTCCTCCCCGGTGGGCCTGCCCCCTGCGCCCGCCGCGATCCCCACGGAGACGCCGGCGACCACGGCGAAGAGGATCGAGGACCGACCGGACACGAGCGTCGTCCAGGTGAGCGGGTCGGCGAGGTCGAAGGTCGCGGAGACGCCGACGTGGACGCCGATCATCCCGAAAACCGCCAGCCCCCGGGCCACATCGATCCCGCTCAGCCGAGGGGCCCGTCCGAACGACGCCCACCTCGTGAAGAACGACGGCCGGGCGCGCGCGGGGGCGACGGGGGACGGAGTGCTCATGGCGTGTCTTCCTTCCGGGGTTTGGCGGGCGAGGAGTCGACACGGAGGCGGTCGCAGGGAACCGTGACCTCCCACGCGAGGGTCTGCTTCAGCGTGACGTCGTCCCGGGGAGGCGCTTGGGCGCACAGCCGTCGCGCGTCCTCGACCTGCGGACTCCACGCCGGACCCTGGGAACGCCGCGTGTCCGACGGAACGACGTGCAGCACCAGCGACGAGGCCAGCGCCGCCACGGCGATACGGGCGAGAAGCGCCGACGTGCGGCCCGCTCCTGACCGATCCCGCCGGGCCCGCACGGTCCCGTCCGCCGCCACGACGACCGCAGCGGCGACGAGCATCGAGGGCAGGACGCCATAGCGAGGAAGCCAGATGGAGCGCAGTTGCCGAGCCGTGTGCCCGGCATAGTCGTAGTAGTCCTCGGGGTTGGCGTACACGCTGCCGCAGTAGACGATCACGGCTCCCGCCAGAAGCAGAGCGACGAGGATCCGGTGCGACCGGGACGCCGAGCGCAGCAGCACGCCCAGCAGCACGCCGAGCACCGCCGCGGCGCCGAGCACGACGAGCAGGCTGCGCCCCGCGAGGACGGGGCCGATCTCCTGCTGCGGAAGCAGGAAGGGGAGCACCGCGTTCACGACCAGGCCCTTGGCGTAGGACAGCGGCTCGACGTGGCCGAACGCGGTCTGCCGGCGCGGGCTCAGCAGCGCGGCGATGATCTGCGCGGACGATCCGGCCAGCAGTCCGGCAGCGACGATGCGCCGCATCGGATGACGCACCCGCCACAGCGCCACGGGGATGAGCAGCACCGCCTGGATCTCGGTCAGCGCCGCCAGCGCGGCCAGGATCGCGGACGCGACGGCGATCGTCGCGCGGCGGGGCGTGACCAGGAGCAGCCACAGCAGGGTCCACATCATCAGCGTGTGCAGGTTGGCCGTGTTGCCGAGTACTTCGCGCGCCGCCAGCGGCGCGAGCACGGTGAGAGCGGCGAGGAGAACCGCATGGGCAGGAAGCAGGATCCGACGCGCGCACAGCCACACGACCGCCGCGCACCCTCCCGCGACCAGGCAGCTCCCAGCGGTCATGGCGATCGCCATCGATTCGGCCGGCAGAGCGGCAGCGAAGCCTGCGATGATCCGGGGAATCACGTGCAGGTAGCCGCCGTAGGGTGCGAAGGTCTCGGCGAAGCCCGCATCGATCGCGCCCTGCAGGAAGTCCCGTCCGTCCTCGGCCCAGAGGGTGTCCCGGGCCGTCACCGGCAGACGCAGCCAGGCCAGTGCAGCACCCACCGTGCCGATCAGCACCGCCACCGCGGCGACGACGGCGGGCCGCGGAGGCATCCTGATGCCCCCGTCCTCTCCTGTCTGCTCACGGATCCGATGGCGGACCGCCGGCGTCGAAGTCATCGTGGCGTCGTCTCGGCGGTCATGGATTCCCGGGGTGCGTCGTGGATGGTCGTTCCGGTCTTCCATGGTTCCGCCGCGGCCGCGGGCACCGGATCCCCTGATCGGGGGTGGACGCACCGCCGATCAGGGGGAAGAAGGGGCGCCTTCCCGGATGTCGCCGGCGCCGGCGCTGGTGAGGATCGAGAGGTGACCGACTTCTTCTCCGAGCTCTGGCTGGGCTTCCTGCACGTCCGGATCGTCGACGGCGTGCTCCCCGTGATCGTCTACGTCCTCGCCGGCGGCGGCATCGTCGTCACCCTTCTCTGGGGCGCGACGAGACGGTGGTTCCTCATCGCAGCGCTGGCGGGGGTCGGCGGCGGCATGCTCGCCGTCGCGCTCTGGCTCGTCTGCGTGCGATGGCTCGACCTGTTCGGAGGCAGCCTGGGAATGCCCACGTACCTGTGGCTCGCGGCGGCCCTCTCGGCCGTCGCCGTCGGAACGGCCTCCCTGTTCCGCCGAGGGGCGCTTCGTCGTACCGTGGCGGTCGTCGCCATCGTCTCCTCGATCGCGGCGGGAACACTCGGCATCAACGCCGCCTTCGGCCTGAACCGCAGCATCGGGAATCTGCTCAACATCGTCGTCGACCAGCCGCTCCGGCTTCCGGCTCCGACCGCCGCGCCGGAGAGATCCCCCGCGCCCGTGCGCCCGCTCTGGGAGACCTGGACGCCGCCCGCAGGGATGCCGCTCGCCGGCCACACCGGTACCGTCGCGATCCCGAACGCCGAGAGCGGGTTCACCGCCCGCAGCGCCGGCGTGTACCTCCCTCCCGCGGCCCTGACGGCGAACCCGCCCCGGCTTCCCGTCGTGCTCATGCTCATGGGCCATCCGGGCAACCCTGATCCTGCGCCCATCGCGCAGGTGCTGGACGCCTATGCCGCCGCCAACCACGGTCTCGCCCCCATCGTGGTCGTCGCCGATCAGGTGGGAGCGGACGTGAAGGACACCGGATGCGTGGACTCGCGCCTCGGCAAGGTCCGCACCTACCTCCTGCACGACGTCATCCCGTGGATGCGCGCGAACCTCAACGTCGCTGCCGATCCCCGGCTCTGGACCGTCGCGGGGTATTCGAACGGCGGCCAGTGCGCGATCTCACTGGGTGCCGAGCACCCCGAGCTGTTCGGCACGGTGATCAGCGTCTCCGGGGAGGAGTTCCCTGGAGCCTCCCACCCTGCGGACGCCCTCCAGCGCCTTTTCGGGGGCGACGCGCAGAAGTACGAGCAGGCCAAACCACTCGCCCTGCTGCAGCAGCACCGCTACTCGGGGACCACGGCCGTCTTCACGGCAGCCAAGGACGACCCTCGCTATCTGGACGTCGCGAAGAAGTTCGCCGTCGCGGCGCAGGCGGCAGGGATGAACGCGCAGCTTCGCGAGCTCGCCGGCGGCGGCCACGGCGCCGCGGCGCTCACGGGCGGCCTCCGCGCCGCCTTCGCCGTCGCCTATCCGGCGCTCGAGCTCTCGCCGCCCGGCCGGGAGGCGACGGCGACCGGCCCCTGACGGAGCTCTTCTCAGGCGGATCCGATGAGAGGAGCCGGCCGGTGGCGAACCGGCCGGGCTCCTCGGAGTGCCACGGCTTGGCGAATGACCGGAAGTCTGGGGAAACCCGCATGCGCCGTGGGACCTTCCCGCACATCACCGTACGGGGGTGCGCCCGCGCCGGGCAGGGGCTTGACGACGGCGGTGAGGACCGACTAGCGATCAGAGACTGCGCCGGAGCGCCTCGACGATGGTCGTGGCGCGGTCGTCCGCACCGGCCTCCATCCAGTTCGTCACGAACGCGAACCCCACGCGGGCGTCGCGGTCGGCGAAGGCGACCTGGCCCCCGGCGCCGTCGTGGCCGAAGCTCGCCTCGCCCAGGTAGCGTCGCGCCGCGGAGTCGAGCTGGAATCCGCGCGACCACCGGGGCCACGGACCGTCGGTGGGGAACACGGGCTCGCCCGCGCTCATCGGGATCAGCGCCTGCGCGAGGATCGCGTCGTCGAGCACGCGCACGCCGTCGGTCGCCGCGACGGTGGCCGACCAGAAGGCGCTCAGCGCATCGGCCGTGGCGATGCCGCCGGCCCCGGGGATCTGCGCCGCCTGTACGCGCGGATCGTTGAATCCGCCGTGCGGACTCACGAGCGCCGCGGGAAAGGCGTCCCCGAGCGTCATCGCCCGCGACGTCCAGGGGGATTCCGCCGCCTCGAGCTGCCGTCCTGCCTCCTGCTGGCTCTCCGACGCGTGCAGATGGGCGACACGGGAGCGCTCTCCGTCGGGCAGGCCGATCCAGATCCCGTCCGACCACGGCTGTGCGATGCGGGCGAGGTATTCGCCGGGCAGCTGTCCGGTCACCCGGCGCACGAGCTCACCGGCCAGCCAGCCGTGGGTGATCGCATGGTAGGCGTATCCGGTTCCCGGCGTCCACAGCGGCTCCTGCGCGGCGAGCGCGGCGGTCGCGAACGACCAGTCGAGCGCCTGATCGAGGGTGAGGGCGCACCGGAAGGCGGAGAGTCCCGCCCGATGCGCCAGCAGCTCGGCGACCGTCACGTCAGCCTTGCCGGCGGCCGCGAACTCCGGCCAGTACCGCGCGACCGGCTGCTCATAGTCGAGGAGGCCCTCCTGCACCAGTCGCGCGATCAGCGCCGACATCACGCCCTTGGTGCACGAGAAGATCACGGAAGCGGTGTGCTCGTCCCACGGCGTCGCCCGCTGCTCGTCGGCGACGCCGCCCCACAGGTGCACCACCCGCCGCCCGTCGACGCGGACCGTCAGCCCTGCACCCATCGCGGGCCGCCCGGCGAAAGCGTCCGCGAACGCGTCGGCGACCTGCTCATATCCGGCCTCCACGGTCCCGTGGATCTCGGTCTGCGTCATGGCGTCTCCTCGTCGCTGTCGCCCGGCCGCGCATCGGCGAGCCGGGGGGTGGGGCCTGTCTGGTCGAACGCGAGCGGATCCGTGAGGCGTCCTGCGAAGGCGCCGCCCGATCCGGCGTTCTCGAAGGCGAGCAGCCAGGGGGTGCCCGCGCGGTCTGTGACCACCCGCCCCGCATAGCGGCGTTCGTCCGCGAGCAGCTCCGCGCGGCCGAGGTCGTACGGCCCCGTGGGAGAGGCCGCGGGGGCGATCCAGATCCCGCCCTGCGCATCGAGGCGGTCACCGGCGAGGTGGGCCGCATCGCACGAGAACAGCAGCCAATCGCGCCCGCTCAGGCGCACCGGCTGCGGCACTTCCAGGTGTGCGAACCCCGCGCCGGGCTCGGTGAGCGGCGGACCGATGCACCACTCGGAGAGGTCGGCCGATCGGGCGTGCCCCACGACACCGCGGTCACGGGCCGTCGCGCCCGAGCGCGACCGCGCGGTCACGAGCATGTGCCACCCCTCGCCGTGGGGGTCGCGGAACACCCAGGGATCGCGCCACGCCTCCTCGTGCCACGTCCCATCGGACAGGAGCTCGTACCACTGCGGATCGGCCGAGAGCCGCACGTCGGGGAGCTTGTGCCACGTGAACAGGTCGTCCGATCGGGCCACGCCCACGGTCTCCACGTTCGCGATCTCGTCCGGCGCGAGGAAGTTCGAGCCTGTGTAGAACATCCGCCACGATCCGTCGTCGGCGCGGATCACGCTCCCCGTCCAGGTCGCCGAAGCGTCCAGCTCCCCCGGCTCACCAGGGGTCAGCACGACTCCGTGGTCCGTCCACTCGACGAGGTCGCGCGAGGTGGCGTGCCCGATTCGGGCGTTGCGGTGCCGGAGATCCGGATCGCCGAGCGACATCGGAGCGTGCAAGTAGAACAGGTGGAAGAGCTCGCCGTCGTCGGCGACCCAGAAGTCCCAGACCCAGTGATCCCGTGTGCTGAACCCCATCCCGTCAGCCCTTGACCGCACCCTGGATCAGCGCCTTGATGAACTGGCGCTGGAAGATCACGAAGATCAGGACCGTGGGGAGGATGATGATCAGCGCGCCCGCGTTCAGCAGCGGGATGCTCAGGCTGTACTGGCCCTGGAAGAAGGTGAGCGCTCCCGCGACGGTCCGCTGCAGAGGGTCGGAGACGAGCACGACGGGCAGCAGGAACTGGTTCCACGTCCACAGGAAGAGCAGGATCGCCAGTGCAGACAGGGCCGGCCGCGCGAGCGGAAGCTGGATGTGCCTCAGCTCCTGCCACATGCCGGCGCCGTCCATGCGAGCCGCCTCGGCGAGCTCCTCGGGCACGCCGACGAAGTGCGCCCTCATCCAGAACACGCTGAACGGCATGAACAGCCCGATGAGCGGGAGGATGATCGCCCACTGGGTGTTGAGCACGTTGAGCGACTGCATCTCGTAGTAGAGCGGGATGATGATCGCCTCGAACGGGATGGTGAGCCCGAGCACGAAGAGGATGAGGAGCGCGCGCGAGCCGCGCATCCTGATCCCGCCGAGCGCGTAGCCGGCCAGCGACGCCACGATCAGGCTGACCGGCACCACTCCCAGCACGACGAGCGCGCTCGAGCCGAGGAGCTCCCACACGTGTCCCGTGTTGAACGCCTCGACGAAGTTCCCCCACTGGGGATCCGACGGCCAGGCGAGCCCCGTCGGGTTCACATCGGCGGGCTGCAGAGCGGCCGACACCATGTTCAGCAGGGGGATCACGGTGAGCACGAGGACGAGGACGAGGAGCACCCGCCCCGTCCACTTCTCGATCGGGTTGACGATCATTTGTCACGGACTTTCGAGAGACGCTGGATCGGGAGGACCACCGCGAGCACGAGGATCATCAGGACGATCCCGAAGGCGGAGGCGAGACCCACCTCGCTCTGGGTGAAGCCGATCCGGTAGATGGAGATGCCCGGCACGAGAGTGGCCCGCCCGGGGCCGCCGAGGGTGGTGGTGTAGATGATGTCGAAGCTGCTCAGCGCGGCGATGATCGTGATGGTCACGAGCACGGCGAGCTCCTGGCGCAGGCCGGGGATGGTGATGGTGAAGAACTCGCGCCACCATCCCGCGCCGTCGAGCCGGGCCGCCTCGTACAGCGAGACGTCGATCTTGCCGATGCCGGTGAGCAGCAGCACGGTGCACAGCCCGGTGAGGGTCCACGAGCCGATCAGGCCCACGGCCGGCAGGGCCGTCTGATAGTCGCCGAGCCAGGGACGCGCGAGCCTGCCGAGCCCGATCCAGCCGAGGATCTGGTTGACCGCGCCGGTCTGGGCGTACATCCACGACCACGCGATGCCGGCCGCGGCCAGCGGGATGATCTGGGGCAGGAACAGGATCGTCTGCGAGGCGCTGGAGAAGAAGCCGGCACGCACCGAGCGGATCAGCGTCGCGAGGACGAGCCCCGCTGTGACCGGGATGACGGTGAAGAACGCGATCAGGACGAAGGCGTTGCGGATGGCTCCGAGGAGATCCGGATCCGTGAACACCGTCAGGTAGTTGGAGAGCCCGACCCAGGTGGAGGGGCCGATGCCGTTCCACTCGTAGAACGAGTACTGGACGCCCTGGATCAGAGGCCAGAGCACGAACGCCGCGTAGAAGAACAGGGCCGGTGCGACGAGCACCCAGCCGATCCGGCCGGGCCGCCCGGCCGCCCGACGTCGGGCGGGCGGGCGGCCGGTCGGATCCGGGGCGGCCTCGCGGGCGAGATCGCGAGCCACCCGTCGTGCCGACAGGGCGGGGTAGGTCGTGTCCCCGCCTGAGCGAGACCGCGTGGACGTCATGTTTACTTCTTCACTTCCTGGGCGTAGAACGCCTGCACCTTGTCGACGTACTCCTGACCCGAGATCTGGGAGGTCACGAGCAGCTGCGATTCGGGGATGATGACCCCGGCGTAGATGCCCGCGGTGGTGTTCGCCATGAAGTCGACCTGGCCGTCCTCCTTGGCGACCTGCGCGGCGGCCGCGAGGACCTGCTCGGTGATCGAGCCCTTCTCGACCTTCGGCTGCGCCTGCGACGGGTCACCACCAGGGGCGGCTCCGGTGACGTCGACGACGATCTGACGCGCCTTGTCGTTCGTGTGCACCCAGTTGAGGAAGTACGCCACCTCGTTGAGGTGCGTGGACTTGGCCGCCGCGGAGAACGAGTTCGCCGCGCCCATAGCGACGTGCGTGCCGCCCTTCTCGGCCGGCGGCACGAGGAAGAACGTCAGATCCTTGCCGAGCTTCTTCGCGTAGTTCGTCGCCTCCCAGTTGCCGTTGAACGTGAACACGCCGCCGGCGTCCTGGAAGCGGCTGACGAAGGAGAAGTAGTCGAGGGCGTTGATGTCCGAGGGGAAGTAGCCCGCGTCGGCCCAGGTGCGGATCAGCTCGGCGCCCTTGACGTTGCCGGGGGTGCTGAAGCTCGCCCCCGGCTTGTTGAACATCCAGTCGAGGAACTGCTGCTTGTCGGCGTACTGGTTCATCGCCGCCTGCACGGCGAAGTTGACGACACCGTCCTTGTCCCCCTCGACCAGCGGTGCGACGCCGGCGGCCTTGGCCTTCGCGAAGTCCTCCTCGAGCTCGCCGAGCGTCTCCGGCGGCGCGCTGATGCCGGCCTGCTGCGCGAGCTTCGTGTTCATGAAGATGCCGGTGACGCTGTAGCCGAGGCCGAGCTGGTACAGCGATCCGCTCCCGCGGACTCCGTCGGCCGTCATCCGCAGCGGGGCGAGCTGCGCCGGCGACCACTTGTCCCAGCCGTAGGCGGTGAAGTACGGATCGAGGTTCGCGACGAGGCCGTCCTTCACCGTGTCGCCGAGCGTGGGGAGCCGGATGAGGTCAGGCGGCGTGGAGCTCGCGAGGAGCTTCGGCGCGTTCGCGGTGAGGTTCTGGAACGTGTCGCGGGTGATCTTGAACGTGATGTTGGGATGCTGCTTGGTGAACTCCTTGGTGAGCTCGTCCGTCAGCGGGAAGCCGGTCTCATCGGCGATCGTGAGCTGGACCTTGTCCTTCGTCAGCTGGGTGCTGACCTCGGTCGCAGCGGTCGCGCCGCCGGTCGACGAACCGGGCGCGCACGCCGTGAGGGCGATGGCGGCGAGCGAGGCGATCACGGCGACGGTCGTTGCGCCGCGCACCCGCCTTCCCCGTGCAGTTGCGGACATGCAGAGACTCCTTCGTCCTGGGAGCAACACTCCCGATTCCCTTTGCTGAAAGCTTTCAGCGGGCCAATACTGAACCAACTCGCGTACGTTTGTCAACTGCAGGCCGACGAGCCGGGCCGGGCACGGTCACGGCACGCAGACAAGGAGGAGGTTCTCGATGCTGAGCAAGCGCGTGACCCTGACCGATGTCGCCAAGAAGGCCGGCCTGTCCGTGTCCGCCGCCTCGATGATCCTGAACGGCAAGCCCGACACCCGCCTGTCCCAGGAGGCGCACGATCGCGTGCACGCCGCGGCCGCCGAGCTCGGATACCGTCCCAACGTCGCCGCGCGCGGACTCAAGACCAACAAGACGCAGACGATCGCCTTCATCTCGGATTTCGTCGCGACCACCCGATTCGCGTCCGGGCTCATCAAGGGCGCCCTGTCGGCGGCAGAGGCGGCTGGGCACGTCATGATGGTGCTCGAGACCGGCGGCGAGCCCAAACGCGAGACCGAGGCGATCGGCGCCGCACTCGACCGGCAGGTGGACGGCATCGTCTTCGCGGCCATGCGCGCGCGGGAGCTCTTCCTCCCCGACATGCGCATCGAGACGCCCGCCGTGATGCTGAACGCCACCAACAGCCGCTTCCCCCACTCCGTGCTCCCCGACGAGTACCGCGGAGGGCGCGCTGCGATCCAGGTGCTCATGGACGCCGGGTTCCGCGACGGCATCGCCCTGCTCGGCCAGAGCGAGGCGAAGGAGAGGGAACTGTTCCGCTCGGCCACCGTCGCCCAGCGCGTCGCCGGGATCCGCGAGGCGATGGCCGACCAGGATCTGGAGTTCGTGGCAGAGGTCTCGGTGTGGCTGTGGGAGCCGGACGAGGGCTACCAGGCCATGAAACGCCTGCTCAGGCAGAAGAACCCGCCCCGGGCGATCGTCGCCATGAACGACAGGCTCGCGTTCGGCGCCTACCAGGCGGCCGGTGAGCTCGGGGTGCGCATCCCGGAGGATCTGTCGATCGTGTCCTTCGACAACGACGAGATCGCCGCCTACCTCCGGCCAGGCCTGACCACGGTCGCTCTTCCCCACGAGGCGATGGGCGCCCGCGCGGTCGACCTCCTCCTGCATCCCGAGCCCGCGACCGAGTCGCTGATCCCGATGCCCGTCGTCGTGCGCGACTCCGTCCGCTGAACCGGGGCGCCGCGGGCGCTCCTACTCCCGCGCTTCCGGATCCGTTGAACCTTCCGCGGCTCTCTCTCGTGCTCCCTCACGGGGGGGGTATCGCCTCCTCGCGCCCCGCCGACGAAGGAGATGACGACCATGAACACGACCGACGACCGCACCGCCCTCGCCACCGACGAAGACACCGCGAGCCCGCGCCGCTCATCCGCCGTCGAGACCGCTCCGGTCCTCAGCGCGGTTTGGCCGCTCCTGCGGATCGCCATGGCCCTGATCTTCCTGTGGGCCTTCCTCGACAAGACCTTCGCGCTCGGATTCAGCACCGGCCGGGACGCCAAGACCGGAGCCGTCGACCTCTTCGGCCCCGCCGCGTGGATCCACGGCGCCTCCCCCACCACCGGATTCCTGGAGTTCGGGACCCAGGGCCCGCTCGCGCCGCTCTTCACGGCGCTGGCGGGCAACGTCGTGGTCGACTGGCTGTTCATGCTCGGCATGGGCGGTGTGGGCATCGCACTGCTCCTCGGCATCGCCACCCGGATCGCCACTGTCGCGGGAGTCGCCCTCATGATCCTGCTGCGCCTCGCCGTGTGGCAGAGCCCGAACAACCCGATCGTCGACGAGCACCTGGTGTACGCGCTGGTGCTGATCGCACTCGCCGTCACTCCCGCGGCACACCGCATGAGCCTCGACGCGATGTGGCAGCGCCTCCCCATCGTGCGGAGGCTCCCGATCCTGCGCTGACGCGATCGGCGCTTCGGCGCGGCCTAGTTGAAGTCGCCGCCGCCCTGGAAGTCGCTGGCCATGTCGGCGAAGCGGGAGAAGTGGCCCTGGAAGGCGACCTGGATGGTCGCGGTGGGGCCGTTGCGGTGCTTGGCGACGATGAGGTCGGCCTCGCCCGGGCGCACGTCCTTGTCGTAGACGGAGTCGCGATGCAGCAGGATCACCATGTCGGCGTCCTGCTCGATGGATCCCGACTCGCGCAGGTCGCTGATGGCGGGCTTCTTGTCCTGCCGCTGCTCGGGGCCACGGTTCAGCTGCGAGAGCGCGATCACCGGCACCTGCAGCTCCTTCGCGAGCAGCTTCAGAGCGCGGGAGAACTCCGAGACCTCCTGCTGACGCGACTCGACGCGCTTGCCGCTCGTCATCAGCTGCAGGTAGTCGATGATGACCATCTTCAGACCTGCGCGCTGCTTGAGCCGGCGGCACTTGGCGCGGATCTCGACGAGCGTCATGTTGGGGCTGTCGTCAATGTACAGGGGCGCGTCGTTGATGCGCCCGCGGGTGGCGGCGACCGTGGTCCAGTCGCGCTGATCGAGCGTTCCCTTGCGCAGGTTCTGCAGCGGCACCGCGCCTTCGGCGCTGAGCAGACGCATGGCGATCTCGGCCTTGCCCATCTCGAGCGAGAAGAAGATCGACGGCTGGTTGCTCCCGATCGACGCGGCCCGCGCGAAGTCGAGCGCGAGCGTCGACTTACCCATCGCAGGACGCGCGGCGACGACGATCATCTGACCGCCGTGCAGGCCGTTGGTGAGCTCGTCGAGCTCGCGGAACCCGGTCGGAACGCCGGTCATCGATCCGTCGCGACCGCTCGCGGCCTCGATCTCCTCGACGGCCGCGTCGACGGCGACGGTGAGCGGCACGTAGTCCTCGGCCCGCTCGGTGCCCGTGACGGAGTAGATCTCGGCCTGCGCGCTGTTGACGAGGTCGACCGCGTCGCCCTGCCCGTCATACCCCATCTGCACGATGCGGGTGCCCGCGTCGACGAGCTTGCGCAGGATCGCCCGCTCCGACACGATCCCGGCGTAGAACCCGGCGTTCGCGGCGGTCGGCACGATCGAGGTGAGCGAGTGCAGGTAGTCGGCCCCGCCGGCGCGGGACAGGTTGCCGTTCTTGATGAGCTCGTCGGTGACGGCGATGACGTCGGTGGGCTCGCCGTGCGAGTACAGCGAGAGGATCGCGTCGAAGATCAGCTCGTGCTTGGGGATGTAGAAGTCGGCTCCGCGCAGAGACTCGATGACGTCGGCCACCGCGTCCTTCGAGAGCAGCATTCCGCCGAGCGTGGACTGCTCGGCCATCATGTCGTGGGGAGGGGTCCGCTCTGGTCCGCGCTCTCCACCGAGCCGCTCTTCCGCGATGTCCGCGATCGACACACGCGCCCCCTTCTCCTACCCCGCCGGCCGTGACAATCCCCGGGTCGGGATCGGGCCTCGCGGAGCTCATCTCCCCGCGTGCACATCGCACCATGGACCACCGACATCGGGTTGCTGGACCACGCTACCCGCACGCGCGGAGAGCCTGTGGATAACTCTGTGGAGGGATTGCGGGTAAGTCGGGAGAGTCTGTGCAGAACGCCTGGGGATAACTGTGGGGAGTCTTTTCGATCTCAACTTTTTTATGGTGCTTGACCTGGCTTTTCTAGTTTCCCCAGCCTGTGGATGGGAATCCGTTTAAAGTCCCTCTTTAAGGTTCGCGAGCGGTTGTGCGGATGTGTACAACTTGGGGATGACACCCACGCCAGGAGCCGTTTGTCAAGTCGGCCGTTCGGCGGGAGTGGCGTCGCTCGAAGGAGCATCTGCACCGGCCGAGCCTGCGCCGAAGCGCGCGATGGTCGTCACCCTAGGATCGCGCCGCGGTTCTGCGCGGGACAGCGGCCGAGGCCTCCGCGCACCACCTCTCGAGCCGCTGCTGGGCGACCGTGCCACTGAGCTCGCCACGGCGCTCCGGATGCTCCTGCCAGTACCGCAGCGCGGCGTACAGGACCCACGGCGGAGCCGTGTAGTCGTCGAGCCCGAGATCCCACGGCTCGCGACCCTCGCGCTCGATGCGCACACGCCGCGGCCCCTCGGTCGAGCCGGCCTCCCGCGCAAGGGCGGACACGGCCCGGATCTTCTCCCACGGCACGACCTCGATCGCGTCCAGGTAGTGACGGGAGAAGCCCGCCCGGCCGAGCGAGATCCCGAGGGGGATCCGCCCGAACGAGGCGCTGCGGAACGCGGCGACGAGCGCGATGACCCCGCACAGGACCAGGACCGCGGCCGCCAGAGCCAGCGGCACGATCAGCAGCAGCCAGCCCCCGGCATCCCGCTCGACGACGCGCATCCCGGCCACGACGAGCAACGTGCCCGACCCGGTGCCGCCGAGCAGCAGCGCCCACCCGAGCCCCCACGATGCGAGGTTCTGACGGAAGAAGTGCACCCACGAGTCCGGCGGCTCGCGGTCAGCCCGCGTCAATGCGACCGCGTTGATCAGCGCCGGCCCGCGGGAACGGCGCGGCGGTCCCTCCCGCGAGACCGACAGCCCCGCCATGAGCGCCCCGAAGCACACCGCCCAGAACACGGTCCACAGCACGTCTCCCCGCACCGCGCAGCTCACCCCGAGCAGCAGCAGGGCGGCGGCGGTGAGCGCGATGAACGCGTACGCGACCGGCGACACCAACCCCATCCCCCGCTCGTCCCAGTTCGCAGGCAGCGGGTACGGGATCGGATCCTCTGTGTCGGCGCTCATGCTCCCCCTCCGGCTCGACAGTAGCGCGGGCGGGCTAGGGCTTCGACGACACGATCTGCACACCCTCGGGAAGCGGGGCGCCGAGAAGGGCGGCGTACTGCTCGGCCTTGGCCCGGTCGAAACCCCCGGAGATCTCCACCGACGTCGACAGGGACTGCCCGCACTCGAGCTGCACCGTGGGGGCGGCGAGGAGCTTGCCGTCGAGCAGGATCGCCATCCGCTTGAGCGCCGGATCCTCCTCGCAGGCGAGCTTCCCGGAGAGCTCGGCGAGGGCCGCCGCACCGCCGTCGGTGAAGTCGATCCGCACACCCCACTGGTTCTGCACCTCCACCGCCTTCGCGGAGGCGAGATCCTCGTCGCCGACGCCAGCCGGCCCGAGCTGCAGAACCTCGTGCTCCTCGGTGGTGACGGTGCAGGTCTCCGCGCTCTTCGTGCAGTCGTCCGACGCCGTGGCCTTCGCACCGACGGCTGTCACGGGGCGGATCGTGAACTCCCCGGGCGCCTGGAACAGGTCATCCCTGACCTCGATGTCTTTCCCTCCGGTCTTCGGGGGGTTGTAGCTCACCGCCACACGGTCGCCGTCCGTGCCGATGCTCCGCTCGGTGATGCCCGCGACGTCGAGCCGGTGCGCGAGCTGCTTCGCGACCGCATCGGCCTTGCCCGCGGGAACCCGCAGCACCACCTGGTGCGTGAGCTCAGGAGCGGCGAACGGCAGCCGCGTGCACCCCGCCAGCAGCAGGACTCCGACGACAGCGGCGACGGCGAGGACGCAGCAACGGATCGAGCGGCTCATACCCCCGGAGCCTAACCCGGCAGACCGCGCGCCGCACCGGCGACAGGACCGCTACGAGACGCGCGTGGCGGTCACGATCCAATTGTCGACCGAGTGGCCGTCCACGTGCGGGGCGTCGAGATCGCATGAGAACAACGCGAGCGTGCGCTCCGGACCGTCCGTCTGCCACACCCATCTGTACGCCGTGCTCGCCTGTGCGACGACGTCCTGCTTGGGCACGCTGACGGCGTCGGCGGCCACGTCGAACTGCGCGGCGGCCAGTCCGCCGGCGCGCAGTGCATAGGTGATCACGACGCTGTCCCCCGCCTTCACCCGCCCGAGATCGAAGAAGACGTCCTTCAGGCCCTCACCGGTCACGTTGTGCCCGACGATGACCGCGCGGTAGCCCGACAGGTTTCCCGGCATCGTCTGCCACTGCGGAGGGCCGTACCAGCCCGCGAGTCCCGGATCGGGGTTCAGCCAGCCGTCGTCGTTCAGCTGGATCAGATTGATGTCGGCATCGATGAGCGGCACGTCCTGATGGCGCACGGTGATGTGCACCGGGGTGCCGTCGATGTCCTGCAGAGCCGCCGACGGCGGGGGCGTCGACGGTGCGGTCGAGCCGGGCTCCGGCGTCAGCAAGGGGGTCGGGGCCGGCACCGACACCTGCGGCGCGGGCTTCATCGGCACGGGACCGATCCCCCGCGCCGCGCCGGCGAGCGCGACCGCCCCGCCGCCGGCGAGCACCGCGACGACGAGAAGGGTCATCGCAAGGCGTCTGCGCGTCACGATGACCCTCCCTGTCCTCGACGGATGCTCAGCTGCGACGACCGCGCAGAAGCAGGCCCGCCCCGGCCAGCGAGGCCGCGGCGAGCGCACCGAGGCCGCCCGCGGCGACCGGGATCCACGACGTGTCGCCGTCGGTCTGCACCGTGACGGGAATCGTGTGCGTGGTCTCCTCGGCCGGAGCCGGAGTGGTGGGCGGCGTCACGGTCGGCGGCGTGACCACGGTGACAGGGCACGTCACGGCATCGTGGTGCACGGTCGTGTAGACGGCGGGCGTGCCCTCCGTCGGCGGAACCGCCGGCTGCCCCTCGACGTCGATGATCTTGTCCGCGGACCAGTAGAACCAGTCGGCCTTTCCGGGCGTGCCCGCCTGGAAGATCTCGTTGACGGGATCCGTCCCGTGCCCGGCGCCCTCGTAGCTGACGGTGTTGGCCTGCCAGTTGTCGCCCGGCGGGATGTCGCCGGCCCCCGGGCCGCCGGGACCGCCGGTCCACGAGTAGCGCTGGAAATTGCCCCAGTGCCAGACCTCCTCGACGGCGGGCGAGCCCGGCGTGCCCGGCACCTCAGGAGTGACGAGCACCTGCTCGTCGTACGCCGGTGCCGGCGTGCAGGTGCCGTCTTCCGCGGATGCGGCCGGCACCGTGATCAGGATTCCCGCGACGGCGAGCGACATCGCGCCCGCTGCGTACGCGGCCTTGCGGAGCGCCTTCGCGCTCGTGCTGTTCGGAGACATGTCCCCCGTACCCCCAGATTCGTGATCGAAGTGCGATCACACGCGTCCGGGTGCGCGGAAGTCCACGGAGTGGACTCGACGCGCCGATCCCCAAGATCGCCGGGCCCCCACCCCGTCAACGGTTGCCCACGCCCCAGCCGGTGCAACCTTTGCCCCCACGATAACCACCCTCCGATGCCGGGGCAATGGACCCCGGGAAGCCTGGGACAAGGCGGCCCGGTCACGCGAAAGGGGCCGCCTCCCGAAGGAGACGGCCCCTGACAGGGCGTTCGCGCCTTACTTGGCGGCGACGACCTGCAGCGTGATCACGGCGGTCACGTCGTCGTGCAGACGAACGGTGGCCTCGTGGTCGCCGACCGACTTGATCGGCGAGGTGATGTGCACCTTGCGCTTGTCGATCGCGCCGATGCCCGCGGCCTCGACGGCGGCGGCGACATCAGCGGTCTTGACCGAGCCGAACAGACGGCCCTCGGCGCCCGCCTTGACGGCGAGGCGGACCTTGGCGGCCTCGATGGCGTTCTTCAGCGCCACCGCGTCGTCGAGGTCGTGGATCGCACGCGCCTTGCGGGCGGCCTGGATCTGCTCGACCTGCTTCTCGCCACCGCGCGTCCACGCGACAGCGAAACCCTGCGGAACGAGGTAGTTGCGGGCGTACCCGTTCTTGACCTCGACCACGTCACCGGCGCTACCGAGCCCGGCGACCTCATTCGTGAGAATCAGCTTTGCCATGTCGGTGCTCCTTAACGGCCAGCGCCGGCGTAGGGCAGGAGAGCCATCTCGCGCGCGTTCTTGATCGCCTTGGCGATCAGGCGCTGCTCCTGCACGGACACACCGGTGATGCGACGGGCGCGGATCTTTCCACGCTCCGAGATGAACTTGCGGAGGGTCGCGACGTCCTTGTAGTCGATGACACCCACGCGGATGGACTTCGCGGGGGCGGCGTTCTTCGCGCCCTTCCGCGGCTTGCGGCGGTCGCCGCTCGACTTTCCAGCCATGAGTCTTCCTTACGAGAATTGTTTTTCGGATCCGTCAGGATCCGGAATCTGTTGTGTCCGGGGACGACGCTCAGAAGGGCGTGTCGTCTCCGAAGCTGCCGGGAGTGCTCCACGCGTCAGCGCTCGAGGAGCCGGGGGTCGACCACGGCTCGTCGTTGTCGCGCTGCTGCGGGCGCCCGCCGCCCTGCTGGCCGCCGGAGAAGTTCCCGCCGCCGCCGTTCGAGGCGGCGCGGGTGACCTGGGCGGTCGCGTAGCGGAGCGAGGGGCCGATCTCGTCGACCTCCAGCTCGATCGCGGTGCGGTTGTTGCCTTCGCGGTCCTGGTAGGAGCGCTGACGCAGGCGTCCGGATGCGATGACCCGCATGCCCTTCGTCAGGGATCCCGCCACGTGCTCGGCGAACTCGCGCCACACGGACGCGCGGAGGAACAGCGCTTCGCCGTCCTTCCACTCGTTCGCCTGGCGGTCGAAGGTGCGCGGCGTCGAGGCGATGGTGAAGTTCGCCACCGGCAGCCCGTTCTGCGTGTAGCGCAGCTCGGGGTCGGCGGTGAGGTTTCCCACCACGGTGATGACGGTCTCGCCGGCCATGATGCCTTAGGCCTTCGCGACCTTGGGCTTGCGGGCGGCCTTCTCCTCGGCACGCTTGGCCTCGGCGGCGACCATCGCCTGCGCCTCTTCGGCACGCAGAACCTTGGTGCGGAACACGAGCTCCGACAGGTTCAGCTGGCGGTCCAGCTCGTTGGTGGCCTCGCTGGTCGCGGTGAAGTTCACGACGGCGTAGATGCCCTCGGTCTTCTTGTTGATCTCGTAGGCGAAACGGCGCTTGCCCCAGATGTCGACCTTGTCAATCGAGCCACCATCAGCGGTGATGACCTTCAGGAACTTGTCGAGGTTGGGGGCAACCTGGCGCTCGTCCAGCTCGGGGGTCAGAATGACCATGAGCTCGTACTGGTGCGTCACTTACCCACCTCCTTCGGACTAGAACGGCTTCCGGGACTTTCCCGGAAGCAGGAGGGTGTTGTGCACGTGCCCGGGCATGATTCACCCAGGCAACCGGTACAGCTTAGCGGATCCGGCTGAATGCGCCGAATCGGCGCGGGAACCTCGGTAGCGTGACCGGCATGGATCAGGTCGAGATCGATTGGGAGCCGGCGCGCGAGGCGAACCGGGAGAACTGGGACGAGCGCGCGGTGCTGCACGTCGAGGCGTACGGGCTGGACGCCTTCGACGATCCCGCGCACCTCTCCGATGTGGTGCGCACCGACGCGGCCGCCCTCGCACCGTTCTTGGCGGACGGACTCGACGGGCTCGACGTCTGCCACCTGCAGTGCCACATCGGCACCGACACCCTCTCGCTCGCACGGCTCGGCGCCCGCGTCACCGGCGTCGACTTCTCCGGGCCGGCCCTCGACGCGGCGACGGCCCTCGCCGCACGCCTGGGCCTGTCGGCCACCTGGGTGCAGACCGACGTGCTCGACGCCCGCGCCGCCGTGTCCGGAGACTTCGACCTGGTCTACACCAGCATCGGCACGATCACCTGGCTCGACGACCTCGATCGCTGGGCGGCGCAGATCGCCGGTCTCCTGCGCGCCGGCGGGCTGTTCTACATCCGCGACGGCCACCCCGTGCTCTACGGGCTCGATGAGACGCGGGACGAGCTCGTGCTGCGCTACCCGTACTTCGGCGACGGGTCGGCCCAGGCGTGGGACGAGGCCGGCACGTACGTCGGCGACGGCACGGTCACGCACACCCGCACCTATGAGTGGCCGCACCCGATCTCGGAGGTCGTGAACGCGCTCATCGGCGCGGGCCTGCGCATCCTGAGGATGGAGGAGGGCCGCAGCCTGCCGTGGCGGTTCTCGCCGCGGATGACCGAGGCCGGCGGCGACTACGTCTGGCCCGAGGGCGAGCGCGACCTCGTGCCGTGCACCTTCACGATCATCGCGAAGAAGGACTGAGGCCGACGACGAACATCGACCCGGCGGGTTAGCCTGGCGGCATGCGCTGGGTGGATGACGTCGAGGTCGGAGACTGGATCCGGGACCGTCTGGATCCCGGCGTCGACACGATGCACGACGTCGTGCCGCGCGGATTCGCGGCGTACGCCCGGATCCTCCATCCCGCCGGGGTGCGCAGCGTGACCGCCGGCGTCGTTCCGACGATCGACGAGCTGCGTGCGATGACGGAGGACGAGGAGGAGCAGGCCCTCGTCGGGCTCCGCGACGACGCGGCGACCTGGGCGGATACCGCCGCGGCGTTCGGCACGGTGCTGCATCCGCTCGCCCAGTGGAACCGGATCGTGCGGACGCCCGAGGGCGAGGACTGGCGCCGGCGCCGCTCCCCCGACGGCCGGGAGTTCACCGCACCCTTCGAGGGAGAGCTCCCGCCCGCGGCGCTGGCCCGGGTGGCCACGCACCTCGCCGCGCACACGACGACGCCGGACGACGGGGTGGCCGGGCTCTGGGAGGGCTGGGGCGGTCTCACCGGCGGCTACGGCACGACCGGGCGGACCTTCATGACCTTCACCGACGATCCCGCCGAGGCGCACGCGGCGATGCTCGCCGAGAGCATCCACGACCCGTTCAACAAGCCGTACCAGAAGGCGCCCTGGCAGGACGGGATCCTCTCCCGCGAGATCTCCGAGGGCGCTCGTCTCGAGCTTCCGCAGCGCAGCCATGTGCTGTTCGCCGTGCCGCCGCGGGTCTTCGCGGACGCGGACTGGCCGCTGCGCGTGCCGTGGCGGGACACCGTCGCGGAGCAGCACGGGTTCCCGCCGAGCGCGCAGCACCCGAGCCTGATCTGGCCGGCGGACCACGCCTGGATCCTGGTCAGCGAGATCGACTTCGACTCGACGATCGTGGGCGGATCCGAAGCCCTCGTCGCCGCGCTCTGCGCCGACGACCGCCTCGAGGCGCTCCCCATCCCGGAGGGCGCGAACCTGCAGTGGGACGCGGATACCGTGAACGCCTGACGGGCCTCGGGCCGCATTCACCGCTGTGGAATCCGCGCTCCCGCAATAGCGTGGGAGGGTGAGCACTCCATCGCCCGGCAGCACCGCCGCTTTCGACGCCCGCGCCCTGACCGCCCCCGTCGACCGCGCTCGGCTCACGGCCTGGGCACGCGAGGCGAGGGCCAGCGGCGTGGGTCCGCGCACCGGCCAGATCGTGCTGTTCATCGTCATCGCGCTCTTCATCGCGTTCGTCGGCTTCGGCGTCGTCGGGGTGTTCCTGTCGGTGCTGCTGGGCTCGTCGGGCGGGATCGTGATGCCGCTGCTGATGCTCGTCATCGTGGGCCTCGCCGTGTGGGGCGGGATCGCCTGGTGGAACCGCCTGCTCGTGCGCGGCTATCGCCTTGCCGACTTCGCCTCTTCGAACGGCATGAGCTATCTGCCGCGGCTCGCGGATCCGCAGCTGCCCGGCATGATCTTCTCGCTCGGACACGGGCGCGAGTCCACCGATCTGGTGCGCGGCACCTCGCCGCGCTTCGCGGAGTTCGCGAACTACCGGTACACCACCGGGTCCGGCAAGGAGAGCCAGACGCACGAGTGGGGCTACATCGCGATCAAGCTCGACGTTCCGCTGCCGAACATCGTGCTCGACGCGCAGTCCAACAACGGCCTCTTCGGCTCCAACCTGCCCGCGGCGTACCAGCGCCACCAGCGGCTGTCCCTCGAGGGCGACTTCGACCGCTCCTTCGCCCTGTACTGCCCCGAGGGTTACGAGCGCGACGCGCTGTACCTCTTCACCCCCGACATCATGGCCCGCTTCCTGGACAGCGCCTCGGCGTTCGACGTCGAGATCGTCGACGACTGGCTGTTCCTCTACGCGCAGAACCGGCAGGTCACCACACTGGATCCGGCCGTGTGGGCGCAGATGTTCGGCACGGTCGGGGCGGTCATCGCGAAGCTCGAGCAGTGGGCGCGCTGGCGAGACGAGCGCCTGGGCGCGGCGTCCGACCCGGCACCCGCGCGCTTCGCCGGCGGCCCGGTCACGCCGACGCCCGGCGAGCCGGGCCGCCCCTGGGCTCCTCCGCCCGGCGTGGCACCGGAGGGCCGCCGTCTGAAGCGCACGTTCCCGTGGGCGTCGGTGCTGGTGTTCGGCGCGGCCGCCGTGGGCTGGGTCGTGTTCCGCGTGATGTTCGCGCACTGACGACGAGGCCGGATCCAGCGCGCTCGAATCCCGTCGAGATGGAAAACGTCGCGCGCAACACCCGCGGAACGACGAGATCCATCTCGAGATCCGCGAGGTCGCTGACTGAAGATGGAAAACGTCGCTGCGAGACGAGTCGCAGCGACGTTTTCCATCTTGCGCCGGAGGGACGAGCGCCCTTGCGCCGGAGCGGCGAGCGCCCGGGGGCGGGCCGCTCAGCCGCGGCGCACGGCCTGCCAGAGTGCGCGCCGCTCGGCCTGCTCCACCGGATCCGGCACCGGGAGTGCGGCCAGCAGCTCCCGGGTGTAGGCGTGGGTCGGATCCTTCAGCACCTGGGCGGTCGTGCCCTGCTCCTGGATCCGGCCGCGCTGCAGCACGATGATGCGATCGGCGACGGCGTCGATCACGGCGAGGTCGTGGCTGATGAACAGCGACGCGAAGCCGAGCTCGGCCTGCAGCTGCACGAACAGCTCGAGCACCTTGGCCTGCACCGACACGTCCAGTGCGCTGGTGGGCTCGTCGGCGATGAGCAGCTTCGGATCCAGTGCGAGTGCGCGGGCCAGCGAGGCGCGCTGGCGCTGCCCGCCGGAGAGCTCGTGCGGGTAGCGGTCGCCGAAGTTCGTCGGCAGGCGCACCGCGTCGAGCAGCTCGTCCACCTTGGCCCGCGCCGCGGCGACGCTGGACGCCTTGCCGTGCACGATGAGCGGCTCGGCGATGCACTCCGCGATCGACAGCAGCGGGTTGAAGCTCGTGGCCGGATCCTGGAAGACGAACCCGATCTCCGGGCGGAGAGGCGCGAGCTGGCGCTGCTTCACGCCCTTCATCTCCTGTCCGAGCACCTGCAGCGACCCGCCGACCACGGTGGTGAGGCCGACGACGGCGCGGCCGATCGTGGTCTTGCCCGATCCGGACTCGCCGACCAGGCCGACGACCTCGCCGGGACCGACGTGGAAGTCGACGCCCTTCACGGCGACGACGCCGCCGCGGCCGAACCGTCCCGGGTAGCCGATCTCGCACGCCCGCGCGACGATGAGGCTGCCCGCGGCCGGCTCCGGCGCGGAGCGGTCTTCGAGCGAGGACGCCGACGGCGACGAAGTCGCGACGAGCGCGGACTTGCCCTGACCGACGTGCGGCACGGCGGCGAGCAGCTCGCGGGTGTAGTCCTGCTGCGGGTTCGCGAAGAGCTCCCGCACCGGCGCCTGCTCGACGATGTCGCCGCGCAGCATCACCACGACGCGGTCTGCGAGATCGGCGACCACGCCCATGTTGTGCGTGATCAGCACGATGGTCGCGCCGAACTCGTCGCGGCACGCCCGCAGGAGCTCGAGGATCTCGGCCTGCACGGTCACGTCCAGAGCGGTCGTCGGCTCGTCGGCGATGATGAGCCCGGCGTTGAGCACGAGCGCCATCGCGATGACGATGCGCTGCTTCTGCCCGCCGGAGAACTGGTGCGGGTAGTCGTCGACGCGCCGGTCCGGATCCGGGATCCCCACCTTGCGGAGGATCTCGACGGCCTTCGCCTTCGCCTCCTTCGTGGAGAGGCGTCCGTCGGCATGGGCCCGCAGGCCCTCCGCGATCTGCCACCCCACGGTGTAGACGGGGTTCAGCGCCGTCGACGGCTCCTGGAAGACCATCGCCGCATCGCGTCCGCGCATCGCGCGCAGCTTGGCGGGCGAGGCGTGCACGACGTCGGTCTCGCCGCCGCGGCCGCGCACGATCACCGCGCCCGACATGGTCGCCGTCTCCGGCAGGAGCCCGAGCAGGGCGTTGGCGGTGACGGTCTTGCCGGATCCGGACTCGCCGACGATCGCGAGCACCTCGCCCGCGTGAGCCCGGATATCGATGCCCTTCACGGCGTCGACGGGCTCGCCGTCGGTCGCGAACCGCACCTTCAGGTCGCGGATCTCCGCGACGTCGCGCAGGCCGATGGTGTTGGTCGTGCCGGTCATGCCGCACCTCCCGCGCGACGACGCGTGCGCAGTCGCGGATCGCTCAGGTCGTTCAGGCTCTCGCCGACGAGGGTGATGCCGAGCACCACCAGCACGATCGCGAGGCCGGGGAAGATGGACGTCCACCAGATCCCGCTGGTGACGTCCGCGATGGCGCGGTTCAGGTCGTAGCCCCACTCCGCCGCGGAGGTCGCTTCGATGCCGAAGCCGAGGAAGCCGAGACCCGCGAGGGTCAGCAGCGCCTCCGAGGCGTTCAGCGTGATGACGACGGGCAGCGAACGGGTGGAGTTGCGCAGCACGTGGCGGATCAGGATCCGGGTGGTCGGGACGCCGATCACCTTCGCCGACTCGACGAACGGCTCGGCGCGCACGCGCACCACCTCGGCGCGGATGACGCGGAAGTACTGCGGCACGAACACCACGGTGATCGACAGGGCGGTGGCCATGATGCCCGACCACAGGTTCGACTGGCCGTGGCTGATCACGATCGACATGACGATCGCGAGCAGCAGCGACGGGAAGGCGTAGATCGCGTCGGCGAGCACGACGAGCGTGCGGTCGAGCCAGCCGCCGAAGTAGCCGGAGAGCAGGCCGAGCGCGATGCCGATGAAGATCGAGCAGGCGATCGCGGCGAGGATCACGAGCAGCGCGGTCTGGGACCCCCAGATCACGCGCGAGAACACGTCGAAGCCGCTGACCGTCGTGCCGAGGATGTTGGTGGCGCTCGGCGGCTGCTGCGTGCCGAACTTCACTCCGTTGACGGCCTGCTGCGCCCACGAGTAGGGCGCGATCAGCGGGGCGAGGATCGCGGTCAGCACGAACACGGCCGTGATGACGAGACCGGTGACGAGCATGCCGCGCTGCAGGCCGACGCTCTGACGCAGCTGGGAGACCACGGGGATCCGCTCGCTCCAGCGGCGCTTGCGCGGCGCCTGGGCGGCGAGCACCTCGGTCTTGGGCGTGGGCAGGTCGCGGTCGACCACGGGCTCGGAGGGGTTTCCGGCAGCCATCTCAGTACCTCACCCTCGGGTCGATCATGGCGGCGACGATGTCGACGATGAAGTTGGTCACGGCGACGATCACGGCGATCATGACGACGATGCCCTGCACGGCCACGAAGTCGCGGGCCTTGAGGTACTCGCTCAGCATGAAGCCGATGCCCTTCCATTCGAAGGTGGTCTCGGTGAGGATCGCGCCGGAGAGCAGCAGTGCGATCTGCAGGCCCATCACCGTGATGATCGGGATGAGCGCGGGCCGGAACGCGTGCTTCGTGACCAGGCGGTACTCGCTCACGCCGCGGGAGCGACCCGAGGTGACGTACTGCTGCCCGAGGGTGCCGATCACGTTGGTGCGGATCAGGCGCAGGAAGATGCCGGCCGTCAGCAGCCCGAGGGCGAGGGCGGGCAGGATCGCGTGCCACAGCACGTCGCCGATGGCCGGTCCGTTGCCGAGCCGGATCGCATCGAGCAGGTAGATGCCGGTGGGGGTGTTCACCCCGCTCATGAGCAGCTCGGTCTGGGTGCTGGCCCGGCCCGAGACGGGCATCCAGCCCAGCCACACCGAGAAGACGAGCTTGAGGAGCAGGCCGACGAAGAAGATCGGGGTCGCGTACGCGAGGATCGCCATGATCCGCAGCGAGGCGTCCTGCCACTTGTCGCGGCGGTGCGCGGCGACAAGGCCCAGGGGGATCGACACCGCGAACGCGACGATGAGCGCGTAGATCGCGAGTTCGAGCGTGGCGGATCCGTAGGTCAGCAGCACCTGCGTGACGGGCTGGCCGTCGGTGATGGTCGTGCCGAAGTCGCCCTGCAGGATCTTGCCCAGGTACTCGAAGTACTGGATGAGGACGGGCCGGTCGTAGCCCGCCTGGTGCACGCGCGCGGCGAGCTGGTCGGGAGGAAGGCGGCCGCCGAGGGCGGCAGTGATGGGATCGCCGGTGATCCGCATCAGGAAGAAGACCAGGGTGACCAGGATGAGGACGGTCGGGATGATCAGCACCAGGCGGATCAGGATATAGCGCCACAGTCCTCCTCCGGAGGAGGCGGGGCGCGTCGCCACGGGGTCTGCGGCGAGGGCGTCAACGGACATGGAGAACCTTCGTGAGGAGGGTGGGCGCTGCGCTGCGCCCGGACGAGGACGGGGCACCGTCGCGTGTGCGGCGGTGCCCCGTCTGAGGATGCGCTACTTGCTCAGCGGCGCGTAGCGGAACTTGAAGGAGGCGTCGAGGGTCGCACCCTTGACATCGGCGCCCGTGACCGCGATCTGCTTGCCCTGGAGCAGCGGCAGGGTCGACAGGTCCTTCGCGACCATGTCCTGGATCTGAGCCAGATCCGCCATGCGCTTGTCCTTGTCGGTCTCGGTCTGCGACTTCACGATGAGGTCGTTGACCGCGCTGTTGTCGTAGTGGTTCTTCAGGAAGTTGTCCGTCGTGAAGAACGGCGACAGGTAGTTGTCGGCGTCGGAGTAGTCCGGGAACCAGCCGAGCTGGTAGGCCGGGTACACATCGGCGACGCGATCCTTGGAGTACTGCGTCCACTCCGTGCTCTGCAGGTTGACGGTGAACAGGCCGCCCTGCTCGAGCTGGGCCTTGATCGCGGCGTACTCGTCACCCGAGGACGGGCCGTAGTGGTCGCCGTTGTACTGGAGGTTCAGTGTGATCGGGCCGGTGACGCCCGCGTCCGACAGGACCTTCTTCGCCTTGTCGAGCGACGGACCGCCGTTGCCGTCGCCGTACATCGACTTCAGCGGGGCCGTCGCCCCGGACATGCCGTCCGCGACGAAGGAGTACAGCGGGCTGTAGGTGTCCTTGTAGACGTCCTTCGCGATCGCCGCGCGGTCGACGAGGTCGGCCGCCGCCTGGCGCACGGCCTGCGCCTTGGCCGGGTCGGCCTCGGGAGTGGTCGCGCCGAAGGGCATCGTGTTGAAGTTGAAGACGATGTAGCGGATCTCGCCGCCGGGGCCCTCGACGAGCTTGACCTTCTTGTTCTTGGAGAGGTCGGCGGTGTCGGTGGCGGACAGGCTGCGGAACGCCACGTCGATGTCGCCGTTGCCGATCGCGAGCTTGAGGTTCGACGCGTCCGCGAAGTACTTGACGTTGACCTGGCTGTTGGCGGCCTTGCCCAGCTCGCCCTGGTAGCCGGCGTACGGCTTGTAGGAGATGAGCTGGTTCTTCTTGTAGTCGGTGATCTCGTACTGACCCGCGAAGGCCTTGCCCTTGACGATCGTGTCGTCATCGGTGACCTTGTCGGCCGAGAAGACCTTCTCGTCGACGATGGGAGCCGCCGGGCTGGAGAGGATGAGCGGCCAGATCTGGTCGTTTCCGTTCTTCAGCGTGAAGACGACCGTGGTCGGGTCCGGTGCCGCGGTGCTCGCGAGGTTGCTCAACAGCACCGCGGGACCCGCGGGATCGTTGATCTTGAGCTGGCGGTCGAAGGAGAACTTCACCGAGGCCGAGGTCAGCGGGTCGCCGTTGGCGAACTTCAGGCCCTTCTTGAGCTTGACCGTGTACTCGGTCGGCGAGGTGAACTCGGCCGACTCGGCGATGTCCGGGGTGACCTCGGCCGTGCCGTACTTGCTGTTCATCAGGAACGGATAGACCTGGTTCATCACCGCGAACGAGCCGTTGTCGTATGAGCCGGCCGGGTCGAGGAACGTGATCTTGTCGGTGGTGCCGACCGTGATCGTGCTGCCGCCGGATCCTCCGGTCGAGCCGCCGCCACCCGTGCTGCTCGTCGCGCAGCCCGCGAGGACGAGGGCTGTGGCGCCGAGCGCGCCGATGGCGAGGCCGAGACGACCTCGAGTGCTGTGGAATGACATATACACCTCTGTATCGGTTCCGTGGCCGCAGTTCAGCGCGGCCGCAACATCCATGGCCGTCGGGGTTCACGGCGCACGGGACACCCGATTGTATGCACGCCTGCGCTTTTCTCGGGAGATCCGAGGCCGAGCCGTGACCTGGGTTGGCGCAAATCCTGCGGCGAGCCGTTCGAGCGGGGTAGCCTCAAGGTTCTCCGGCATCGGGGCCGGAGACGTTCGTCAATGAACGAAACCGGAGGAGTCCACATGAAGAAGAACTATTTCGCTTCAGCGGCTGGAGGAGTTGTGCTCGCGGCGGCACTGACGCTGGCCGTGGCGCCCAGCGCTTCTGCGGCCACGCAGGTCGGATCGGGCGGATACACCTCGCTGAGCGGCTGCCAGGCAGACCAACGACAGTTCGCGAAGAGCGGATATCAGATCGCGCAGAACTGCGAACTTCGCGGCGACGGGCTGTATCACTTCACGTATTGGGTATAGCGAACCGGGGATGCGCGATCAGGCCAGCGCGAAGTGCTCGAGCTCGGACTGATCGAGCATCCGCGAGCGCGTGAGGAACCTCTTGCCGGTCGGCGACTCGACGCTGAATCCGGATCCGCGTCCGTCGACGACGTCGATCGTGAGGTGCGTGTACTTCCAGTACTCGAACTGCGACGCGGACATGTATACGGGCACGGATTCCTCGACGCCGACGTCGAGATCGCCGAGCAGCACGTCCCCCGGTCCGGTGAGGAACATGCCCACCGGGTAGCACATGGGCGCGGAGCCGTCGCAGCATCCGCCGGACTGGTGGAACATCAGCGGGCCGTGCTGCGCGGTCAGCGCACGCAGCAGCGCCGCCGCCTCCGGTGAGACGTCGACGCGGTGGAATTCGAGCATCGCCGCTCCTCTCGTCATGCGGGCGGGCACCTGCGTGGGGTGCCCGCCCGTTCGTCGGATCCGGATCAGAAGAAGCCCATCGGGCCTTCGGCGTAGGAGACCAGGAGGTTCTTCGTCTGCTGGTAGTGGTCCAGCATCATCTTGTGGTTCTCCCGGCCGACGCCGGACTGCTTGTAACCGCCGAAAGCCGCGTGCGCGGGGTACTGGTGATACGTGTTGGTCCAGACGCGGCCGGCCTCGATCGCCCGGCCCGCACGGTAGGCGGTGTCGCCGCTGCGGCTCCACACGCCCGCGCCGAGGCCGTAGAGCGTGTCGTTCGCGATCGAGATCGCATCGTCGAAGTCGGCGAAGCTCGTCACCGACAGCACCGGCCCGAAGATCTCCTCCTGGAAGATCCGCATGTCGTTCGTGCCCTCGAACACCGTCGGCGCCACGTAGTAGCCCTCGCTGAGGTCGCCGCCGAGGTCGACGCGCTCACCGCCCGTGAGCAGACGCGCGCCGCCCTGCGTGCCGATGTCGATGTAGCTGAGGATCTTCTCGAGCTGATCGTTGGAGGCCTGTGCGCCGATCATCGTGGTGAGATCCAGCGGATTCCCCTGCACGACCTTCTTCACCCGCTCGAGTCCGTCGGCGAGGAAGCCGTCGTAGATCGAGCGCTGGATGAGTGCGCGGGACGGGCAGGTGCAGACCTCGCCCTGGTTGAGCGCGAACATCGTGAAGCCCTCGAGCGCCTTGTCGTAGTACGGGTCGGACGTGGAGCTCGCGACGTCCTCGAAGAAGACGTTCGGGCTCTTTCCGCCGAGCTCGAGGGTCACCGGGATGAGGTTCTGCGACGCGTACTGCATGATCAGGCGACCCGTGGTGGTCTCTCCGGTGAAGGCGACCTTGCGGATCCGCTTGTGCTGCGCGAGCGGTGCGCCGGCCTCGATGCCGAAGCCGTTGACGATGTTCACGACGCCGGCCGGAAGCAGGTCGCCGATGATGTCGAACAGGAAGAGGATCGACGCCGGTGTCTGCTCGGCGGGCTTGATCACGACGCAGTTGCCCGCGGCGAGCGCCGGTGCGAGCTTCCAGGTGGCCATCAGCAGCGGGAAGTTCCACGGGATGATCTGGCCGACCACTCCGAGCGGCTCGTGGAAGTGGTACGCGACGGTGTTCTCGTCGAGCTGGCTGATGCCGCCCTCCTGGGCGCGCAGCACGCCGGCGAAGTAGCGGAAGTGGTCGACGGCGAGGGGGATGTCGGCGGCGAGCGTCTCGCGCACCGGCTTGCCGTTCTCCCACGTCTCGGCGATCGCGATGACCTCGAGGTTCTGCTCGATACGGTCGGCGATCCGGTTCAGGATGTTCGCCCGCTCCGCGGGGCTGGTCTTGCCCCAGCTCGCGAACGCCTTCCAGGCCACGTCGACCGCGCGGTCGATGTCCTCGCTCGTGCCGCGGCCGACCTCGGTGAACGGCTTGCCGTTCACGGGGCTGATGTTCTCGAAGTACTGGCCCTTGACGGGTTCGACGAACTCGCCGCCGATGTAGTGCCCGTACCTCGGGCGGTAGTTCGCGAGCGCGCCCGGCTGGCCGGGGGCCGCGTAGGCGGTCGACACGCTCTCCTCGATGATGGTCATCGCGTCTCCTTCGACGTACCGCGGCTCCGATGCCGCGCGGGTGGATGTGCCTCGACGGTAGGCGCGCGCACGTTGCACCCCCGTGCGTCACGTTGCATCGGGTTGCACCCCGCGCGCCCCTCCCCCCTTCCGTCTGTTTGCGTCAAACCGTGGGATTCGGGGGCCGGAACCCACGGTTTGACGCAAATAGAGGGAGCGTCAGGCCTGCTCGAGCCGTTCGATGCGGCTCACCAGGCCCGCGCGCTTCGGCGAGCGCGCCGGCAGGAGCTCCAGGCACAGCCGCAGGATCTCCGCGTCGTCGGCGCCCTCGGGGATCTCGGCGTAGCTCAGCAGCACGTCGACGCTCGCCTCGGTGCGCATCGTCTCGCGCAGGGTGGAGCGTACCGACTCGCGGTACTCCTCCACGCCCGGCGCCGTCGAGTCGGGCAGCACGGGTCCGCGGTACGCGCTCAACGCCACCCGGTGGGCCCCGCGATCGAGCAGGGACAGCACGTCCTGCGCATCGGTCTCCAGCGGAACACTCAGCCGGTACGGACGCGACTCCGGCACGAGCGCCGGCCAGATCCGCTCCAGGACCTTGCGCAGGCGCACCATCTCCGGGCGCAGCGTGTCCGCCGACGAACCCTCCCCGTACACGAGCTCGGCGAGCCGGTCGGCGCTGAGCCCCTGACGGTGCACCGCGAGCAGCAGCAGGATCTCCGCGTGGCGTGCGCTGAGCTCGACGAACCGCTCTCCCTCCTCCCCGGCCACCTCGAGCCGGGCCCGGTCCCGGCCGAGCACCCGCAGCGCGGCGCGGTCCGGGGCCTGCCTCCGGTGCGGCGTAGCGGCGGGGGCAACGGGCTCGGCACGGGCCCGCAGGCGTGCGACGAGCAGCTCCGCCTCGACGGCGCGCGCGGTGGCGTCGACGAGCATGCGGGCCTGGGGGCTGGCCGCCTCCGGGCCGCCGGTGACATCGATCACCCCGAGGATGCGACGGTCCTCCGGGTCGAACACGGGCGCGGCCGTGCACGACCAGGGCTGCACCAGACGGTTGTAGTGCTCGGCCCCGTGGATCTGCACCGAGGCGCCGAGCTCGAGGGCCGTGCCGGGGGCGGAGGTGCCGACCGAGCGCTCCGACCAGTTCGCGCCCTCGACGAAGCCCATCTCTCCGGACAGGATCCGCTGGTTCAGGTCGCCTTCGACCCACAACAGGCGTCCGGCATGGTCGCCGACGGCGACGATCACGCCGGAGTCCTCTGCGGATCCCGGAAGCAGCAGCGAACGGATGGTGTCCATCGCCCCCGCGAGAGGGTGGGCGAGCCGGTAGGCGTCGAGGGCCTCGAGGGTGAAGTCGAGCGGCGGCAGTCCCTCGGCGCCGACGCGTTGCCGCCACGACCGCTCCCACGACTCGCGCACGAGCGAGCGCACGTTCTGCAGGCGCCCGTCCTCGACGTTCCCGGCCACGAGCTCCTCGTGTGCGCGCTCGATGAGCAGGCGCGAGGCGGCGGGGGCAGGATCGCGGGAGGGCTGCCAGGGCGAGGACACGAGGTCTCCGATCGTCGGCGACGGAGTGGATCCAGTGTACGGCGACGGGCGCGCCGCAGCGCCGGGATCGGAGACAGGCCTCCGCGTCAGACCGCGGGCACGTGCTCCTGCTCCTCGGGGGCGTGCTCGTCGACCGTGCGCGCGTCGGTGAGGGTGAGCGCGCCGACGCCCGAGATGACCCCCACCGCCACGGCGAGCAGGATGAACACCGCCTGCTCACCGTGGAAGAACGAGGCGACCAGCGCGGGAGCCCATCCCCCGGTGGGAAGCGACACCGTCACGAGCGCCGCGATGAGCGTGCCGACGACGGCCGTGCCGACGCTGGTGCCCAGCTCCTGCGCGGTGTCGTTCATGGCGGCGCCCATCGACGTGCGGTTCTCGGGCAGGGCGCCGACCAGCGCGACGGCGCAGATCGTCATGACCGTGCGCAGGCCCGCCGTCATCACGACCATCGCGACGGCGATCGCCACATAGTCCTGCTGGACGGCCCAGGCCATGAGCCCGAGGCCCGCCGCGAGCAGTCCCGCTCCGATGAGGCACGCGATTCGGTGCCCGCACCGGCGCACGAGCCACTCGGTGAGGGGCGTGGCGAGGATCATCGTGGCGATGAGCGGCAGATTGGCCAGTCCCGCCTGCAGCGGCGACCAGCCCCACGCGTACTGGAAGTGCAGGATCAGGGCGAACATCACGCCCGCCATCGCGACGGAGGTCCCGATCTGGGCGATGGCCGCGCCCCGCACGGTTCCCTGGCGGAACAGCGACAGGTCGAGCATCGGCGAGGCCGCCCTCCGTTCGCGGACGATGAACAGCACGAGCGAGACCACGGCGCCGACCGCGATCGCGAGGGTGAGGGGCGATGCCCATCCGTTCTCGATGCCGCTCGTGAGCACGTAGCATGCGAGCCCGATCGTGAGGATGCTGAGCGCGGCGCCCGGGAGGTCGAGCCGGTCCGTGGTGAGGCCGTCGGCCGAGTCGGCGGGAACGCCGAAGCGGACGCCCGCGGCGGCGATCAGCGCGATGGGCGCGTTCACGAGCAGCAGCCACTGCCAGGGCAGATGCGTGAGCATCGTGCCGCCCAGGAGCGGGCCGAGGACGAAGCCGGACATCCCGACGACCATCATGAGCGTGATGGCGCGCATCCGCAGCTTCTCGTCGTCGAACAGCCGGAAGACCAGCGAGTTGGTGATCGGGGCCATCGCCGCTGCGGCGACGCCGAGCGCGGCGCGCAGCACGATGAGCTCTCCGGTGGAGGTGATGAGCAGCACGGCGAGACTGATCAGCCCGAACAGGCCGAGTCCGATCTGCAGCACCCGGCGTCGGCCGAAGCGGTCGGCGATCGAGCCGGCGGTCAGCAGCAGGCCGCCGAACGTGAGCGAATAGGCGCCCGTGATCCACTGCAGCGAGGTCGTGTCGCCTCCGAGCTCGCGACCGATGGTCGGCAGCGCGATCGAAAGAAGGGTGTTGTCGACCATCTCGACGAAGAACGCGAGGCAGAGAGCGGCGAGCGGGATCCAGGCGGCCCGCAGGGACGGGTAGGTGCGTGCGCGGGCGAGCGCGGGCGCGGGTGCGGGAGTCATGGGCGATTCCTCCGAATCGAGAAGGTGAATCGAACAGCGTTCGGTCACCGAACGTCGTTCGATAGAATAGAACGATGTTCGATGATGTGCAAGCGCCTCCCGCGCAGAGCCGCCCGTCATGGTGGGATGGAGCCATGGCATCCACACCGCAGCAGAGCGACGGGCCCGTGCGGCCGCGCGGTCCGCGCACGCGCTCCCGCGCTTCCCACTCCCTGGAGTCGGTGCTCGCCGGCGCGGTCGAGATCCTGGACGAGTCCGGCGCACAGGGGCTGACCATCCGCGCACTGGCCACGCGGCTGGGCGGCGGCGTCGCGAGCGTCTACTGGTACGTGTCCGGACGCGACGAGCTGCTCGACCTCGCCGCGGACTCGGTGCTCGCCGGCGTGCTCGAGGCGACGGCGGACGTCGGCGGCGGGGATCCGATCGAGGACATCCGCACCATCGCGCTCACCATGTTCGACGCGATCGTCGACCGCCCGTGGCTCGGCGCCTACGCCCTCCGCGACACGACCAGCCAGATCCACTCCCTGCAGCTCTACGAGCGGATCGGGGAGCACGTGATGCGACTGGATCTCACGCCGCGCCAGACCTTCCACGCCACCTCGGCGGTCGTGGGCTACGTGATCGGCACCGCCGCCGATCTCGGGCAGGAGCCGCCCGCCGCCGTGGTGTCGGGCGAGGTGAGCCGCGAGGAGTACATGGCCTCGGCTGCCGCGCAGTGGCGTGCCCTCGATGCGGCCGATTTCCCGTTCATCCACCACATCCTCGACGAGTTCGACGGCCACGACGACCGCGACCAGTTCCTCGGGGGGCTCGACCTGCTCCTGGCGGGGCTCCGCCTCCAGGCTCAGGGCTAGACACGCCTCAGGGCGACCTCCGTCCCGCCGTTCGACCAGGCGCACAGGCGCTGCCCGACACGGCGCAGCGTCGATGATGACGCGCTACCCGCACTACTGTGCGTTGCGTGGTAGCGTGCAGAGCAACGCAGTCGATCGCGGCTGCGGAGGAGGGTGAATGGACACCACGCAGCTGCTCAAGGGAGTGCTGGATCTGGCCGTGCTCGCGGTCGTGCGCGACGAGGACGGATACGGGTACGACATCGTGCGCCGCCTCCGCGAATCCGGGATCGGCGACGTCGGGGACGCATCGGTCTACGGCACGCTCCGTCGGCTCTACTCCGCCGGCGCCCTGTCCAGCTACGTCGTGCCGTCCGACGGCGGCCCGCACCGCAAGTACTACGCGATCACCGGGCACGGCAAGGGGCTGCTCGACGAGCAGATCGCGACGTGGTCCCAGTTCGCGGTGGCGATGTCGGGGCTGCTCGCCCCGCACATCCCGCCGGCCGCGGCCGGATCCGTCCGCCGCCTCGTCCCGCGGCGCCGGCGACCCGCTCATGCCAGGGCGTCCTCGTCGGGGCGACCGCGGCGGC
>NZ_JYIT01000074.1 GCF_000956545.1 Microbacterium azadirachtae
CGCCGAGGCCGTGCGCCGGGAACCCGCGATCGAGAGCATCGGCATCGACACGTGGGCCGTCGACTACGGCCTCCTCCGCGACGATGCGCTCCTCGCCGAGCCGTTCCACTACCGGGACGCGCGCACGGCCCGCGGCGTGGAGGCCGTGCATGCGCGGATCCCGTTCGGCGACCTGTACGCCCGCAACGGCCTGCAGTTCCTGGCTTTCACCTCGCTGTATCAGCTCGCCGCCGACGAGCGGGCCGCCGACGCCGACACCCTGCTGCTCGTGCCCGACCTGCTCGCGCATCGCCTCACCGGGGCGCGCGTCGCCGAGCGCACCAACGCCTCGACGACCGGGCTCCTCGGCGTGCGCGACCGGGAGTGGGATCAGGAGCTCGCCGAGCGGATCGGGATACGTCCCGCCCTGATGCCTCCGCTCATCGACCCCGGCGCGCGGATCGGACGGCTGCTCCCCGACGTCGCCGCACGGATCGGCGCGGATCTGACCGTCGTCGCCGTCGGCTCGCACGACACGGCCTCCGCAGTCGCCGCCGCCCCTCTCGCTTCCCGGTCCACGGCGTACATCTCCTGCGGCACCTGGGGTCTGGTCGGTCTCGAGCTCACCGAGCCGGTGCTCACGGAGGCCGCCCGCACAGCCGGGTTCACCCACGAGCTCGGCGTCGACGGGCGGATCCGATTCCTGCACAACGTGACGGGGCTGTGGCTGCTCAGCGAGACCGTGCGCGCCTGGGAGGGCGAGGACGGCACGCCGATCGACCTCTCGGAACTGCTCGACGCCGCCGCCACCGTCCCCCCGGACGTGCCGCTGTTCGACGCCAACGACCCGTCGCTGAGCAGCCCCGGCGACATGCCCGCGCGCATCGCGGCGGCCCTCCGGGCGACCGGGACCGAGCCGCCGTCCGCACGGGCGCCGTTCGTGCGCATGATCGTGGAGTCGATCGCGCAGGCGTTCGCGGATGCCGTGTCGACGGCGTCCGCACTCACCGGCATCGCGGTCGAGACGATCGACCTCATCGGCGGCGGATCCCTCAACCGGCTGCTCTGCCAGGCGACGGCCGACCGCACGGGCCTTCCGGTGCTGGCCGGCCCCGTCGAGGCCACCGCACTCGGGAACCTGCTCGTGCAGGCGCGAGCCGCGGGGGTGTTCGGCGACGATGCGACCCTCGAAGAGCTGCGGAGGCTCGTGCGCCGCACGCACCCGCCGACGCGCTGGGCGCCGCGCGGCTGACCGGGCGGCGGGCTCCGCGGCGCGCACGAGGTCACGCTCCGGCCGTCACCCGCACCACGGGATCAGGTCGCGATGCGCGCGATCCGTGCTTCGAGGCCGTGCCAGTCGGGCGCCGGTGCGTGCGCGGCGGGCGGCGCGGGCAGAAGCCGCACAGGAGTGTTCCGGTACGTCCCCGCGACGATCGGCGCGGGCGGGAGCAACGGGCGACCCGGAGCCTCGATGTTCGCCGGGGTCTCCGCCAGCGCGTCCGTGCGAGCCTCGCCGGAGCGGGCTCGGGTTCTTCCCGCAGCACCGGGATCCGGACTATGAGCCCTCCTCCGAGACCGGGGTCCTCGCCAGGCCGGCATCTACTACGCCCAGTCCGTGCGACACGCCTTAAGCAGGCGACTTCAGTCTTGAGTCGCCCCTTCGGGTACTCGGAGTGGCAGGTCGAGCCATGCCACTCCCACATCCCGTCGGCCATGGCTGATTGAGACTTTGCTCGATCCGTCGTAGTACACCGCGAGTCGCTCTCCGATACGGAGCACACTAGGAAGGCCAACAACCAAAGGAGACCACTCTGCGACTGTCGTATCGACCACGATCGCTTTGTTCGCGGGGGTGAAGGAAGAAAGGTCCGGCGCCCAGTAGACCCAGATGGCATCGGTGTACTCGCGCGAGTAGCCATGTGGTGCTGACATTTCGGGCGCTAGTTCGGCGATGTGATTGGTGAAGAGAAACCAGGTGCCCGTGGATTCCTCAAAGTATAGGGATGAGTTTTCGATCTGCTCCGTGAGCGGTAGCAAGGGATGTGGGTCGACGGTCCATGCATCGGAAAGGTCGTCTGTGCGAGCGGTCCCGAGTGTTCGCCACACGCGGCCGTCTACGGCGGTCGTGGCAGCGCTGAAGAGCATCACGTACCCCTCTTCAGTTTGAACCACCGCGCCCGGGCTGGCTGTGTCGTCGTACCATGTGCCGTCCGCCGCTAGGAAGGGCGTTATGTCGGGCCGCTTCCGCCAGGGGCCTCAAGCGGAAGCTCCCTCGGCTTTCATCGTCATGTACGGGAACGCAGGTGTACGGAAGCCATCGTCTAGTACGTTCGGTGTCCCCAAATAGAACATGTGCCAGTTCCGGCCGTCGAAGTAGGTGGTTCCGTAGCTTGCCGAGCCGCTGTCCTGGGCCCCGAGGTGGCCCAGATCCAGAACCGGGCCGTGCTTCGTCCAATGGACCCCGTCCGGGCTTGTTGCCAGGGCGGCGAGCCAGCCGTGGTCGCCCGCCGCGTCGTAGTGCATGAGGTATTGGTCTCCATCGGTGAAGACCCACACGTCTCGCGCTCCGAATCGGTCGCCATGCTTGCCGTCACCATGACGGAGAACCACCCCACCGTCGCGTGCTTGCATTCGTGCTGTCGGCGCGGGGGCGCGGCAGGTTTCGCTTGTCATCGACATAGGGCGCTCCTTGAAGTGTTCTTGGGTTGGTGTTCGCGGTCGGGGCGGCGACAGGATTCGAGCGGACAATATGGTCGACGGGATCACAGTCGTCAGACAGAGACGACGGGGACGGTTCACGGTTCTCCATAGGTACGAGAGTCAGCCCGGTTCAGCGAGGGACGACAAGCTTTGAGTGAACCGGTGCGTTCCGCCAGTGACATGGTGGGTCGTGCCGTTTGGAAGGACGATCTTTGCCAGGCCCCCGTCGGGGATCGTCGTGACCAGCGCAAAGCTGCCATCGTCTAGCGTCCATGAGACATCGATGTCGCCGGCTCGCGAAGTGTAGTGAGCGCTCGCCCAGGTGATTCCTGGTCCCGGCCTCGGCTGGATGAGAATGCGGCCGTAGCCTGGTTCCAACGGGCGGATCCCGCCGACGACCTGAAAGATCCAGTCTGCGACTGCACCGAGCGCGTAGTGGTTGAAACTGGTCATCTCACCTGGGTTGATCGTTCCGTCGGGAAGCATGGAGTCCCAGCGTTCCCAGACCGTGGTTGCGCCCATCGTGACCGGGTAGAGCCAGGACGGGCACTCGCGTTCAAGCAGCAGCCGATACGCCTCGTCAATATGCCCGGTCTCCGACAACGCCCATGTCACGAAAGGTGTGCCCGCGAACCCTGTTGTTACCCGGTACCGGCTCACTCGAACGAGTTCAGCTAGTCGTTCACCGGCTTGCGCGCGATCAGTCTCATCGAGCAGGCCGAAGTGAATCGCCAAGGCGTAGACGGTGGTGCAGTCGGATTGAATCCTCCCGTCCCTCAAATAGTGCTCTTGGAACGCGCGCCGCGTCGTCTGAGCGAGGTCCGTCCACTGAGAGGCGTCGTCCTCAAGTCCCAGGATTGTTGCCGCCTCTGCCGCGAAGGAGGCGGATCGATAGAGGCACGCCGTGGCCACGACATGGGGATCGGCCTTCGCCGCGGCCGCGTTCTCTGGGGGCGCATCCGGGTCGAGCCAATCCCCGAACTGAAACCCACGCTCCCACAGCCCATCGGGAGACAACATCCGCCGAACAGACTCCAAATGCAACACCATCGCCGGATAGTGCGCAGCTAGACGCTCCCGGTCTCCATATGCGCGCCACAGTGCCTCCGGCACCCAGACGGCCGCGTCGCCCCAGATGGCGGTCGGTCCGATCTCCGGAAACGAGAAGTCTCCGTCATAGTGCGCGTACTTGAGGGCATCAGGAACGACGACTGGCACGAACCTCCCTTCGGTGTGCTCAGCCTCCATCCGGAGGTCGCGCAGCCAGTCGTCGAGGAAATCAGCGACGTCATAGAAGAAGGCCGCGGAGGGCGCGAACGCTGCGATGTCGCCCGTCCACCCCAGCCGCTCGTCTCGTTGGGGGCAGTCGGTCGGCACGCTCAGGAAATTTCCCCGCTGCCCCCACACGACGTTCTCGACCAGGCGATTGATGAGCAGGTCCGAGCACTCAAAAGATCCCGTGCGGTGAAGCTCGGAATGCACCACCACTGCCTCGAGCTGGTCGGGGTCGAGCTCGCCCGGCCACCCCTGTATCTCGGCGTAACGGAAACCGTGGAAGGTGAACGTTGGCTCGAAGACATCGTCCTCACCCGACAGCACGAACACGTCGGTAGCCTGTGCAGCCCGCAGCGGTCGTGTTCCGAGCTCATCATTCTCGAGGACTTCAGCGTGGCGGATGATGACTCTCGTTCCCCGTGGACCGCGCACGCGCATGCGGACCCACCCGACGAGGTTCTGGCCAAAGTCCACGAGTACGTCGTCAGAAGGCGTCCAATTGACTCTCACCGGACGGATGCTCTCGTGCCGAACAACAGAAGGGCTGATCTGGGCGAAGAGTCGGGCGCGATCGACGTCGAGTATCTCAACCGGTAACTCCGTGCCGGCGCCGCGGAGCCGTGCGTCAATCGTCTGACCGTGGTATAGCGAGTTCCGCACTGTTTCAGATTCCCGCGCAGACCAGTCCTCCGAGGTTAGGACCGTCTGCAGGGATCCATCAGCGTATGTAATGCGGAGCGCCGCGCAGACCCCAATCCGGTCGCCGTAGTTGATGTTCGCCCCCTCGAACCCGAGGTTCCCCCGATACCAGCCGTTGCCGAGGTGCAGTTCGAACCGCATCGGACCAACGCCCTCCCGCACCAGGTCCGTGACATCCCAGGTCTGGTATGGGAGCCGCCACTCGTATGAGCTCCAGCCCGGATCCAGGACCGATGACGAGATCGGCTTCCCGTCGATCGTCGCCTCGTAGATTCCGAGAGCTGTGGCGATGAGCTCAGCGGCCTGGATCTCGTCCCGCGGGCGGTCCGGCATCACTTCACGAAAGAAGCGGATTGCGCAATCGCGCGGAGCGGGTGCGGTCAGGAAATCCGCGTCATCGAGAGGATTAGTCATCTGTGCATGTCCTTAGAGGTGAGGTCGTCTGATGGCTGGGTCAAGCACTTACCTCGTATTGCTGCCGCGTCAGTTCTCGCTCCAGCGGCTGGTCAGAACTGAGCCGCTCCAGTTCATCCAACGCCGCCGAGGCCATCCGCTGGGTCTCGGTTCCCAATGCCCCCGCGATGTGCGGGGTGATGAAGACGTTCGTCAGTCCGTAGAGGGGTGACGTGGGCGGCAGCGGTTCCGGCTCTGTGACGTCGAGAATGGCAGAGAGCCGCCCCGAAACGAGCTCGCCTTCCAGCGCCTCTTCATCGATCAGCGCTCCACGAGCCGTGTTGATGATGGTCACCCCGTCTGAGAGCAAGGCGAGTTCCCGCGGCCCGATCATGTGTCGCGTTGACGGGAGCAGGGGGGCATGCAGAGTGAGGATGTCGGCGCGTGCGAGCATCTCCTCCATCGAGACCAAATGCGCGCCCGCCTCCGCTACCTCCCGCCGGTCGGCGAACGGATCCATGACCAGACAGGTGGTCTCGTGCAGCGTCTGACTGACGAGGTGGAGCACCCGGCGTCCGATTCGAGAGAAGCCGACGATACCGATGGTCCGTCGCGCATTCCCCATGCAACCCGGACCAACGGCGCTGCGCGGATCCTTCGCGGCTTCGGCGCGGAGTTCCGCGGCAAGAAATGGGGCCTTCTTGCCCGCCATGATGATCGATGCGAGCGTGAACTCCGCGACCGGGTCGGCGTTAAGGTCCGCGCTGGTAGACACGGTGATTCCGCGCTCCCAGAAATCACTGGTCACTAAGCCCCGTACGCTACCGGCGCTGTGGAGAAGACCGCGGAGCCGCGGCATCTTGTCGAGCGCGTCGCTACTCAGGGGCATTGCACCCCATCCGGTGATCAGGAACTCAATATCCGCGAGCTGTCCCGCCAGCGCAGGATCGCTCAGCGAGTTCACCTGCACTGGCGCGGTGAGATTCGCCGCTTCACCGAGGCGTCGGCGGAGCTCTGGTGTGAACTGGGCTCGCCAGTGCTCCTCTCCCATGATCACGGCGACGCGAGGGCGCTTCGTCGACTCATCCGGCATTTTCGACCTCTCTGTCTGACTTATGGACGCCGCGGGGGCGGCAGCGGACTCTTATCGATGGGCTGAGGCGCCTGACCGTGCGCGCCCTCGATAGGCTGAGGGGCTCAACCCGAACGACGCCTTGAACTGACGTGCGAAGTGCGCCGGATCGTCCCATCCGACTTGAGTGCCGATCTCCGAAATCGGTAAGCGGGTCTGGACGAGGAGTCGGGCAGCCGCTTGCTGTCGCAGCTGACGCATATAGGCGATTGGCGGGGTTCCGAGTTCCTTCTGGAAAAGTCGGACGAGGTGCGTGCGTTCAACGTTCACAGTCGCCGCGAGCTCCGCGAGGGTCCATGGAAACTGCGGCGACGTCTCGAGCAACGTCGCGGCTTCCGCGACTGCAGGATGTAGATGTCCAGCGGAACGTCGTGAGCACGGACCGGTCGGCGCCCAGGTCTCGGCCAGGACATCGATCAGCATGAGGAGATGGGCCAGCGCGGTTAGTCGTGCACCGCGGAATGTATCCCCGAGTGCATCGAGTTGGCTGACGGCTACCGCGAGTCGCTCTTCGTCGAGATCAACTCGCTGAGGGCTGGGGAATGGCCCGCGAGCTAGAGCGGTGATGAGCGGCGTATCGTCGACGATGAGGCTTAGCTCGCGTTCGAACACCTCTGGGCCGATGAAACAGTCGTAAACGGCAACCGATTTGCACTCGGAGTACCTATGCCACTGATTCGGTGGAATCAACAAGGCACTCCCCGCCCGAACAACGGCCTCTCCCCCGGCCGTGTGGTGCCTTCCTTCACCCGCTGTCACGATTGCAATCTCGTAGAAGTCGTGGTCATGCGCGGCGACATCTCGAGGAAGGTCATGGTGATCGGCCCGCACTGCGATGGTCTCTTGCCCTAAGAGAAATGCACGACTGTACCTCTGTTGCGCAGCTTGCATCAATTCTCATCTCACATCTGTCGAGCGAGAATGATCAGAGTGCGCGATCGGATTGTTGTTGTCTCCACGACGCGTCCACAAGACCAGCCCATTGAATGAGGCAACCAGGCTCCAACGCTTCCCGCGCCCGATGGAAGATCCGGACTCTCCCGGCGACACATCATGCGACGACATCGACAACGCCGTCCGCCCACACGATCTCCACGCGCCCCTTGTCTTCTACGACGTGCGGCATCACGGAAGGCTCCTCACCGAGCGCCACCGCCGCGACATACCATCTCCCCTCCTCAGGGTGCTCGTACCGGGTCCAGGGCACTCGGACGCCAGAACCGAACGCCGAGTCCTCGTCGTGGTCAGACACGCCATCGGTGGCACCCGAGGAAAGCCCAACTACTTCGCTGACAAGGTTCGCTCGCGCAGTTGGCGTGGAGGAATGCGGGAGCGGGTATCCGGATAGAACGACCGCCGCGCCTTCCAGCGGTGTCTCCAGCCTCGCTGCTCGCACCTCAACGGCCCCGTGCACGACCGACACCGTCCGAATCATTGACCCCTCGTCAAAAGAGCCATCCGGCGCCTCGAACCGCACATGATTGACGCTCTCTGCTCGATTCCCCTCAACGGAAATCCGATCGATGAGAGAGCGATGCGACCAGCGGCCGTCAGCGTCGACGAGCGCAACTTGATTGTCGACCGCTGAGTCCCCTGATCCGATCGCGGACCGTAGCGGCGCTGTGACCGTGGAGTATGCGTAACGCGAATACTGAGCGCGCTCAGGCCCTGCAAGGGCAGTCGAGTGATCAACGCCGTGATTGACCACACGGACGATACCGTCATCAGCCGTTCCTGAGACGAGCCAGCCGATCGTCGGGTGAGCGGTGAGTTGATCCGCTACCTCGATTGGTGCCGGCACGTCCGGCTCCGTCCACAAGGGATGATCTTCCGGGAGTACAAGGCCAGCAAGCCCCAGGCTTGACCAGTACGTCGATCCCATGCTGAGGTAGTCCTCCCGGATGGGCACGAACTCCCCATGCCAGCCCAGCCGAAGTAGGCCGTCGGCGCCATAAGCGCCTCGCTGCACGAAGTAGTCGATCGTGTTCATCGCGGCGTGACGCACCTGACCGAGTGGTCTTGGGGAGGCATCAAAGACGGCACCGGTCCACAAGGCCCCGACCGATGCGAACCGGTACGCGAGGGAACGCCCCTGGTAGAGCGGGGCACCGTCCGCCCCATGGAGATCAGTGGCGGCCGCAACATACGGGCGGAGCCGTTCGATGTACTCCGCCTGACGCTCAGCGATACCGGGTTGACCTTCGGACATGCGGCAGTACCACAGCGCGTACTGCTGCATCACCCACCCGGAGTACCAGTCGATGTTACTGAATCGCCCCTCGCCCACTCCGTCGCTGTACCAGCCGTCGCCGGCGTAGCATGAGTCGAGATAGTCGAGGTGTTGGTCGATCTGACTTTGGTCGTAGGGGCCACCGACAGAGCGCAGGAACGCCTGCGTCACATTGTGGAACCACTGCCAGTTGCTTTCTGGGTACCATGCCCGCGACGATCCTGCCAGCCACTCCACGGTCTGCTCCTGCACCAGCGGCGACAACCGATCCCAGATCTGGGTACGAGACTCGTGCAGGGCGATGGCGATCGCCGCGGCTTCAACACAATTCTGATGTTCGCGGTCAAGCGGCAACCAGTGCTCACTTGCAGCCGGATTGACACCAGCGGCAAGACCCTCCGCGTACCATTCGGCGTGGTTCGAGCGATCGGAATCGCCTCCCGCCGCCAAGAAGCCAACGGCCAAGAACGAGCGCGCGAAGCCCTCAAGGCCACTGGCCCTGAGGCCAGCCTTGCTCACAGGGCCAGGGAGATCGAACCTTGCATGTCCTGGTGTGGCCCACGGGCGCAACGCGAGCAGGGACTGGTCAGCCAACTGTGCGAGGTCCTGGCGAGTCCGCACGCGAAGTGGCGTCCTGCGCCCGCCTTCCTGTCTAGATGCGGCTCCGAGGAGCGGCGAAGATTGGGACGAAGTATCACTCATCATCGGACCTCTCGAACGGGACTATCAATCGTGGAGGGCGGAATCGTCTCGTCCGCCAGGTTCGCGACATCCAACGGGCGCGGCTCTCCGAATACTTCACGGATTGCTTCGAGGTACGCCAGGCCGTGGTCGCGGTCGGGGAGCAACGAGGATCCCTCGGTCCACTCATTCCATGCGTTGATCGTCACGATGGGGTTGCGCGGCGCGTGCTCGCGCAGGAACTCCTGTGCGCGCCGCAGTCCCTCGGCAAACTCCTGAGGCGTCTGATCCCATACCGGAGTTCGCGGATAGTCGCCATGCGCAAACGGTGCGCTCTGGGCCACCCGGGGAGATGAGTCCCAGCCCACTGTCACGTTCGGATAGAACGGCACCTCAAGAGAGGCTGCGAGCCTCTCATAGTCCGCGAATGCGGCCTCCCGGAGAGCTTGTGCCGACGCCTGTGGAAACGGGAAGTCCGCCATGTCAGCATGGTGAATCCACACGTACGAAGAAGCGGAGTCTGCGGTGAGTGCACGCACAATATCCGCGTCATCATCTACGGTGACGGCCTCAGGAAGAACTCCGAAGCCCCAGACAAGCAGATCCAGATGCAGTCCCGGGAACCCCGCGGCGATAACCTGCTGTCGGAACCATTCCAGAGCATCGCTCGCTTGCTGAAGTCCCCCCATTCCGCTGACGAAAGTACCCACCTCATAGAGCGAGAACCAGGGGCAGCCGTCGATCGTGAGGTAGTTGGGCGACGAGAAATACTCAGTGATGATGTGGTGGACCATCGCTTCGAAGGCCTCACGCCCGATCGCGCCGTTCTTTAATCTATCGGGCGAACGATCTGGGGCGGGGAAGATGTCCAGAAGCTGGTGATTCGCCCACATCAGTGCGAAGCGCACGTCCCCGCGGTTGCGCGCCTGCATGATCCCTTCGTCAAGTGCGCGCTGAAGGTAGGGGCCATCGTCGTACCAGTAGTAGTCGATCAAGAAGCCGTCGACACCATAGGTTGACGCGAGTGCGATCTGCATCTCCGCGACACCGGGCGAGGCCTCATCGAAGTAGCCGAGGGCGGGGACGCGGGGTTGACGGTGGCCGGGAAACCGTGGCTTCGCGTTTCGCACCAGGTGCCATTCATCCCAATCCGGTGTGAACCACTCTGAGTTCCGCTCATCGCGATGCCAGTTGGGGAAGTAATACGCGAGAACGAGTGGGCGAGCGGAATCGTTCTCGGCCGGGCTCATCACTTTCCAGCCCCCGCGAGCAGGCCTGAGAGGATCCGCTTCTGGGCAAAGAGATAGACGATCATCATGGGGAGACTGACGAGAAGGATCTGCATGAAAATGAGGTTCCAGTTGAGTTGATACTCGTTCGCTGCCGCGAATTTGTATAGGCCGAGCGGCAGAGTGGCGAACGCGGGGTTTGGGAGGAGGAAGAAGACGGTGAAGAACTCGTTCCATACCGCCAGCATGTTGGTGATGCCCACCGTGAGGAGAACGGGACGCATTGACGGAAGGATGATCGAAATGAAGATGCGCAGCGAAGATGCGCCGTCGATTCGGGCCGCTTCCTCGACCTCATAGGGAATGCCTCGGACGAAGCCAGTCATCAAGAAGACGATTCCGCCGAGTCCCACTCCCACCTGAAACAGGATCAGTCCGGGCACCGTGTTGTAGAGGCCGATGGATTGAAGGAGCTTCACGCTCGCGATCATGGCTGGAGGGAGCATGACCCCCGCCAGAAGGAGGTAATAGATCATTTGCGTGCCAACGCGTCGTCCCCTGGCGATAACCCAAGCGGCGAGAGCACCGGTGAGTAGCGCAAGCGCAACTGTTGGTACGGCTATCAGCACGCTGTTGAAGAAGGACCGGACCGTTTCGCCCTCGGTAAGGACGGTCCCGAGGTTCGCCCAGAAGGCGTTCTCGGTCGGCCAATTGAGGTTCACCGTGTGGGCCTGTGAGGCCGGCTTCATCGTCGTGAGGATCATGACGTACAGCGGTAGGCCGACAAGGGCTAGCACGAACACCCAAGAAGTGGAGAGTCGGATGATGTCATTGCGCTGGGATCGTCGACTTTGGAGACTCAACCTTCCATCTCCCTTCTACGCATTCCGATGATCAGGGGGACAGCGATAAGGAGGACGATTACGAACAGCACGAGAGTCATCGACGAGGCTTGCCCAAATGCACCGTTACCGAACTGAAGGAACACCAGCATGTTGAGCACCTGGGTGGACCCGGCTGGACCACCTGCCGTCGTGGCGAGTACATAGTCCGCCGTGCCGAGCCCTGCAATGAGAGTGAGTGAGACATTGATGGTCGCCGCAGGGGCCATGAGCGGCCATCGGACGCGCCAAAACGTCTGCCAGAAGTTGGCTCCGTCGATCCTGGCTGCGTCCTTCAACTCTTCGGGAACGGTCGACAGTCCGGCGATGTAGAACAACGCACACATACCGAATGTCTTCCATGCCTGGATGGCCGCGATTATCACGATTGCCCAGGTGGTGCTTCCAAGCCATGGGGTGGTCCACTCCGTTCCGGTGACCGCGCTAAGCAGCTGATTGAGCACTCCGTCGCTGGAGAGAAGCCCCTGGAAGATATATCCCGCGGCGAGGGGCGACATTAGTACCGGCACGAAGATCAGCGCACGCAGAGGCGCGTTCGACGGCACCGACTTCTCTAAGGCCAATGCCGCGACGAGCCCCAAGAGGTTGGTGAAGATTACGACGCAGACGGCGTAAACCAAGGTCACGCGGAGCGCGCGCCACAGTGTTCCGTCGGCGATGAGTCTCTCGAAGTTGGCGAAGCCATTGAACGTGATGGTCGGCGAGTAGACGCTCCAGTTCGTGAACGCCAACCCGAGGTTCATCAGCGCCGGAATGAGGAAGAACACGACGAAAAGCCCCACAGGAACCGCGAGAAATAGCCACTGCTCTCGTTGCGAGATGCCGGAGAGCTGCCGGCGCCGATGCCGTCTGTTCGACCCCGATCGGGCGCGGACCGGGGCCCCAGAGGTCTGCTCTGAGGCCCCAACCGAGTACGAAGTGCTCACCAGCCTTTGATCCCTGCAAGGCTCGCGTTCTCTGCGTAGTTCCGCTGTACCTGTGCTCCCACCTGGGCAGGTGTGAGGGAACCGTCCAGCGCCTGGCTGAGCAGCGTCGGAACGTCGCCCAGTGAAACGAGTGTCTGCGAGTCGAGACTCGGAACCGCGCCGTCGAGCAGCTTGGCAGCCTCCGCGGTGATCGGGTTGACCTTGGCGGGGTCAGCGACATCGGACACGATGGAGGGCTCGGCTTGCGCGGTCAGGTAAGTCTTGTACCCCTCGCCGACGGTCATGTATTGAACGAGGTCGCGGGCAGCGCTTTCCTGCGCCTTGTTTCCCGTGAGCGGGAGCTGCATGGCGGTGGCATTGCCGGACTGCTTGAGCACTGCGCCCGAAGTGGACGGGAAGGGAATGAACCCGTATTTCGTCATGTCTCCGGTGAGCATGTCCACGATCCACGAGCCCTGCGGCATCATCGCGATCTTGCCCGCTTCGAACTGCTTGACAGCGTCCGCGTAGGTCAAGGTAAGGAAGTCCGAGTTGGTGTATCCGTCCTTGGCGAGCTCAAGCGTCCGCGTTACGGCGTCAACGTATGGGGCATCCTCGAAGCTGGCCTTCTTCTTGTTGACCTCGCCGATGAAACCGTCAGCGAGTGGATCGACCAGGTTGCCGAAAAGGGGCATCTGCAGGGTCCAGGGGTCACCGCCGCTGAATCCGATCGGCGTCACCCCTGCGCTCTTCAGCGTCTTCGCGGCTGACAGCAGTTCGTCGTAGGTTCGGGGGATCTGAACGTTGTTCTGCTGGAATACTGTCTTGTTGTACAGCACCCCGAACATGGTGGGGAACCCGAACGTCGCCGAGTACACCTTCCCATCGAGTTCGCCGGTCTTCCCCAGGCCGTACTTCTGTTGCTTTACGAAGTCCATGTCCGACAGGTCCGCCAGGGTGGTGGGTGCCTGCAGTTTCCGGAGGAAGGCGGCGTTGGGCTGGCCCATGAGTACGTCGGGGCGCTCCCCCGTCGTCCACTTCGCGAGCAGGGTGGGCTCGAAGGGAGCGGGGATGACGACGTAATCGACCTTGGTACCCGATTCCTTCTCGTACGTCTTCAGGGCAGCAGAAACTGAGTCCGTGGGCGTGAATCCCCAGACCGTGAGTTTTGTGGCCTTCTCCGTCGTGGGCGCTTGAGTCGAGCACCCCGCTGCGGTGACACCGATCGCCAGAGCGATCGCGGCGGCCGTTGCCGCACGAACAAGACGGGCGGGTGACATGTGTTCTCCTTCGAATCACGATGCGGTGAAATGTTTAACCAAACGTTAGCGGGCATCGTTCTTCTGCGCAAGCAGGTGTTGCCTGCCGCGGGAGCAGTCGATCCATCGTGGTACGTCGGGGCGCTGACTCGCCTTGGATTGGTATCAGTTGACTTGACCGGGTGCGGTCGTCGAGTCACGCACGATCAGTTGAGACGGTAGCTCCGCGTGCTCGGGATGAGGGATCTCGCGACGAATCGCCCTGAGGAGCATCTCCACCGCAGTTCTGCCCATCTCCTCTGCCGGCGCCCGCACGGTCGTCAACGCCACGTAGGACAAGGCTGCTGCGGGAATATCATCGAAACCCATGACCGACATGTCGTTCGGCACGTCCACACCGCGCCGCAGCAGACTGTGCAGTACCGTAAGCGCGAGATAATCGTTCGCCCCGACCACCGCTGTCGGGCGCGGCGCCAGGGACAGCAACGAGTCAACGAGCGTCGCATGATCAGCAGCGCGTCGCCCGGCGGCTTTCAGATGAACGACCGCGTTCTCCCCACCGAGGTTGCGACCGAAGACGTCGAGGAGCGCATGCCAACGCGCATCGGTGATCCGCTCGCCACCCGGCGCGCTTAAGAATGCGACCTGTGAGTGTCCGAGCGAGCGCAAATGCTCCGCCGCAAGGATCCCCGCTTCCGTCGAGTCCACGTTCACGCTACTGATCGCTTTGCCCGCTGTGGCCCCGAGGAGCACGACCGAGGCCCCCACCGCGGAAAGAGCCGAAAGATCCACATCCGTACGACCAGAGAAGTCGCCGATCACCCCGGCCACGCGCATCTCAGCCAATCGACGCAGGTAATCGTGCTCGCGCTGGACGTCCCCTTTCGTGTCGCACAGCACGACCAAGTAGCCGAACGGCTGGAGCGCGTCCTCGATGACGCTCGCAAGCTCGCTAAAGAACGGGTTCGACATGTCCGGAACCACGAACCCAACGGTTGAATGACGCCCACCGCGCAAGGTCCTCACGAGGCGATTGGGAACGAAGTTAAGGTCGTCGATGGCCTGCTGGATCCGCTCCGCCGTCGCCGGGGTGAGCGCCTTAGTCCCGTTGATGAAGTGCGACACTGACGCGGTGGACACGCTCGCCGCCGCCGCAACATCGCGTATGGTCGCCATCCTGCTCACAATCGCCTCTCTCGGGCAGTGACCTGGCGTTGCCTGCACCGTTGCCTTTGCGCGGACGCCTCGACAAGTCCCGATTCGGCCCCCGCCACGTGCGGCACATCCATCCACCATATCGCGTCGCCAGAAGTCGAGAGAAGAAATGCAGAGAGGAGCACTGCGAGCAGGATTCGGTCACGTCGACAACGGTGGCGTCACCGCCGATCGAAGAGGCCGAAACTGGTGGGTTGGGCTTTCACGAAGCGATCACCGCACGAACTTGTCCAGGCCAACCTCTCCTCCGTCCGGGCACACAATCCCTGCCTTGGATATGCGTGCCCTGCCTTGGAGATACATGCGGCCTCGACACAGGCCCGCCCAGCCCCGAGCAACTCCTGGCCGGGTACCCCCTGCCAGAACATGCGCGCGAGCGGGGCCTCGTCCGGCCCGAGCGACGAACCGACCCTTGCTCCACGTAGTAGTCACATCCGCACGATGTCTGCGCTCGCTGCGGATATCGCAGGAGATGACAGTTCAGACTGCGGCCAATACGAAAGCCCCGCACCTCCCCAGGTGCTCGCCTTCGCGCCCGCGGATCCTGCCTTCCCGCTCGCGGTGTGCGGCAGAGTAGTAGCGTGATCGCCTTCCTCTTCGCCCCCGAGCAAGGGGTCATCCTGGCCGTGCTCGTGGGAGTGATGTTCGCGAGCGCGGTGCTCCAAACCACGACAGGGTTCGGCTTTGCCGTGCTGAGCGCGCCCGTGCTCACCGCTCTCACCAACGGGCCCGCCGCGGTGTCGACAGTTCTGGTCACCGGGACCGTGGCGGATCTGCTCATCCTTCTGCTCCGCCGGTCTCGCCCGGCGCCCGACTGGCGGGAGGTCGGCCTGGTCGGGCTGAGCTCCATCCCCGGGATCGCTCTCGGCACCCTGCTGCTCGTCGTCGCGCCGAAACCAGTTCTGATGGTCGTCATTGCAGGCGCCGTCATCGTCGCAGTCGGACTGCGCGTACAGACCCGGCGACAACGGAACTACCCGCCCCGCGTGATCAGCCACCACTGGGGACTCCTCGCCGGACTCCTCTCCGGAACCCTCGGCGCCGCGACGACGCTGGCAGGCCCACCAACCGTCTTCTACCTTGCCCACCGCGGCCACACACCGGCGACCACCCGGGACACCCTGGTCACGCTCAACCTCGTCCGGCTCCCGCTCAGCGTCGCTGCGCTCCTCACCGCCGGAGCGTTCACAGCCCTCCCCGGCCTCGCCTGGCTCGTCGCCGCCGTCCTCGCCGGCTACTCGGTGGGTGGGTGGCTGTTCGGGAAGATCGATGCCGCCCGCTACGAACGCCTCACCCTTGCCGGCCTAATCCTCTCTGCCACCACCGCCCTCATCGCCGCAATCACCACCCGCTGAACCGCGCGCCCGCACGTTCAGCGACACCGTCGACACATAGCTCCACACGCTCAAGGACCGCCTTTCGACGAGAGGCTTCACCGGGACCACGATCGCCGACCGGCTCGGGATGATCACCACCGTCATCGGCGGGATCGTCCTCGCCCTCAACGGGTTCGCGATCATCGTGCTCCTCGGCTACAGCCTCCGAGGGCGTAGGTACTTTTCACGTGTCTGTCCAGGGAACGCGTCCGAGAAGTCGGCCTCACTCAAGCGATGGGCATGGGCTCTGCCTGCGCGGCCACTCTGTTCAGCTTCGAGGCCGTCCTCATTGGGTGCCTCGGTAGGCCCCATCGGTGCCGGAGTCGCTGTCTCGCAGGATCGGCGATCAGTCGCGCGCTCGTTGGATCGCTGCTGCTGTCATAATCTTCGAGCTCCTCGCCTGGGACGCCGCCCGCGGCGCGACGCGGATCCGGCGGTGTTGCGGCGCTACGAATAGAGAGCGCCAGAGCCCGACCGCGAGCCAGAGCCGGGCCGGTCTCGCGGTCGATGCAGTCAGAGCTCCACGTTGCCGGAGATCGCGACCGATGTCCGACCGCCCACCCAAATACGACCGTCGTCCTCACTGATATGGACGCGTCCCTCCCGCCCCATCGTCGTTCCCTGTCGGGCGATGTAAGGGGTGGCAGCACGACCGGTGGCGAGCATCCATTCCGCGGCCGCCGCGTTGAGGCTGCCCGTGACTGGGTCTTCTCGGAGAGTGCGCTCCCCGTCAGAAAAGAAGGCCCGCAACTCGAACACAGGCCTGTCAGGGCCAGTGGCTCTGCGAACCGGGCCGATCACTCCGATGTCCCACTGACCGGGGTACGCGGCAGCGCTGGGGGTGAGATTAAGAACAGCCTCGTCGTCCCCGAGAAGAATGCCGACCCATCCTGCCCCGTTGTCGAGCCATTCGGCATCTACAACATCGTTTCGGTCGATGCCGAGGACCGCTGCGACCTTTGCGAGATAGTCCGGGGCAACGGCCCCGGCTCGAGTGCGAGCGGGAGCTGAGAACGAGAGCAAGCCGTCCGAGGCGATGCGGATTGGAACGAGACCGGCACGGCATTCCTGAACGATCCGGTCAGTCTTGGTCGGCGTGCCTCCCGCGTCGAGCCATGCGCGCGCGGTGCCGAGCGTGGGGTGGCCGGCGAAAGCGAGTTCGGCCTCGAGGCTGAAGATGCGGACTCGGTAGTCCGCGTCAGGTGTCGTCGGCGGCAGTACGAACGTGCACTCGGACAGATTGGTCCAGACGGAGAAGCGCCTCAGGTCCTCGTCCTCGATCCCCTCAGCGTCGAGGACGACTGCGACAGGGTTGCCTCGGTATGCGGTTTCGCTGAAGACATCGACCTGGCGGAAGGGGCGGCGCATGCTCCGACGGTATCCGCCGTGAGGCCCGTTCGCCGAACCGCCGTCGCTTGCCGTCATCGAGTGCCGTCTCCTCGAGAGAATCAGCCAGGAGAGCGCGGCAGGGAGCGACTCGAAGCGACTCCGCGGCCGGGGATCCGTTCGGCGACATGGTGACCTGCAGCAGCGCATCTTCCACAGTGGCCGGTCCTCGTCTGCAGTTGGCTCTGGCGAGACGCAGAGCCTTCTGGGCGCGTCGTGCAAGACCCCCTCGGATGTGACCAATGTCGAGTCCGCAGCCGATCAGGCATCCCCTCTCAGGTCCGTGCGCCACCGGCGGATGCCGTAGGGGATTCCGCTGCGTTGAAAGCGGCGTACGGTGCGGGCGGATGGTTCGATCAGGATTGTGTTGCGACTCAGTCTGGCGAGCGGGAGATCGCTCGACGAGTCTGTATACAGAGCGTCGATGGCACCGTGGGAGAGTGGAGGCGGCAGCCGGGCCGCCTTGTGGTGCCCGATGTTGTGAAAGGAGAACCGAGGCCCGTGTTGGCGGAATTCGAAGCGGGAGGCGTGAAGAGTCGCGCCCTGGATCCCGAGTTCTTCGAGGTAACAGATCGCAAGGAACTCCTCGGTTGCGGTGGTGATCAAACATGCGCCGTTCGTAGCAGTTCGTCGGGCCCGGCCAACGATAAGTGGGTCAGTGTTGCCGTGTCTGTGAGCGAGCTTTCGCGCGACGCGCCGGGCAAGAGATCGATAGCCGGTGAGTGAAAGGCCTTGCAGGGCAATATGCACGATCGCGCGGTGAACCCGCGGCCGATGCGGGCCGCCGCTGCTCACGCATGCGCTAGCCAGGGCGAGGATTCCCACCGGAACGACGAGCCAAGGCCTTCTGCGCAGGCGATCGAAGACGACGGACGCCATTGTGTCCGATCGGCTCAGTACCCCGTCCAGGTCGAAGACGTCCGTCATTCGTCGTCGACTGACCGCTCGATAGTGAGGGAGACGCGATCGGCACGATAGACGTCCACCGCGTACTCAAGGCATTCGCCGGTGTCGATGAAGGTCTGGCGGGTCAACTGCAGACCTCCCGTCGCCTGACGGGCACCGAGATACCCACTGTTCTCCGCGTCGAGTACGACCACCTGCAGTTCGGCGGATGTTCGCGCGAGCCTTAGCCCGAAGCGGTCTCGTATTTCATCCCAGAGGGAGCCATCGAGGTCGCTGTCGAGCAGTCCGGGCACGAGATCAGCACGATAGTACGTCGTCTCGACCGCGAGCGGTTCACCGTCGGACTTGCGCAGACGCCGAAGCGCGTAGACGATGTGGCCTGGCTGCACATTGAGCCCCGACGCTACTTCATCGTCGGCGGGGCGTACTTCTGCCCAGAAGAGCTCCGCGCCCGGCTGGCGCCCCGCCCTGACTACCTCTTGCGAGAAGGAGCCGAGGCGTAACCGCACCCGCGGCTCAGAAACGTAGGTCCCTCGGGTCGCATCCCTGTGTACTCGCCCTTCGCGCTCGAGCACCCCCAGCGCGCGGCGGACCGTCATCCGACTCACACCCCATTCGACGCACAGTTCCCGCTCCGGCGCCAACGGTTCATTGACACCGAGCTCTCCCGAGTCAATGCGCTCACGCAGCGCGTCCGCAATGCGGAGATACGCGGGCTCGGCCACCTTCCGCGGCGCGGCATCCCGCCCCTTTTCAACAGTCACCCTTGACACGGTACCTCCCCACCCCTATCGTATCTTGGTATAGACCATGTTGGTCTATACCAAGAGCATTCGTCCAATGAAGGTCAGGCCATGGCAACTCCCGAAGCAGTAAGTTCGACCCCACCCCAGACTGACGCTCCCTTGAAACGCGAGCTCGGGCTCTATGCGTCCTTTGCTGTTGCGTTCGGCTTCGTGTCGATTGCGACGGGCATCTTCACCACCTACGGTGCGGTACTAAATAGCAGCGGTCCACGCGGGATCTGGGCGTGGCCCATCGCCGTCATCGGGCAGACGATGGTCGCCCTCATTTTCGGGGCGCTCGCTGCTCGCATCCCGATCAGTGGCTACGCTTACCAATGGGTGTCCCGTCTCGCGAATCCCCTCCTCGGGTGGCTCACCGGCTGGATTTCTTTCGCGTTTCTTGTGGTCGTGGTGGTCGCCGTCGACTACACGATCGCTGCGACGATTCTTCCCGAACTGTTCGGGTATGCCCCCACGCCGGCGAATTGCTGGGTCATCACGGCGGTTGTCATGCTGCTGCAGGCGGTCCTTGTCGCCCTCAGTACAAATGTCACCAACCGTGTCAACGAGGTTGCTGTCACCGTTCAGATCGTTGGCATGGTCGGCATCACCGTCCTTCTTTTCGTTGTGGGTGCCGTCATCGGTCGTCTTGACTTCACTCACCTGTTCGAGACCGCACCTGTCGCTGAGGTGTCCTACTGGGACTTCGGCGGCCTCAGCAACGCCGGCCCGTTCCCGTTGGCGTTCCTTCTGGGGGCGTTCACCATCGTGGGATTCGAGTCCGCCGCGAACCTCGCTGAAGAGACCAAGAACCCCGAGCGAGTCATCCCCCGCGCCATGGTCCAGGCCGTCGTCGCCCTCGGAGTGTTGGGAATGCTGTTCCTCGTTGCGGTGACCGCGCTCGCGGACAACACCGTGGAACTTGCGAAGTCGGCGACGCCTGTCGCAACCGTCATCACGTCGGTGCTCGGCCCCGTTGTGGGGAAGATCCTGCTCGTGCTGATCGTCGTGTCGATCTTCTCCTGCGGGCTCGTCATCACGCTCAGTGGTACTCGTCTGGTGTGGGCAATGTCCCGTGACGAGCGTTTCCCGGCATGGCAGCTTCTCCGCAAGGTCAGCCGCAATCGCCATACCCCCGTTGCTGCCACCATCGGCTATTTTGTGGTCACGCAGGCGATCCTTGCGATCTTCAGCGGCACCAGCGACGCGCTATTCGTCCTGTTCTCGGCCGCGACGTTGCTTCCCGCCATCATCTACGCGGGCACTGTTCTTCTCTACATTGTCAAGCGCAAGTCGTTGCCCGCCAGCAAAGGCTTCACGCTCGGACGCTGGGAGATCCCGGTCCTGGTGCTGGCCAGCATCTGGCTGATCTACGAGCTCCTGATCTTCCGCGATGCGTCGTTCGAACAGCCGCGACTATACGTCGGCATCATGCTGGTTGTCGGAATCGGCTATCTCGTCTACCTCGTCGCCACGCGCGGACGTAAGGGCCTTTCGATGCCCGACATGCAGGACGTCGACCGAGCGTTCGACGACAACACTATTTCTAAGTAGCACGGCACCACTATCGAAAGAGGACCCATCATGAGTTCGCATTCCCCGTCCCACACCATCGCCATCATCGGCGGGGGCATCGTCGGGTCGGCCCTGCTGTACACGCTGGCCCATCGTGGCGTCGATGCGATCCTGTTCGAGGCGGAACCTGAGCTCGGGCTCGGCGCAAGCGGCACGAACTCCGGCGTGCTACACACCGGGTTCGATTCTGCCCCCGGACAGCTCGAGACGGACCTGATCCTGCGCGCCGCTCGCATACGCCCTGCAGTCCTCCACGCGCTCGACGTACCCGTCATCCACGCCGGCGCGGAACTCGTCCCCCACACGAAAGAGGACAATGACACCATCCGCCATCTCGCCGCCAATGCCGCCGCCAACGGTGTCGAGGTCGCCATCAGAGAATCCGACGGGGCACTGCTGGTGGCAGGAGAATCCGTCAGCGACCCGGTCGCGTTCACCTTGGCGCTGGCCGAGTCCGCGCAAGCGGCCGGTGCCGCCGTCGAGGTGAATGCGCTGGTGACCGGGATCACCTCTCACACCGACGGTCTCACGCTCCAGTTGGCCGATGGCCGGACCTTCGCCGTCTCCGCCGCGATCAACGCCGCGGGACTCTACGCCGACGAGATCGCACGCCTGGTCGGCGATGACTCCTTCGAGATCTACCCTCGCAAGGGAGAGTTCTTCGTCTTCGAACTCCCCGACAGGCAGACCCTCGACAGGATCATCCTCCCGGTCCCCACCAAACGCACCAAAGGCGTGCTCGTCTTCCCAACCCTCGACGGCAAAGTCGTCGCCGGACCCACAGCCGTCGATCTTGAGGACAAGAAGGACTGGGGTGTGCGCCCCGAAGCGCAGGACGAGATCCTCAGCAAAGCCGTTCAACAGTTCCCGACGCTGGAGGGCCTCACCCCCATCGCGAGTTACGCCGGGCTGCGCCCAGCAGGCCGCGGCAGCAACTACATTATCGAGCGCTCCGCCGCCAATGACCGTCTCATCCACGTCGCTGCGATCCGTTCCACTGGCCTCACCGCGTCCCTCGGCATCGCCGATTACGTCGCCGCCGAGCTCCTTCCGGATCTCGGCATCGCTGTCGACCCGCTGCGCCCGACCACCAAGGTCAGCATGGCACCTAGCAACGGGCCGTGGTGGCAGCGAACCGCACGCCATCACGCAGCCGATAACTCATGACTCCCGGTGCGGGCGCACCGTTCGATCGCGCCCGCACCCAACTGGACCCGAAGGGCGCACACCATGACCACCGTTCTAGCGATCGATCAAGGAACATCCGGCACGAAAGCTGTCGTCGTTGGTCCAGACGGCGACGTTCTCGCCCTCAGCGAAGTCTCCGTACGGCCTACCTACCTCCCTGGCGGCGGAGTCGAACACGACCCGCACGCCATACTCGACTCCGTCCTGCGGGCCGGACGCGTCGCTGTCAACATCGCCAAAGCCGACATCGACATCGTCACGCTCGCTAACCAAGGCGAAACGGTCCTCGCCTGGGACCCGGACACCGGCCGCCCCCTCTCCGACATGATCGTCTGGCAGGACCGCCGCGCAGAGTCCATCTGCACCGACCTCCACGAGCACGCCAGCGATATCGCGCAACGCACCGGCCTCGTTCTCGACCCCTATTTCTCCGCCCCGAAACAGGCCTGGCTGCGACGCAATATCACCACCGACGGTGTCGTGACCACCTCAGACTCCTGGCTTCTGCACCAACTCACCGGCGAGTTCGTCACTGATGCTTCCACCGCAAGTCGATCCCTCGTCCTCGACATCGACACCGCTGACTGGGACCGCGACCTCCTTGCACTCTTCAACCTCCAAGAGGAACGACTCCCGGAGATCCTCGCCTGCGACGAGATCGCCGGCAGCACCAGCGCCTTCGGCGGCACCTCCGCCGTTGGCGGACTCGTCGTCGACCAACAGGCGGCACTCGTCGCACAACGCTGCCTCTACCCCGGAGAAGCCAAATGTACCTTCGGTACCGGCGCGTTCCTCCTCGCTAACACCGGACGCACCGCAGTGCGGTCCACCGCAGCCCTCTCTTCCTCCATTGCCTGGCAGCAAGGAGGCCGGACAACCTACTGCCTTGACGGGCAGGTCTACACCGCTGCCTCCGCCGTCCAATGGCTCGAGAAACTCACCTTCATCGACACCGCAGCAGACCTCGACCGCGTCGCCGCAGAAGACTCACACGGAGTCCTCTGTGTCCCCGCGCTCGCCGGCATGGCTGCACCCTGGTGGCGCCCCGACGCAACCGCAACGTTCACCGGAATGACACTGTCAACCGGCAGCGAACACCTCGTACGCGCCGTACTCGAAGGCATCGCAGCCCAAGTCGCAGAACTCGCGGCAGCCATGTCCGTCGACCTCGACCAACCACTGCAACGCCTCCGCGTCGATGGCGGGCTCACCCAGAGCAGGGTCCTCATGCAAGCCGTCGCCGACTTGATGCGCATCCCGGTTGACGTCTACCCCTCCCAACACGCCACGCCCCTCGGCGCCGCCGCACTCGCCCGATGCGCAGCAAACCCCGAACTCTCACTGGACGACGCAATCATCAATTGGTCCCCCTCCACGACATACGAACCCCAATGGTCAAACGACCGCGCAACCGAGTTCTCCACCCGATGGCGCGCCGTCGCCGACTCCCTCTCCTGACCCACGCTGAAAGGAAACTCCCATGAGCAAACGCCAGAACATCTCCTCCGGCTCCCCGCGCGAACCCATCCTCGGCTACTCACGAGCCGTGAGAGTAGGGAACCTCGTCTTCGTCGCAGGAACCACGTCCGGCGGCATCGGGGACACCGCCGCCAAGCAGACCCGCGAGATCTTCACCCGCATCGAGAACGCCCTCACCCAAGCCGGCGCCACACTCCAAGACATCGTCCGCACCCGCGTCTTCCTCACTGACATGGCCGACTTCGACGCCGTCGGCACCGTACACGGCGAGCTCTTCCGAGACATCCTCCCCGTCACCTCCACCATCGGCACAACCGCCCTCGCCGCCCCCGACATCCTCGTCGAAATCGAAGTCGACGCCGTACTCGGAACAAACTAAGCGCAGTCGCGACCAAACACCACGAAGTTGCCGTCAACGCGGGTCGGCTTCCGGACGGTGGTGGAGCCCATCGCCCCCCGCTCCTTCCACCCGCCACCGTCAGGGATGCGACCAAGCTTCCTTACCTTAAACGCACCAGCGCCTCGTCGGCGACGGTTCACTCGCTGACAACAGGGTCGTGGTCACGGCGTTCGGATGTGTTGTGATCGCGGTGATGATGTGGGTGTCCCTGCGCGGCGTCCAGATCGGTGAGCGGATGCAGCAGGTGCTGCTCGCGATCCAGTACCTTGCGATGGCCGCTTTCGTCATTGGATGCCTCGTCGGCTATTTCACCGGCAATGCTCCGAAGCCCCCGGCGCCCGCTCTTGACTGGTTCAACCCGCTCCTCGCTGACGGCCACGGAATGGTGCAGGCGGTCTTGCTGGCCCTGTTCATCTATTGGGGATGGGACACATGCCTCGCCCTGACCGAGGAGACCCGAGACCCGCGCCGTACGCCCGGTCGGGCAGCGACGCTCTCAACGGTGATCCTTCTCATCACCTACGTAGCCGTGACGGTCGTCACGATGATGTACGCCGGCATCGGTGACACCGGCACGGGGCTGGCCAATGCCGACCATGCGGACGATGTCTTCTCCGGTCTCGCTGGCATGGCGCTCGGCCCGATGGGATGGTTCCTCGTCGTCGCCGTCGCGGTCTCGGCGCTCTCCTCGTCACAGACGACGATCCTCCCCACGGCCCGCGGCACGTTCGCGATGGGCATATACAAGGCCCTCCCCAAACGCTTCGCGGCGCTGCACCCCGTGACCCAGACGCCGACGTTTTCCACCCTGCTCATCGGTGTCGTGGCGATCCTCTATTACGCAGGGATGAACCTCGTCTCCACCAGCGTCCTCTCCGACTCCGTCGTCATCGGTGCAGGCATCGCCGGGATCACCACCGCACGGCTGCTGCGACAAGCGGGCCAGAACGTGGTGATACTCGAGGCACGAGACCGTATCGGCGGGCGCATGTGGACCGACCGCGATGCCGGATTCCCCGTCGATCGCGGGGCCTCATGGATCCATGGCCTGATCGGCAATCCACTGACCCCCCTGGTGGAATCGCTCAACATCCGCACTCTGGAGTTCACGGTAGGTGCCTACCAAGCCGGTGGGCGCCCGATCAGCAACTTCGATGCGAATAACGAGCCGCTCGATACACGACGTACCGATGCGTGGCTTGAGGACGCGAGCATGGCCGACGAGCTCCTCGCTGACGCGATCGCTGCATCGGCTCCCGGTACCAACTATGCGCATGCAGTTGAACGTGCTGTCGCCGCTTTCGACGCGGACGCGGCCCGAAAACGACAAGTCCATGAATTTCTCCACCACCGCACCGAAGAGCAATGCGGCGCAGAGAGCTCGGAGGTCGATGCGCACGGTTTGGACGAAGACATCATTGAAGGTGACGAAGTCGTCTTCCCCGATGGTTACGACACCCTCCCCCGCATGCTCGCCGAGGGCCTCGACATCCGTCTTGGCCGGGTCGCCAAGACGATCGAGCGGACGACAGCCGGCGTGCGTGTGCGAACGGAGTCCGAGTCGTTCGATGCAGCGCACGTCGTAGTGACTGTGCCGCTCGGCGTCCTAAAAGCCGGTGACATCGACTTTGATCCGCCCCTGCCTGAAACGATCACGGCCGCGATCGAACGCATCGGCATGGGAGTCTTCAACAAGATCTTCCTCCGCTTCCCCGAACGATTCTGGGCCGACGGCGTCTACGCCATTCGCCAACTCGGTTCTCCGAGCCACCCATGGCATTCCTGGTACGACGTGTCCGAGATCAGCGGCGAACCGATGCTGCTCACCTTCGCGGGAGGAGCGTGGGGACGCGAGATCGAGAGCATGGACGACGAGGACATCGTCGACTCGGTGGTCACCTCGCTTCGACGCATGTACGGCGACGCGGTACCGTCGCCAGTGGCGCATTGGATCACTCGCTGGGGCGCCGACGAGTTTAGCCGCGGCTCCTACTCCTACATCGCGGTCGGCGCTTCCCATGACGACCACGATGCGATTGCCGAGCCCGTAGCCGACGTACTGCACTTCGCCGGAGAGGCCACGTACGGTGCCGAACCGGCGACGGTTCACGGAGCGCTCCTCTCAGGGCATCGGGCCGCTGAACGAATTCTCGGTCGGACGGTTCCGCTGAAGACACTACCTGGGACTCAGCACGCGCCCCGTTGACACGACCCTCAGGCGGGCGGAGCCGGCCATGTATGGCGCGTTTTGCGTATGTTCATCAGAATGGTTGCCGCCCGCAATCTCGGTGTTCCATCGTGTGGTGACGACGCTAGTAGTTTCGTGCGGTGCCTCTGACGCAACGTCCCGCTATCGCGCTTGCCGCCGCGGTGGCGCTGTGGTCCGCGGGCTACCCTGCCACGTCGTGGGCGCTGCACGCCAGCGGATCCGTCGCCGTGATCACAACGATGAGGTTCGGCATCGCGGCGGCCGTTCTCGTCGTTCTGACCTACCGGCGCCCGGGGTTTCGCGAGGCGTGGTGTCGGTTCGACATGGTCATCTTGGCCGCGTCAGGAATCACTCTCTATTACGCGCTATCAAGCGTTGGCCTGCTCTATACGACCCCCGGGACCGCAGCGCTCCTTGGAGCACTACTCCCAGTCCTCATCGCTTTCGGCGGCTGGGGCCTCCTGGGAGAACGACCCTCTCTGCCCACGCTCGCGGGGCTGACGGTCGCCGTGGCCGGCGTTGCACTGATCGCCGCAGCCCAATGGCGGTTCGATCTCGGGGTGGTTCTGAATGCCGCAGCCGTCACCGCCTACGCCTCATACGCACTCCTGCTCCGAAAGTCCCGCGGGGACCGGAGAGACCCCCTGGTGGTCGCGGCGGTAACGGCCAGCTGGGGCGCGCTCCTCATGCTCCCCTGGGTCGCGTGGGAGATCGCTTCGGGGCGAGCCGGCCTTCCTCCGACACCTACTGATGCGCTCCCCGTCCTCCTGCTCGCCTGCGGGATCACGATTCCGACCCTTCTGCTGTACACATATGCGGCGGCGAAGCTCCCTGCTGCCGCATCCGCCCTCGCCACCGCAGCAATTCCCGCCCTTGGCTACCTCTTTGCCGTAGCACTCGGCGAACCGTGGGAGCCACTCAAAGCCCTCGGGGGTGCCATCGCCTTGCTCGGAGTTGTCGTAGGAAGTACCGGTAGCCCCAAGGACGTGTCACTCCGTTGAGGCAGATGCGCGCTGGATCGGCGCGCTGGGCCAAAGCGTCCTCCAGCGGGCACGGCCACAACGGAGGTCGCATCAGCGCTTTGAGACCATTCCACACTCGCTCCCAACCGACACTCTCCCGTGTGCAATATTGCACACCGCCCGGTGCGATATTTCGGATCGATCCGTGCCGGACGGAGGCGAATACTGAGGTCACCATTGCGGGAAGGCTCCCATCCTCGGAAGAGGGCCCGGACTCCCTGCGCACACGGACGTCGACGACGACGTCCAGACGGAACAAGGAGGTTCCCGAATGACGATAGCGATGAACAACCATCAACAGGCCCGGAGGCGCCGCCGGGCGGCGCCACTGGCCTTGCTCACGGCGGTCGCCTCAGCGATCACACTTTCCATAGTCATCGCCGGAACTCCCGCTCGTGCCGCGACAGGCACCTGGGCAACTGAAACGATCGCAGGAATGTCCGTGCGGATCTACACACCAGCAACCGCGGGCACGCTCGGGGTCGGGCGCGCCCTGATGATCAATCTGCACGGTTGTCTCCAGAAGGCCCAGAACCTGCAGGACAACGGAAACTGGGCCGCAACGGCCGATCGCACCGGAATGATCATCGCGCTCCCGGACGCACCGAGCGGCGGTGTGATTGCAGGATGCTGGGACTATTACGACAACAGCCACAGCTCGACGGCCCCTACCCGTCACGACGACAATCTCCTTGACCTCGCCACCACCCTGATCGGGCGGACGACTCTCGGGATTGACCGCAACCAGGTCTACATCTCGGGTCTGTCATCGGGCGGCGGCGAGACGATGGTCATGGGTTGCCTTTTCCCCAGGATTTTCGCGGGCATCGGCATCAACGCCGGCCCGACAGTCGGGACCAGCTCATCACAGATCGGGAGCGTCGCGACGACCGCTGCAGCGGCGGCATCTACCTGCACGAACTTCGCCGGGTCTGACAGCGCGTCCTTCCAGACACAGCTGACGTCGGTCATCTACGGCAGCAACGACGCGACTGTCGCCCCGGGATACGACACACTGAACGGCGAGGTCATGGCCAACATCTATGGTGCTTCCGCCAAGACGACGTTCTCGCTCTCCGGACTGCCGGGCACCAATACCCAAGGCAGCGGCACCTTGTACAGCGACTCGAACGGAGGCCGAGTCTCGGTCATCCAGAACACCGGACTGGGGCACAATTGGCCTGCAGGCTCCGGTAGCGGCGGCTCTTACATTTCAGCCAACAGCATCGATTACCCGTCTTACCTCGCCTCGTTCTTCTTTGCGAACAATCGTCGGGTTGACCGCAGCGGGACGCCAACGCCAACCCCCATCACAAGACCGACGCCAACTCCCACGGCGACACCAACTCCAACGCCGACTTCAACGGACTGCATCACTGCCACGAACCTGGAACACAAGAATGCCGGCCGCGCAACGAGCTACGGTATCAATCCCTACAATCCCTACTACTCCGCAGGTTTGCTCGGGTATATGGGCCAGGGCGACGGAACCGTGTCAAGCCTTAAGCGAAAGACCAATGGCTGGACCGTGGCTTCTTCCTGCAGTTAGGCCAGCTCACGGTGGGGTGGTGCCGGCGCGTCCCCCGCCAGCATCACCCCACCGTCGGCCACCGTTAATTTGCTTCCTCCGAGCCGACATTGGCCCTGAGCACAAGCTCGTTCAGAGCTCGACCCAGCGCGTCGACAAACCCATCGGCTTCCGCGATCGTCAGAACGAGAGGCGGCTTCACCTTCTTAACGTTCTGCCTTTCCGAGGTCGCTTGCATGATCACGCCGAGCTCCAATAGGCGCTCACACACCCACGCGGTCTCCCGGTCTGCGGGCTCGAGGGTCCCCCGGTTACGGACCAGCTCGACGCCGAGATAGAGCCCTCGCCCGTGGACGGCCCCGATCAGAGGATGCTGCTGTGCGAGGTCGGCCAGTCGTCGACGCAAATGCTCCCCGACGACCGCCGCGTTCTCCATCAGTCCCTCATCGCGGATCACGTCGAGCACGGTGCTGCCGGCGATAGCGCTTGCCGGGGCGCCGCCTGCCGAGGAGAAGAACATGCCCTCGTCGCGCAGCGCGTCCACGATCTCGCGCCGGGTGATCACCGCACCAACGGGGTAAGCGTTGCCGGCCGCCTCCGCCACCGCGATGATATCGGGGACAACGCCACCATCTCAGCCCCCCCAGAACGCGGCCCCCAATCGCCCATAACCGACCTGCACCTCGTCGGCGATCGCCAGGCCACCGTGACGACGAACTGCATCGTACGCGCCGGCGAGGTATCCATCCGGGGGGATGACCCCGCCCGCGTTACCCAGAACGGGCTCACAGATGAAGGCCGCAGGTGCCCGGCCCTCGCCGTCGAGTCGCGAGGTAAGGATCGCGAGCCAAAGCGTCACCGCCCTCACTCCCGCCGACATCGAGACTTTGGATGCCATCAAGGGCGTTCGCAGCGTCGATGCCACCTGCACTATCACTCCCGGCTACATCCGGGCGATGGCAAGCGGTTGGTCACCTCCGTCGGAAGCCTCATCCCCGGCAGACCGCCGTCCTTGACACGGGCCGCAAGCCCGTCCCGACTCTGCGACCCAAGAGGTCGCGCTGCCCCTTGCCTACGTCAAGCCTCTCGGCTTCAACGGCGGCGAGGACGCGATCGACAAGACCGTCTCCATCGGCATCACCGATGCCAACCGCACCCAGCACACGCTCGAAGCCACAGTCGTGGCTGTCACAGCAGACGCGCTCGCCAGCCCCACAGGATCCAACATCTTCGTCAACGACGCCCTCAGCGACGCACTGTTCGACACTCAGTCCACCGGCCTGACCGCCGAGCATGCTGACCGATACGCCTCCGCCACGGCCTGGTTCGATCCGAAAGCCACTGACGACGAGATCCAGACCCTGAAGGACCGCCTAGCCGACAAGGGGTACACCGGGACCACGATCGCCGATCACCTCGGGACGATCACCACGGTCATCGACGGGATCGTGCTCGTTCTCAAAGCCTTCGCGGTCATCGCTTTGCTCGCCGCGACCTTCAGCATCGTGAACACCCTCTACATGTCCGTGCAGGAACGCACCCGCGAGATCGGCCTCCTGAAGGCGATGGGCATGGGATCCGGTTCAGCGTCGAGGCCGCGTTCCTCGGCTTCCTCGGCATTGCCGTCGGCGCGGGGCTCGCGATCCTCGCCGGCGTCGATATCAGCGGCGCACTCTCCGCGGGATTGCTCGCCGACCCACCTGGGCTCACCCTGATCGCGTTCGACCCCGCCTCGATCGCCACGATCATCGTGCTCGTCATGCTCATTGCGTTCGTCGCCGGCACCCAGCCCGCGGCCAGGGCCGCGCGCAAAGACCCGATCGATGCTCTCCGCTACGAGTGAGCAATGCCAGTGGGCCGGGCGCGAGCGTCTCGGCTCACCGGCGTTGGTTGGGCCGGGCACCCTTGGCATGGTGGGCCGCCTTGACCGCCTCGGGGATGGTCCGGTTGTCGATGACAACTTGCTTCGTCGCCTCGTCGCCTCCGACGACGTGGTCCTCGCCGTTCATCAGTGCCTCGAACCCCTGACGCGCCACCTCGGTCTTGTCGTTCTTCCAGGAGTTGTCGCCGTACTTGGTGTCGCCCATCCCCGCGTTGGCGTGGAAGTCGCTGTTCGTCGCGCCGGGGAGCAGAGCGGTGACCGAGACGCCGGTGCCGCGAAGCTCTTCACGAATGCTCTCGGCGAAGGAGTAGCCAAACGCCTTCGATGGGCCGTAGACCGTCTCGAAGGGGGTGGGTGTGGTGGCGCTGACGGACGACACGATGAGGATCTTGCCGTCGCCGTTGCGCACCATGTGCTGAACGACCCGCTTGGCCATGTGCACCGTGCCCGTGATGTTGACGGCGATGATCGCGAACTCATCCTCGAGGGTGTTGTCAACGAATGCGCCGCCCCTCCCGATGCCGACGTTCAGCGCGGCTGCGGCGACAGGTCGCCCCTGGCTCAGCGTGAACTCCCAGAAGCCCTCGACGCCCTCGAAGGTGGCGGCATCGCCTTGGTACGCGTATGCCTCGACGCCGAGCTTCGTCAATCTGTCGGCGGATGCGAACACCCGCTCGCTCCGGCCGGAGATAGCGACGTCGTAGCCGTGCTCGGCGAACTGCGCCGCCAGTTCGAACCCGATGCCGGACGACCCTCCGGTAACCAGGGAGAGGGGACGCGTGCTGGTCATAAGAACTCCTTCAATCTGCGTCGTGCGGACGCGTGCGGTGGATGACGACGAGCCGGATTGGAAGCGCTCGAAGATCTAGGAGCGGTCGGCGCCGCGGTGGTCCAAGAGAACGGCGCGCTCTCCGCCGACCTCAGCGAGGTCTTGCAGCGCCTTCGAATCTTGAGCAGTCGCGACAACCGTGTTGCCACGACGCAGAGCTTCCCGCGCGACCTCGCGGCCGAAACTGCAAGACGCTCGCGTGATGAGCCAGGTTTGTCATGATGCCCATCACCATGTAAGGCAGCCGATGTTCCGGCTGTGCCATCTATCTGACGCGGATGCGAGGACACAAGGAAGGGAGAGAGCACCGTAGGACAGCAAGACCCACCCTCACGCGTGCTCCGCTGCCGAAGCCGGCGGACAATAGGGCTATGCCGAAGAACGAAGCGTTGAGCGAGTTCCTCACCAGCAAGCGCGCCGCGGTGAGCCCCACCGTAGCCGGGATCCCCGAGACTGGCCACCGACGCGTTCCCGGTCTTCGCCGCGAAGAGGTCGCTTTCCTGGCTGGCGTCAGCGTCGATTGGTACGTCCGGCTGGAGCAGGGGCGCCAGGTCACGCCGTCAGAGTCTGTCCTCGCCGCTATTGCCCGCATCCTGCGCCTGGACGATGCGGAACGCGACTATCTGTTCAACCTCGCACGCCCGACTCCAGGATTGAACAACCATTCGACTAAGCGGTCGCTGGTTCGCCCCGGGATTACCCGAATGATCCAGACTTTCGTCAACCAGCCCGCTTTCGTCCTCGGGCCTCGCATGGAAGTGCTCACAGGCAACGAGCTCGCCTGGGCCCTGCTCGCGGACTTCCCCACCATGGCTCCGGGCCACCGCAACCTTCTCCGTTGGATCATGACGGACCCGTCGACGCGCACCCTCTATGTCGATTGGGCGATCATCGCCGCAGAACTCGTCGGAGTCCTCCAGCTCGAAGCGAGCGCGAACCCGGATGACGAGGAGATCGCCGCGCTCGTGGGCTCGCTGTCGACGTCCACTCCGGAATTCCGCCGCTGGTGGGCAACTCCCAATCCGCAAGGACGCACCGCCGGCACCAAGCGTTTCGACCACCCCATCGGCGGCCCGCTGACCATCGACTGGGAGGCATTCACGATCCCCGACGACACCCAGCAGACACTCTTCGTCTACACCGCTGCAGACGCCAACTCCGCGGCCGCGCTTTCCCTTCTCGGAAGTTGGCGCGCGTCCCAGATGACCAGCGCACGGGGGATGCCCGTGTGAGCCTGCTCACATTCTTGACCTTGAATCTCGCCTGCAACGAGACCCGCTCTTCTCGCGATCCCAGCCGGAACCCGCTGCTCAACAGCGCTGTCGCAGGGGCCGCGTCTGGACTGGCGGGTCATCGTCGCGCCGTGCAAGAACACTGTCGTACTCATCGGGCATCAACGTCGGGGACCTATGCTGCGACGACTCGAAGAGCAGGTCACCCTCGCAACCTCGCCAGCAGGTCTCATATTGGGCTCGAGATCGAGAGAACATCGTGCATCACCCTCGCTGGCTCCTGACGCGCATGCCGGAGTCGGCTATCAGGGCAGCACCACAGCTCAACGAACTCCTCACAAATGCTTTCATCCCACTGCTGGGCCCTCGTCACTTACACAAGCCTCACACCGGCCGCTCCAGGATTTCGATACGCGGTACACGGGAACAGGGGTCCTGCAATGAGCGATGTTCCGCCTCTTCTTCGCCGCGCTTCGAGACCTCGATCAGGGTCGCGCTTCCGAATCGCCCTTCGACGCCTATGCCCCATCGGAGTCTCATCCCGATGACCCGGGACGCCCGTTCCCTGCAGACGCTGCCCTCAGCGCAGCGGCTCGGTATGCGGTTGGGGTCGGCAATTGCACCGCCTGAAAAGCTCTACGCATTCGCAGCGCGTCCCCGAAACCCGAAATCTGTGCGATCTGCTCAATCGATGTCGGCCGGTGATTCGAGTCCGCGAGCAGGCGCCGCGCTTCCGTCAGGCGACGATCTCGTATCGCGTCCTTCACCCGCAGGCCCTTGCCCGCGAAGATCTGCTGGAGCCGTCGGGGCGACGTGCCAAGGAGGTTCGCGAGCTTACCGGAGGTGAAGTCGGGATCCATGTAGCGGGTGGACACGAGTGACATCGCCTCGGTGTATGTATCCCCATGGACCGTCCGCTGCAAGCGCTGCGCTCCCGCAGCGCCGAGCGTCGCTCCGATGATCATCTCGCCGAGCAGCTGCTCTGCGAAGTAGGTGTTGAGCGGATCCATGGGGGCGCTTCGCAGGATCGCGGCAGCGAATTCAGGATCGGCTCGGCAAGAGTCCCTTCCGCTCCGAAGGCGAGAGGCCACGTCGCCTTGTGCACGTCATACTCGCGGAGCAGTTCTACCGGGCATTCGACGAAGATGACACGGGCCCCAGGCGAGAACGTGCCAGAGTAGTCGTCTCCGGGGAGCAAGGCCAGTCCCGCTCCTGGGCCAAACGACGCATCGCCGGTACCCAAATGCAACGTGACCTGACCCGCCTCGAGTAGCCCCATGAACACGGTGACCTTCTGCGCGTCGTGATGGAGTCTGAACCGCCCGCCTCCGACCGTTGCGGAGACCACGTTGACCCGTCCCGTGAAAAACGCCTCCCCGTCGATATGGATGTTGTGCGAGTCGGGCGTCCAGACGTGGAAGAGGCCAAGATCGTCTTCCCAAGCGGTGCCCATACCGTGTTCCAACCGACCAGGAAGCATCGTGCCGTCGATGATCATCCGATCGCCGACGACAGTCCAATGAAACTGCCGATGCGTAGGGACTCGGATCGAACGCATCGACATCCGCCCCTCCCTTCCGTTGCGTGTCATCCGAGCCGAAAAGCGATGAAGATCTGCTCGCCGAGGAGGAACGTACCGATCGCGGCAACGAGAATCCCGGAGACTCGACCGACGATCCGCGCCAACTCGGGTCGCGTCGCCAGCACACGACGGGCTCCTGCGCCGACAACAAGGTACACCGCCGCGCACGTCAGAATGTGGATCGTTCCCAAGACAAGCATCTGAGCGGCCACAGGCCACGGCGATGTCGACGTCACAAACTGCGGAAGCAGGGTCACAAGAAGGAGCAGAACCTTCGGATTCAAACCGCTGATCCCCATTCCACGCACGAACTGTCCAATGACCGAAGCAGCGGCCTGATCTGCCGCATGCGGAGTCGACGGCTGTCGAGCCATGCTCACGCCGAGCCAGATCAGGTAGAGCGCGCCGCCCACTGTGAGCGCGGTGAGCACGACCGGCATCCCGGCAACCAGCGCCCCGACCCCGCCCGCCACCAGCATCACAACGACCGTGTGCCCAGCGATCAACCCGCCCACCGAAGGGAGGATGCTCCTCTGCCTCAGCCCGGCCGCGATCGTGTACGCCCAGTCGGCGCCGGGGGTCATGATCAGCAACAGCGCGACGCCCCAAAATCCCATCAAGGTCGCGGGGGACATAGGGTAACTCCAGATAGCCTCATGGGAGAAGAAACTATGCGGTATCTAGTGAGAGGTGCTCCTCAATCTCCCCCAAATTCCGAATCATTATGTAGATTCTTCTACATGGATCGGGTTGATAGGGAGATTCTTCTCCATCTTCAGGAAGATGGGCGCTCGTCGTTGACCGACCTAGCGAAGACGCTTCGGATCAGCCTGTCCTCCTGTCACCGGCGCGTCCGCACGCTCGAGACTTCGGGCGTGATCTCCGGCTATCGCGCTCAAGTCGACTCCTCCGTGATCGGATTCGCCTTCAACGCGCTCGTCTTCATCACGATGCGCAGCACAGCTCGCGCAGCGGTGGAAGCCTTCGAGAGCACCGTGATCACGATCCCTCAAGTGGTCCAGACCCAGCGCCTCTTCGGCGAGCCCGACTATCTGCTCCGCGTCGTGGCGGCTGATCTCACCGGGTTCCAGGAGCTGTACGACCAGCAGCTCTCGCAGCTTCCGGGCGTACAGAAGCTGACCTCCACCCTGGTCATGAAGTCCATCGCCCCGATCCAGGGCCTCCCGCTCTGAGAGCGGCTGCTCAACAGCTCTAGCGCCGGCACGGATCTCTCCCTCCAATCAATACCCGCAGTGTGGGAGTCAGTTTCCGAAGCTTTCGTCGATGGCGAACGCTGACGCTTCAGCCACGCCCGAGCATCGTCTTGTCGCACGAGCGACTACGACGCTTGGAGGAAGAAATGCCCGAAGAGACCACCGCCGATCTCCCGCGACGCGACGGCCTGAGCCGCCGCCGTGTGGTCAAAGGGGCGGCATGGTCGCTGCCCGTGATCGCCGCGACAGTCGCCGTCCCCGCCCACGCCGCGTCCGGGAAGGCGAACATCGCTGTCACCAGTTCCTGCTTCGCGGGAACCACCGCGCTCGGCACCCAGCTCGGGCCCACCTGGGTGATGAAAGAGACGAACGGCGTAAACGCGGGGACCGTCGCGCTCACGGAGAAGCTGACCTTCACCTTCACGTCCGTGCTGACTGGGCCTCTCGGGTTCATCGCCATCTCGGGAGCTATCCCCGGGATCGTGACCTGGATCACTGTCCAGTCCGCTGGCGCAATCACAGCGCTCCCGTGGTATCAGACCAACGGATCCCAGCTGACGGTCCCACCGATCAACCTCGATCCCGCCAACATCACCTCGGCGCTCGTGCCCGTCCAGAACCCGGACGGGACGTACTCGGTCCACTACACCCTGACCCGCAACGTCACCTGGAACAACGTCGCCCCCCTGAGCGAAGCCCGCTACAGCTACCCGCTGAACCTCACGCCACCGCCCCTGCCCGGACTCAATGTCACCCAGAACTGGACGCTGACATCAGGGCTGGCCGATGCGAACGCCGCGGACAACACCGGCGTGATCAACACCGCCCTTCTCGCCGCCTGCGCGGCGTGAGTTATCGACCTGTGGACTCGGTCCCCTCCTAGACCGCTGGTGCGGACGATCTCGATGTATTCCCCAGACATCTTTCCCACATATTTCGTCCGCACCAGCCTTTCCCTTTTCGCCGATCCAGCCCGCAGCCAGGCACGACCGACGTTACAAAATCCGGCGTGTGCCAGACGAGACGACGCGTTGATGTGCCGCAGGGCTGAGCCTGCGGGCCATGTGCGAGCCAGAGCTTCCGTACCCTAAACAGGCTTTCGCACTCCATCAGGCAATCTGCCATAGGCGTCATCGCCCCACCTCGCAAGACCGGTCCCTTCTTGTGACTCCGAAGCCGACGAAGTTTCGAAAGACCGGCTGTGGATGCGGCAACACCTGTTCCTAACGGACTTCCGAAACTCCCTGCCCATTCAGTTTCTGTGCCGTCTTGCAAAACCGACCCGAAACCCTCAATGAAAACCCGTCAAGTAGGCCGGGCGAAGAAGCGGTGCCGAGGCGACCGTAGCCCGTTTTCCTCATATGCGCGCCGCGGCGTGCTCACTCTTTGCGTAGCCGCCTTGCTGGTGCTGTCTTCCATGACCATCCAACGCGCGCAAGACGCGAACGCGACTGTCGCGGGTACGCCGGGAACAACGCAGCCTGGTACGCCCGTATACACGGAAGACTTCTCGAACCACACTGCCGCATCGGGCGCCATCAATGTCATCGGGTACACCGGTGGGGCCGCAGCCGGCAACATGTCCTACACCGCAGATTGGCAGTACACGCCAGCGGCAGGCCAATGCAACGGCTGGATTCTCCGTTCAACCACGCCAACTCCGATGACCGACCTCGGATGCTACAACAATCAGTCGACGGCATGGGCGTCGCTTCAGGACATGGCGATACAGCTCGGCCTCGCGCAGGGTCAGACGTCTTCCCAAGCAGTTGCAAACCAGGCATTGTCTGAGTCGACCAACGCTCCCTCGGGCGCCATCGCGGCGGGAACGGAGCTTAAGACAGCTAGCGCAGGTGGTATACCTGCAGTGCCCGGCCATTATTACGCCATCTCCGGCTATTTCGCGGCTGCAAACTGCCCCGCTCAAGGTGGAAATTCCATTCCTCGCGAGACGCTCAGCATCATCATCAATGGAGCGATCACGCCACTTTCGAGCGGTCTAACGCCCTGTACAGACCTTACGAACTGGGGCGTACAGGTGAAGAAGCTGCAGTCCGCCGCGATCCAGATCCCCAGCGGATCGAACGCCTCGTTGGGCCTGTCGATCTACAACGCGACGGCGACAGGCAGCGGCAACGATGTGGCATTCGACCTTCCGCAGATCGTCGACGTGACTCCACAGTTGGACAAGGCGTTCAGCCCAGCCCTGATCGCTCCTGGCCAGACCTCCACGGTGACGCTGACAGTCACGAACACCAGTGACCTGATGGCGAAAACGGACTGGAGCATCACCGATGCGCTTCCGGCAGGTCTTGTGATTGCCCCGAACCCGGCAGCGGGTGGCACCTGCGCACAGGCGGCGGGTAACGCGTTCGTCCGGACAGCCGTGGCAGGCAGCAACGTCTTCTCCGCCACGGGCGGAGACCTGGCCCTCAATCAGGCCTCGTGCACTCTTACGTTCGATGTGACTGCCGCCGCCGAGGGCACCTATATCAACGGGCCCGGCAACATCACCTCGAACCTGAACCCGCCCGCTAACGCCACACTCACGGTGCGCGCACCGCGCATCACCTTGAACAAGGCGCTTGCCACGCCGCGCGTAGCGGCCACCGACCAGTTCACGATGGCGATCCGCACGGGTGGAGCGTCCGGGACCGTCGTGAATAGCACTGCGAACTCGACCACCACGGGGGCCGGATCTACAGTCACCGCGGGAACAGGGACAACCGGTACGTACGTGGCAACAACTGGTACCGCATACAGCCTTACCGAGGCCTCTTCCGGGACCACGGTGTTGGGTAACTACTCCGCCACCATTAGCTGCACTGACATTGCTGGGCTACAGACCGGGTTGCCTAATGGTGCTGTCTACAACCCCGCCGCACCCCCAACGATCACCCCGATCGCCGGCGTTAACATCGCCTGCACCATCACCAACAGTGCCCTGCCGATCCTCTCCTATAGCAAGGACGTCGATAAGGGCGCGGGGACGCTCGTGAATCCCGGGGACACCCTTACTTACACGCTCTCCATCGTGAATTCAGGGTCGGTTCCGTCAGCGACGATCGCCGCGTTCGATGACCTCACCAACGTTGTCTCCATGGCGTCCCTGAACACGAGCTCGATCACCATCACCCCCGCCGGTACCGGAGCCGCGACGTATGACGCGACGACGAAGAAGCTGACCTGGACGGGAATCGTCCCAGCAAACACGACGATCCGCGTCTCCTACACCGTCACCGTCAACGCTGGAGCCTTCGGTCAACTCCGGAACGCGTTCATGGGCAAAACCGTCACCAACCCGATCGGCGCCAGTCTGCAATGGCGGAAGATCGATGCCACCGTCGCGAAGAATGGACTCACCGCGGCTACGTGGACTCTGACCCCCGTGAACGGGGCAGGACAGCCCACGGGGACTGCTATCACCATCACGGACTGTGTCTCGACTCCCTGCACGGTGGCGGACACCGACCCGGCCGGTGGACAGTTCCTCGTGAAGGGGCTCGTTCCTGGGACCTACCAGCTTGTTGAAACCAAAGCTCCCAGCGGCTACGTGTTGAACCCCACGCCAATCAACGTCACCGTATCCGCGGCAACGCAGACCACGGTGCTCGCCGACGTCGTGAACCAACAGGCACCCCCCATCGTCTTGCCCCTGACCGGCGGCTTAGGGACAGATGCCATCGCCTACGGCGCGACCGCGCTGCTGGGACTCGCCGCCGCACTGATCATCTGGCAGCTCCGCCGCCGACCACGCCTGGAGGAGGGGCAACGACACGTGGCCCCCTGACCCGCCGACCCACGTCTCCGATATCACCCGAAAACTCTCACTACAACCCACGAACAGACAAGGAACACTCATGAACACCTCTCATCGACTCCGACTGCGGCGGTTCGCTGCCGCAGCGGGTGCCGTTGCGCTCGCCCTCGTGGGCGTCGCCGCAATCGCCGCGCCTGCACAAGCTGACACGACCGGTGGCAACGTACCGTCCGGTCCGTACACTCTGACCATCACCAAGCTGCAGAACCCGATCGCCGGCGGCACGGCCGCCAACGGCACTCAGCAGAACGTCAGCAGCCTGACCCCCATCCCCGGAGTCGTCTACAGCATCGCCCCCGTGAACGGTGTCGACCTGACCACGCAGGCCGGCTGGACCACCGCGTCCGGGCTCACCGTGAACAGCTCCGGGCAGGTCGTCAATGGCGCCACCACCTACACGACGGGAACCGCCACTACGCTCCCGGCCACCAACAGCAGCGGCGTCACCAACTACACCACCTCGACGCCCGCCGTCTACGAGGTCACCGAGGTCAGCGCCCCCGCCGGCACCGAGATCGCCCCGCCGTTCCTCGTCACCCTGCCGCTGCCGCAGAGCAACAACTGGCTGACGAACGTGTACGTGTACCCGAAGAACACCCAGCAGAACGCGCCCACCAAGGCCATCGATGACACCGGCGCGTACGGAGTCGGATCCACGGTGAACTGGTCGATCACGTCGACCGTGCCCAACCAGGCCGCCGGCAACACCTTCACCACCTACTCGATCTCGGACACGCTCGACTCCAGGCTGACGCCACCGGCCGCGTCCGCGGTCACCGTGACCATGAAGTCCCCGACAGGGACGGCGATCACGATTCCCGCTGCGGACTACACGGTCACCGTGAGCGGTCAGACCGTGACGGTGAACTTCACCGCCGCAGGCCTCACCTTCCTTACGGCGAACCCCTCCGCGGTCATCACTGTAGGAATCCCGACCGTCGTGAACTCGGTTGGAACGGGCACCATCCAGAACACCGCCAACCAGACCATCCAGGGTCAGACCGGCGGTTCGATCACCACGCCGACCAACACCGTCCAGACCACGTGGGGCAACCTGCTCCTGCACAAGGTAGACCCGAACGGCAACGCCCTTACCGGTGCACAGTTCCAGGTGTTCGTCTCGAAGACCGACGCACAGAACCTGACCAACCCGGTATCCGTGAACGGTTCGACGACCTTCACCTCTGACCCTTCAGGCAACGTGGCGATCAACGGCCTGAAGTCGCAGACCAACGGCGCCGGCGCGAACCTGACCTACTACATCGTCGAGACGAAGGCGCCGATCGGGTACACGATTGCTCCCGCCTTCCAGCAGAGCGCCGGCGGATACTCCGTCGCTGTCGCCCCGGGCAGCAGCGGCAACGCAGCGATCACCGTGACCGACCCCCAGGCGCCGCCGATCTCGCTTCCGCTTACCGGTTCCACCGGCACCGCGATCTTCCTTGGCGGAGGCATCACCCTTGCTGCCGCCGCGATCGCCGTGGCAGTCCTGCTGGTGCGTCGGCGTCGGGCGGAGAGCGAAGGACTTGCCGCCGCTACGGAGAACACCAACTCGTAAACGCCCACTCGGTAGCTCTCCGGATGCCGAGTGCCTCCGACCCCGGGTGATGGGAGGCTGGGAGTGAATCCCAGCCTCCCATCACCCGGTCCCTCCAGAAACGAACACGATGCCCGATACTCTTCCATCGCGGTCGAGGCGCGCCAAGCCTCGAGCGCGATGGCGTCTCTCCGGCCTCGCACTCGCCGTGGCCCTCATCAGCCTCCTCGGCGTTGGGGTGGCCCTCTACCCGTCTACCGCCTCATGGTTCAGCGCCATACAAGAAGCCGAGCAAGTCGCCCGATACGGCAACGACGTCAAAGCGATCGGACCGGCCGCTCGCCAAGAAGCACTCGAACTGGCCGACGCCTATAACCGAGCACTTCAGAGCGGTGCGGAAGTGAAAGCCAATCAACGCATCCCCGTCGACACGGGAGCGCAGATCCCCACCGGTTTCGATTACAACCAGCTCCTCGCTGCCAATCCTTATGGCCTTATGGGGAGAATCCTCATCCCCTCGATCAACGTAGACCTCCCCATCAACCACGGCACCAGCGACGCCACACTACTCAACTCGATCGGACACCTCGAGGGAACCTCCCTGCCGATCGGCGGACTCGGCACGCACGCCGTCCTTGCTGGCCATCGCGGTCTCGCATCGGCCACCCTGTTCAACGACCTCGACAAGGTCGCCCTCGGGGAAAAGATCATCCTCGATGTGTTCGGGGAGACCCTCACCTACAAGATCGTCGACATCAAAATCGTCGACCCTGAACAGACAAAAGCCTTGGATCCCGTGCCAGGTAAAGACCTGGTAACCCTGGTCACCTGCACCCCCATCGGCATCAACAGCCAGCGCATCCTCGTTACGGGCGAGAGGGTTGTGCCCACATCAGTCACCGATCAAACCGCCGCAAAAGCCCCACCGGGCAGCCCCAGCTTCCCGGGCTGGGCAATTGGGATGGGGGCGGCGCTCCTTGCGGCGGGAACGTACGTGTGGTGGTTCGGACGCCCCGTGAAGCGCCGCCATCGCTCTCCCCGGGGCGACGTTCATCCGGCGACATCGGCAGCGTCGTTATGACATCTACGCGCCATAGCCGCCGTCCTCGTCAGAATCGGACCGGTGTGATTAGGGTCGTCACCGCCATCTTCCTGGCCGGTGTAGCAGCCGCGGCCGGCACCTGGACAATCACCACGTATCTCGCAGAACAGCAGTATCCAAAAGACATGCGTGGCAATCCCGTGGTACGCTCGCCGCTCCCATCCTCGGTAGATAATGAGCTTGACGCAGTTTCCGCACTGCAAGGGATGACCCTCACCGTCCCCTCCAGAGGTCTGACTGTGCCCATTGGCGCAATCAATGCGGTCGATGGTGTCATCAATCCGCCAGGGTTTGCCTCGGCCTACTTCGTGCGCAACTACGGCGCCAATCTCACGCACGCGCACGATGGGACAGTGTTCGTCGTCATGCACTCGTGCCGAGGGGGCGCCATCTGTCCAGGCAACTACTTGATCGATGACGAGGCGGGCACGACATCACTTGAGAAAGGTGCAGATGTCTTTGTCGGAGGTCTTCACTACCGAGTTGTCGCTTCGAAGACGCTCCACAAGCCAGACGTCCGAGCGGCTTCGGACATCTGGGAAAACACACCTGGGCGGCTCGTATTGATGACCTGCATGCAGGTCACCGCGGGTACCGATGGCTCTGTCAGTCTGGGGTGGCCCAGGCGTGTCGCTCTGATCTGGCCCAACTCGGCGGTGCACGGGGTGTCGTTGTCGGTCTGATTTGGCCCAGGGCTGAGGGTGGCCTCGTTCGTCGAGCGGGGAGGGCCTGTGAGGTCGAGGGTGGAAGAGTTCGCCGAGATTCGCCGTGCTGCGCGGGTTGAGGGGTTGTCGATCAACGCGCTGGCGAAGCGGTTCCGGGTGCACCGGCGCACGATCCGGCAGGCCCTCGCGTCTGCGGAGCCGCCGCCGCGAAAGACGCCGACCCGTGCCGCCCCGAAGCTGGACGCGGTGCGCGAGCTGATCGATGGGATGCTGCGGCAGGACATCGACGCGCCACGGAAGCAGCGGCAGACCGCGACGCGGATCTGGCACCGGCTCCTGGACGAGCATGACGCTGACGTCGGTTACCCCACGGTTCGGGATTACGTGCGGTGGCGGCGCCCGGAGATCCTCGGCATCACCGCCATGTCGAAGGCGATGGTTCCGCAGGCGCACGCGCCGGGCGCGGAGGCCGAGGTTGATTTCGGGGAACTGTGGGTGATCCTCGCCGGGGTGAGGACGAAGTGCTTCATGTTCGCGTTCCGGCTCTCCCACTCCGGGCGCGCCGTGCACCGCGTCTATCCGACGCAGGCGTTGGAAGCGTTCCTGGAAGGCCACATCGACGCGTTCGAAGAGTTTGGTGGTGTCCCGACCTTGCAGATCAAATACGACAACCTCTCACCGGCTGTGACGCAGGTCCTCGCCGGGCGGGCGCGGGTGGAGACCACCCGGTGGGCGCTGTTCCGCTCGCATTACGGGTTCGACGCGTTCTACTGTGAACCCGGCATCAACGGGGCGCACGAGAAGGGTGGCATCGAAGGCGAAGTCGGCCGGTTCCGCCGCACCTGGCTCTCGCCCATGCCCGTCGTCGACTCGCTCGCAGAGCTGAACGAGCGGATCCGCAACTGGGATCAGCGGGACGAGAACCGGCGAATCGGGCGAAAGATCACGACCGTCGCGCACGATTTCCAGACCGACCGAGAACATCTCGCGGCGTTGCCGCGGGACCGGTTCGATCCGGGCCTTGAGCTCTACCCGCGGGTGGACCGCTCCGCCCTGGTCACGGTCCGGCAGGCGAAGTACTCCGTCCCGGTCCGATTTATCGGCCGCAAACTCCGCGTCTCCCTGCGCGCCTCCGAGCTCGTCGTCTTCGACGGTCGACAGGTTGTCGCCCGTCATGAGCGGGTCATCGAACGATACGGGCAGGCCGTGCTCCTGGACCACTACCTCGAGGTCCTCCAACACAAGCCCGGTGCGCTCGGCGGGTCCACGGCGCTCGCCTACGCCCGCGCCTCTGGGGCATTCACCGGCCTGCATGATGCGTTCTGGGCCGAGTCCCGGAAAGTCAACGGCGACGCCGCCGGCACGAGGGAGCTCATCGACGTGCTCCTGCTGCACCGGACGCTGCCTGACTATGCGGTTCTCGCCGGCATCCACGCCGCACTCACGGTCGGGGCGGTCACCGCCGACGTCGTCGCCGTCGAAGCACGACTGGCGGCCGGGGCCGAGAACACCGACATCGCTGTCGTCGAGGTGGAGACGTTGCCGAAGGTGGTGTCACTCACCCAGCGTCGGCTCACCGACCCGGCCGCGGTCATTGCCGGCCTCCCGCCAGACACCCGGCCCGCCCCGTCGGTCGCGGGCTACGACGCCCTGCTGACCCGACGAGCTGCGAAACACGCTGCCACCGCACCCATAAGTGAAGGAGTCTCCGGCGCATGAGCCCGACCATCACAAACGTCACGAGTACCCTCCGCCACCGGCGCGGGCTGACGGAGGAAGCCGCGGCGGCTGCGGTCGATTCTGCCTGCCGGCGCCTGCGTTGCCGACCATCCGGGCGGTGATGGAGGAGGCCACGCAGACCGCGAAACGGGAGCAACTGTCCTACCTCGGCTACCTCGCCGAGCTGCTCCTCGCCGAGGTCGACGACCGGGACCGCCGCTCCATCACCCGCCGCGTGCAGAACGCCGCCTTCCCGCGGCAGAAGTGGCTGGCCGATTTCGACTACGACGCGAACCCGAACATCAACCCCGCCACCATCCACACCCTCGCCCAGGGCGACTGGATAAGGCGTGGAGAGCCCCTCTGCCTGGTCGGCGACTCCGGCACCGGCAAGTCCCACCTGCTCATCGGGCTCGGCACCGCCGCGGCGGAGAAGGGCTACCGGGTCAGATACACGCTCGCGACCCGGCTCGTCAACGAGCTAGTCGAAGCCGCCGACGAGATGCAACTGAACCGCACGATCGCCCGCTACGGGCGCGTCGACCTGCTGCTCATCGATGAGCTCGGGTACATGGAACTCGACCGGCGCGGTGCCGAGTTGCTCTTCCAGGTCCTCACCGAGAGGGAGGAGAAAGCCTCCGTCGCGATCGCGACCAACGAAGCCTTCAGCGGATGGACGAAAACCTTCACCGACCCGCGTCTGTGTGCCGCGATCGTCGACCGGCTCACCTTCCACGGCACCATCATCGAAACCGGCACCGACTCCTACCGCCTCAACCACACCCGACACGACATCGCTGGATAAGGATCCCGCTCGAGGGGCGGAACGGCGAAGCTGCGACCGGGGCCGGTGATCACGGCCGCGCACTCGTGGCGGAGATGACCGAGCACGTCGGCCGCCGGGAACGGACTGCCCGTCCCTGCTCGGGTCCGTAGCAACGGCAAGACCACCACGCCGCGTAGGGGGCGTGGTGGTCTTGCCGTTGCTGTGCTTGTCAGGCGCTGGCCGGTGCCTTCTCGGCGGCGAGTTTCTCCTCATCGAGGCGGTCGAGGTCGTGCAGCGACGACCCCTTCGTCTCCCGCATTGAGATGACCGCGATGAGGGTGATCCCCGCGGCGATCGCGAGGTAGACGGCGACCGGAATGTACGAGCCGGTGTTCGCCAGGAGCGCCGTCGCGATGATCGGCGCGAGCGAGCCGGCGACGATCGAGGTCACCTGGTAGCCCAGCGACACCCCCGAGTACCGCATGCGCGTGGGGAACATCTCGGACATGATCGCCGGCTGCGGCGCGTACATGAACGCGTGGATGAACAGGCCCAGACTGATCGCCGCGACGATGATCGCAGGGTGGCGGGTGTCGAACATCGGGAAGGCGATGAATCCCCAGGCGGCTGCGCCGATCGTACCGATCAGGTAGACCGGCTTGCGACCGATCCTGTCGGTGAGCGCACCGATGAGTGGGATGACGATCATGTGCACGATGTGCGCGATGACGAGCAGCCCGAGGATCTCGGCCGTGTCGACCTGGAGCGCGACGGCGAGGTAGGTGATCGAGAACGTCACGACGAGGTAGTACATGATGTTCTCCGCGAACCGGAGCCCCATCGCCGTGAGCACGCCGCGCGGGTAGCGCTTGATCACCTCCAGCACACCGAAGCGCACCGCCTTGGACTGCTCGACCTCCTTCTGCATCTCGAGGAAGATCGGCGCGTCGGTCACCCGGGTGCGCACGTAGTAGCCGATCGCGACGATCACGACCGACAGCCAGAAGCCGACGCGCCAGCCCCAGGCGAGGAACTGGTCCTCGGTGAGCGTGCGACTGAGAACGAGCAGCACGACCGTCGCGACGAGGTTCCCGATCGGTACGGCAGCCTGCGGCCACGACGCCCAGAAGCCGCGCGTCTTGTCCGGCGAGTGTTCCGCGACAAGCAGCACCGCGCCGCCCCACTCACCGCCGACAGCGAAGCCCTGCACGAAACGCAGCGTCACGAGAAGTACGGGCGCCAGATAGCCGACCATGTCGAATGTCGGCAGGCATCCCATCAGGAACGTCGCAACTCCGACGAGGATGATCGCGAGTTGCAGCAGCTTCTTGCGTCCGTACTTGTCGCCGAAGTGGCCGAAGACGATGCCGCCCAGCGGGCGGGCGATGAACCCGACCGCGTACGTGACGAACGCCGCGATGATCGGCGCGTACGGGTCGTCCGATGGCGGGAACATGATCTTGTTGAACACCAGCGTGGCGGCGGTGGCGTAGAGGAAGAATTCGTACCATTCGACGACGGTGCCCGCCATCGATGCCGTGACGACACGGCGCAGGCTCGACTGCCGCTCAGCGGCATGATTCTGGTCCGGGGTGTTGCGGAACGTGGTCTTGTTCATTGATCTATCCGAGCCAGGTCGTGACCTGGGATACGGCGGCGGTGTCCCAGGTGAGGCGGATGTGGTTGAGGTTCAGCGTTGCGGTGCCGGCGAGGTTGGCGATGGCGCCAGTGTCCTGGCAGCTGGCGAGAAGGATCGTGCCGTCGCTCGGACCGTCTGCTTCGTTGTTCCAGTTCGGGATGTTGGCGTTGTTTCCGCACAGAAGGTAAGTGGAGATGCCGGCAGGAACGGCGGAGGCTCGCATAGGAGAGATCAGGGACCCCTGCGAGATGGCATAGTCGATGCCGTAGCTCTGTCCGTAGAACCCGGTGCCGCCGTTGTAGGTGGTGTAGCCGTCGGGGTTGGATGGGTTGAGCGGGTAGGTGGAGTCCCACCGCTTGAGCATCTGCCGGATGCCGGGGAAGAAGTCGCCGGCTGAGGTGACGTAGGCCGTGAGTTCTGGGTGCGAATAGAGGACTCCGTAGCAGTTCTGCCAGATCGCTGCGGTTCCGCCGATTACGGACCCGCCGCACTCTGGGTAGGTGGAGATCGCCGGCCAGGTTCCGTGTCGGAAGGTGTAGTCCCAGCCGTTGTTCGGGCCGCCCATGAGGATGAGCTTGCGGATGTCGCCCGCGTAGGCGGTGCCCCAGCTTTGCTTCACGCTTGACGCGTACATGCGGCTGGAGAGCGTGCCCATGCTCCAGGCAATGACGTCGACCTTCGGAGCTCCGGTCGCTGCCTTGATGATGCTGATCGCGTCGCCGATCTGTTCCGCGTGGTTGTAGTTGTTGCCGACCACGTGCGGGAACGTGATCCCGAACACGCGATACCCAGCAGACGAGAGCGACTGCATCAATCCCGTGGTGGGGCAGGAAGTCGCCCCGCAGCCGACGGGGCTGGTGTTCGGAGCGGCCCACGCATAGTCCGCGGTCTCGTACGCACCCGGTACGAGGAGGACCGGAACGGTCTTCGGGTTCGTCGACCAACCCGGAGCGTAGGAGACCAGGAAGCGGCCCGCGTCCGGGCGAGCAGAGCCGAAGAACGTCTTCCGTTCGCCAGTCTGGTCGATCCGACCGTCGGACGGATACTGCGCGGCAATGAACCCGGCGTTCGAGTCGTGCCATCGCTCGACCTTCGCCCACCCGGAGCTGGAAGAGGTGAAGGTGGCTTCGAGTGCGACGGGCCCGGTCGCATTGGCGACGTTCGCAGCTGTGAGTGACGCGGTGACGAAGGCGAGCGCCGCGGCGACGGCGGCCAGGCGGGAGCGTGTTCTCATGGCTCAGACCGCTTCCTTGACCGCTTGCTCGTCAGTGCCGAGCGAAGCTTCGGGCACCTTGCCTTCGATGACATCGACGAGCGCGACGTTCCATTCTTCGCGGTTCTCGATGAACGCCACATGCCCGCTGTTCTCGAAGTAGGTGAGGGTTGCGTTCGGAAGTAGCCGTCGCGCTTCCTCGGACCACTGCGGGTCCCAGATGAGGTCGTGGCGTCCGGTGAAGATGGCCACGGGGACGCGGAGGGTGGGCAACTGTTCCCGCATGTCGGTATCGACCAGTGCCTGGAAGCTCGTGAGTCCGACGAAGGCGGGGACTTTCCAGCCGGTCTGGACGAAGAGCTCTTCAGTGGCCTTCAGATCGGTGCGATGGAAGTTGTTGGCGTAGAGGCCGGCGATGGTCTCGGTGCGCGCGACTCGCACGGCTTCGATGAGTCCGCTCACGTCATCGGCGGGGGTTCCGAACGGTGCGTTCGGTGCCTGCCAGAAGCGGGGGCCGCTGCCGGTGATGACGAGGCGTCCGATGCGCTCGGGGTGTTCGTGCGCGTACTTCAGACCGATGTGTCCCCCCATGGACCAACCCACGAGGGTGACGTCGTGAAGATCGAGGCCGAGGATGAGGGTGTGCAGGTCGCGCACGAAGAGGTCGTAGTCGTACACCCCCCACGGTTTGTCTGAAGCGCCGTGGCCTCGGAGGTCGACTGTGATGCAGCGGTAGTGCGAGGCCAGATCGAGCACTTGGTAGTCCCAGCAGTCGCCGCTGCCGGCCCAGCCGTGAACGAATACGATGGGGCGACCGGTCCCTCGGTCCTGATATGCGAGCTGGATTCCGGGGTCGACTTCGATGGTGGGCATGTTCACTCCTTTGTGGTGGGTTGGGTGGGGTCAGGTCAGGAGAGAAGGTGGACGATCTCGCGAGCGATGACGTCAGGGTCTTCAAGGTGGAGGAGGTGACCTCCCGCCGGTACTTCTATGTACCGGCGCTGGGGTAGAGCATTGGCGATGGCCCGCCCGTTCTCGACGGGGAGAACCCGGTCGTTGGTGCCATGGATGATGAGGACGGGTACTGAGATCAGCTCGGTGGGCACACCGACCGCGAGGAAGCGTTCGCACGCCTGATACTGTGCCTGCCAGACCCGTCGGTCCGTCGGGTTATCGAGGCGCGCGGCAAGGAGCGCTTCGTAGGCTTCGGGGTGTGCGTCCGGCCATCCCTCGCGGAATGAGAGTGGCATTGTCTTCCGCGCATACTGCGCCGGTGTTTCGTCCTCGGTCTCGAGCCAGGCCGCCCGAGTTGTCTCGGGTACCGGGGTTGCTCGGCTTCCCCCGGCACTGGTGCCGATCAGTACCAGTCGTTCGACGAGGTCGGGTCGGCTGAGCGCGAGGGTCTGAGCGATGTAGCCGCCCATGGAGTAGCCAATCACCGGCACCGGTCCGCCCAAGCGTTCGATCGCCAGCGCCGCATCCTCCGCGAGCATCTCTATGGGCGTGGCGGGCGTGTTTCCCCGGGTCGATCGGCCGGTGCCGCGGTTGTCCAACGCGCACACGCTGACATCCGGGGCCAGCGCAGCGCGGAGCGGAGCTGCCGCCCACGATGCGTAGCCGAGGCCGTTCAGCAGCAACACCGGGCGCCTGCCCTCGACGATCTCCAGATGCAGGTCAGCGCCGTCGGTGGTGCGGACCCATTCGTCCGTGAGCGCACTCATTCGGGGAACTCGATCAGCTGACGGATCGCCCGACCCTCGGCGAGCTCATCCATGGCCGCGTTCACGTCCTCAAGGCCGATCCGCGCGGTGATGAGTTCGTGCAGCGGCAGCCGGCCCTCACGCCAGAGGCGTTCGAACTTCGGGATATCTCTCGACGGGACCGCCGATCCGAGATAGCTGCCGACGATCTCACGGGCCCCAGCGACGAGGCCGAGGGGCGAGATCTGGGCACGAACACCCTTCGACGGGAGTCCGACCGAGACTGTCCGGCCGCCGACTGCGGTGATCGAAACCGCGGTCTCGAAAGCCTTCCCCGACCCTGCCGCCTCGATGACACCCTCTGCTTCGACCGCGCCGACGGCTTCTGCCGGGTCGAAGACTGCGTCGGCACCCAGCTCGAGCGCCTTCGCACGCTTCGCCTGCAGCGGATCAACTCCGATCACCCGGATCCCGGGAAGGCTTCGCGCCACGAGCAGCGCGGCCATCCCGACGCCACCGAGACCAACGATCGCGATGGTCTGCCCGGGCCGCGGCCGGACGGCGTTGAGCACGGCACCACCTCCGGTCAACACCGCGCATCCAAGCAATGCGGCAATGTCGCTTGGCACGTCGTCGCCGACCGGCACCACCGATCGGTGATCGACGACGGCATACGTGGCGAACGCAGACACACCGAGATGGTGTGCAACGCGTTCACCGTCATGCGAGATCCGCTTCGCGCCCGACAGCAGCTCGCCCGCGTTGTTCGCTGCGGAACCCTGCTCGCACGGCAGCCGCCCGTCGGTCGCGCATGCGGAACATTCGCCGCATCGGGGAAGGAAGGCCATCACCACTCTGCGCCCAATGAGGCGGAAGTCGGTGCCCTCGCCCACATCGATCACGGTGCCCGCGGCCTCGTGTCCGAGAAGCATCGGAAGCGGCCGCAGCCGGTTGCCGTCCACGACGGAAAGGTCGGAATGGCAGAGGCCTGCCGCCTCGATTCGCACCAACAGTTCACCGGGGCCAGGATCGTCGAGCTCGAGCTCTTCGATCTGAATCGGCCGCGATTCCCGATAGGGCGCGGTGCTCGATGAAGTGGTGAGCACTGCTCCTCGTATCCGCATTGCTTTTCGCCTCCTTGCGTCCACACGAGTCTGGCGAACACACCCCTCAATGTTGATGTGCGCTCAAACCACAATCTTCCGGTGCTTATGTGACAAGACTCCACTTCGACGAGAATGTCGGCATGGGAACTACCGTGCGAGACCTGGCCGTCACCCTCACCGAGATCGCTCGCGACATTGCGACGCTGGGTTCACCGGACCTGCTGTTGGCGTCGATCGTGCGACGCGTCCGCCAACAAGTCGGGACCGATATCGCGTACATCAGCCTGAACGACGCCGACCTCGGCGAGACATACATCCGCACCACAGACGGCGTACGCACCGACGCGTACGCGGCGATCCGAATGCCGCTCGGCACGGGGGTGCTTGGCCTTGCGGCGGGCGGTGTGATCGCAGAGACGCCGGACTACCTGCCTGACGAAGGGAAGACGCATCTGCCAGACATCGATCGGGTGGTCCAGGTCGAGGGCGTTCGCGCAATCCTCGGCGCCCCACTGAGGGTGTCGGGCAAAGTCCTCGGCGCGCTCATGACCGCAAACCGCAGACCGGGGACCTTCACGGTCGATCAGCGCGAGAGCCTCGAGCGCCTGGCAAGCCTGGCTGCCGCGGCCGTTGAGCTGGTGGCAGCCAAGCATTCAGAACGGGAGGCGCACGAGCTCGCCCAGCGTGCGGCAACCGAACGCGACCAGCTCGTGCAGGCCGAGAATGCTCGCGAGCAGCTTGACCTCCTGCTGTCGAGTGAGCTCGTAGAGCAACGTGGCCTCGAGGACCTCCTGCAAGCGGCGACGACGATCATCAGCGGAGGCGTCGAGGTCCGCGACGGACATGGCTACATCCTGGCAGCCGCCACCCCAACCACCGATGACCCGCACACCCCGCAGGCAAGCGCGAGCGCACCTCTGATTGGACCCGCACGACCCGGGACCGTGGTGATTCACGTTCAAGCCAGCCAGCTCGAAGCCCAGAAGCTCGCCGATCTACTCGCCCGATACGCGAGCATCGCCCTCGTCCACGACCGGTCGCTCGACGATGTGCGCCACTTCCACGAGAACGAGCTCGTCGGGGCCCTTCTCGCCTCGAACGACCCCGAGCGCCCAGCCTCCTCGTCCGCGATGATCCACCGCGCGCTCGGCTCCACCGGCGCGATGTGCATCGCCGTACTCCTCCCCGCGCAAGCCGACGAGCCCGGCCGCCGCCGCCTCGTCAGGCACGTTCGATCGCTGGCAAGGCGAAGCCATACGATCGTCGCAGCCCACCTCGGCCGCATCGTCGTCGTCTCCCGAGATACCGAGGACGAACTGCGCGAACGCCTCACACCACTGATCGCAGACGCCTCCTGCTTCGGGGGTGTCGCCGTCGCAGCAACCCTTGCTCTCGCACCCGCCGCATACGACCAAGCCGCCGGCATCGCTGCATCGATGCGCGCCCTCGGCCGACCGGGCTCGCTCGCAGGAACCGCAGAAGCCGGCATCGCCGGCTTGATGCTTCGGACCGGCGACCCCGAAACAGCGAAGCGCTTCGTCGCCGCACACCTCAGCCCCCTGAACGACAGCCCGCGCGGCGACGCACTGCTGCAGACCGCGCTGGCCTACCTGGATGCACACGGCGCTATCAACGAAGCCGCCAGAACCCTGCACCTACACCCGAACACCATCCGGCAACGACTGGAACGGATCGACTCCGAACTCGGCCCCTCATGGCGAGAGGGAGCACACCGCCTCGACGTCCACGTCGCGCTCCGGCTCTGGCAACTCTCACGCGACATCCCCACCAACACGACCTGACAGATCCCTCCGCATCTGTCCGTATCCCGTGCTCGTTCATCGACGCATGGCCCACGACCTGACACCGAGCAGCGCCAAGCACCTCCCACTACCGCCATAGCGCGAGTTTCAACTCCGCAGCATGCCAATCTCTCGGTCCGAGCACCCTAATGGTGTCGAGGATCCGGCGCCATCTCCTGCGTCAACTGACCGACCACGACCACTCCGAGCAGTCATGGGACTCAGCCCCCCGCCAGCTCTGCCTTGAGCCACATCGGAGCGACGCACCAGGGCCAGATGAACTTGACATAGCCATACCGAATCGGTCGACAACATCATCATCACTGCTCAACTCGTCCTCCCATAAGCCAGACCCTGCAGCCAGGCCGACACGTTGCAATGCCGTCACAGGCGGCCGAGGGCCACGCACATTTTGATGGATCCTCGTCACTGAATCGAGCGATTCACGATGCCGCGAGACGGCGTCACCTCCGTAGCCCGCGTTCTTGGCTCCGTGACCGGCGGCTAGCGTTCCTCTGGCCCACACCAATGACTGCCACAGACACCGTCCTCGAGGGGACCGCTGAGAAACTCTCCCACACCGACTCTTCGCTCCGTCAAGGCGAGCCACGATGTCTGAGACCTTGCGGGCCTAGGTCACTTCACGGGAAGCACCGAACGGGCCGCAGTAATTGGCCGCTCGTGCGTTGAGCGATTAGCCAAGGGCAGTGTCGGTCCCTGTGGCTCACGGGAGCAACGTGTTCAGAACTTCGGAGCTCAGTTCCGCACTCCGAAGTGGCGACCGGTCAATCCAGTTGCGATGCGTTTCGAGAATGATGGCCTCCACGCCGATCCCAATGGCCCCCGCGATGAGCCCATTGACATCGAGGTTGCCGCATCCGAGTTCGACGCTGTCAGTTCTGTCGATGGGTGTGAGCGATGGGCCGCGCCGCCGAGAACCACGATCTGTGATGTGAAGCAGCTTCATCCGCGCGTCGATCCGCTCCATGAGAACAAGCGGGTTGGCACCAGCAGCTGCGGCCCAGTAGCAATCGAACTCGATGCCGAGCTTGTCGGGGTCAGTGTGTGCGAGGAGAAAATCGAAGGCGGTAGTCCCTGACTTAGTGCGTCGGAACTCAACTGAGTGATTGTGGTACAGCAGACCCAATCTGCGCTCTTGAAGCGATCTGCCCGCAACGTTCAGCCTCTCCGAGAGGCTCAGCAGTGCATCTTCATCGGTGTAGTCGAATCGGTACATTCCGGTGACGACGACTGTTCGCGTACCGAAAGAGGCAGCAACAGCGGCCACGCCATCCGGGTCTTTCTCGATAGTCCCCAAATCCTCATGCAGCGCCACCACGCTCAGTCCTGCTGTCCGAACGTGCGATGCCCAATCCACCTTGCCCGCTCTGCCGATAGGCATGCCGGCGAGGCGTGTGAGCGCGCGCACAAGCGGTGACGTTGGACGCGTCATGAATCCGTTGAGTTCGATGCCCTCGAAGCCCATGGTCTTCAGCTTCGCGAGGACCTCGTGGGCGCTTCGAGAGGACGAGACGATCGAGCCGATCTGGATCTGTTGGATGGCGCGCAATGGTCGGGAAACGGGCATGAGATCACTCATTCACGCCTCGTTCGTGGAGATCATGCGCACGAACCGCTCCAGTAGGGGGAGAACAGGTCGATCAGGATCGAGCAGCGATTGGATGCGAAGGCCGTCGATCATCGCGAGAACCATGGTGACCTTCTCCTCGGCAGTGACTGTCTCTCCGTCATTCAACATCGCTAGTTGCCCGCCGTTGAGGTATTGGCGCATGCGCTGCTTCCGCGCCATGAAGAACTCGTGTGCGGGGTGCGAAGGGTTGGTGGCGGCGATGGTGATGGCGAGCCAGTTGCGTTGATGATTCGGATGGCTGAACTCGTCTTCTAACACGCTGGCGAGCACGCGCTCGGCGGGGACTCGGGAGGTCATGATCTGGTGCGCGACTGCTTCGTCATCTGCATCGCGCTGAGCGAGCGCCGCTAGCAGGAGCTCTTCCTTGCTCGCGAAATGCCGCAGGAGTGCGGCATGTGTGACCCCTGCCCGAACAGCGATGTCACGCAGGGATGCGCGGTCGTATCCGTGTTCCGCGAACCCAGCGAGGGCGGCGCGGACGATCTCGGCACGTCGCGCGGACGTACCGGCGTAAGGCCCTCGCCTTCTCGCGCCTTGTTCGGCTGGTGCCAACTTCTCGGCCATCGCGAACCTCCTTCCGCGTCCGGTTTTTCGCTCTTGCCAAGAGTAACCACATCGGTTACCGTTCGTGAATAGTAACCACGACGGTTACGTTTGGTGGCGTGATGCTCGCGTCTCGCCGAACCCCATCACCCGATAAAGGAGTCTCGGTGAAAAACAACGATCCCTCCCCCGGATCTACTGATGTGTCACCCGCGGCCGCCCACTTCGTCAACGACACGAAGGCGTCTGCCCAAGCCGGTTCTGAACCGCCGCTGGGGCGGGTGAGTGGTGGGTACATCTTCTGGCTCATGCTCGCCAGCTTCGGCGCGTCGATTGCCATGATGGTGCCTCTGTCGTATGGGATCGCGTTGCGGATCAGTGAACTCGCTCCCGGGCATGAGGAGGTTCTCGGGTTCATCACCGGGACGGCGCAGGCTGTCTTCCTTGTGATCAGTCCCCTCGTTGGTATGTGGAGCGATAGGACGAGGTCGCGTTGGGGACGGCGCACGCCGTTCATCTTTCTCGGTACCGCGATCGGCCTTGCCGGGCTGGTACTGATGGGGCTGGCGCCGAATCTGCTCGTCGTGGGGGCCGGCTGGGTGCTGGGGATGTCCGGTTGGTCTATCTCGGGCGCTGCGATTCAGAACATCCAGGCAGACAAGCTGCCGGAGCAGCAGCGAGGCAAGGTCTCTGCCCTGACGGGGCTGATGACGCAGATTGCGCCAGTTCTGGGGATCGGTGTCGCGTACGCAGTGTCGTCCAACACCATGCTGGTGTTTGTCGTTCCGGGGGCTATCGGTGCCGTGCTTCTGGCCTTGTTCCCTGTGCTCAAGCCTGAAGGCAGTTCACGCGATCTCGGGCAGGGCTCGAAGGTCACAGCTCGGTCAGTGTTCGGCAGCTATGGCTTCAACATCCGCAAGTACCCTGATTTTGCGTGGAACTGGCTCGGCCGGTTCGTGTTTTTCATCGGCCTGTATTTCAACACCACTTTCGGGACGTTCTTCTACGCGCAGCGGCTGGCCCTTCCGGTCAAGGAGGTCGCCGGAGTCGTCGCGACGATCGGCATGCTCGGTGTGGTGGCCGCAGCCGGCGGGGCGCTCCTTGGAGGGTTCCTTTCCGACAAGCTGCAGCGCAGGCGGCTGTTCGTCGTCATCGCAGCATTCCTGTTCGTTGCTGGGGCAATCGCCGAGGCGACCGCGTGGTCACTGCCGCAGCTCATCCTGGGCGCCGTGTTCATGCAGTTGGCGATCGCGGTTTTCGCGACCGTCGACCAGGCGATTATCTTCGCGATCATCCCTGAACGGAGCGAGACGGGCAGGTACATGGCGATTGTGGCATTCGCGCAGAAGATCCCTAGCGCCGTTGCACCGCTGCTCGCTTCGGTGGTGATCACCATCGGCGCCCTCGGCGACACGAAGAACTACACGCTGCTTTACCTCCTCGGCGCGTCTCTCGCGCTCATCGGCGGACTCATCATTCTCCTGAAAGTGAAAGGCGTCCGATGACTCAGGAACTACTCGAGCAGGCCCAAGCGACTCCTTACGCCCTCCGCGCGGACGACCACGCGGACGAACTGACTGTGACATCCGCGGCACCGCACCTGGCGTGGAAGCCCGCGGCATCCTGCACGTCGACGTCTTTCGAGGTGGAGGCGAGAGTGGTCGGGGACGGCCTTGTGCGCAGGAGTCGCATCGAGGGACTGCACGCGCCCTGGCCGTGGGCCCCGCTGCGAAGCCGCGACCGCGTGCAATGGCGTGTGCGTGGCCTCACCCCGCAGACGTTCTGGTCCGAATGGGCCGCCTTCGAAGTGGGCCTGCGCGACTCGGACTGGACTGCTTCATGGATCTCCCCGAACGAGGATGGGCAGGACCGAACCGCCCCTCGCCCCGCATACCTGCTTTCAGGGTCGTTCGTCCCCGAAGGGGACGTCCGTTCGGCGCGGTTGTACTCAACTGCCTTGGGTGTTTACACCGTCACGATCAACACGGAACGCGTCGGTGCGATCGAGCTTGCTCCCGGCTCCACCTCGTACGACCGAACCCTCTACGCGCAAGCCGCGGATCCGACGAGGACGATCGTGCCAGGCCGCAACACGATCGACGTCGAACTGTCCGACGGGTGGTATCGAGGGCGGGTCGGGGCGTTTCGGACTCCTGCCGAGTGGGGCACTGCCACAGCATTCCGCGGCGAGCTCCACCTTGACCTCGTCGACGGTCGCACCCAAGTCGTACGCACTGACGCGTCATGGACCAGCACCCTCACCACCATCCGGCGGGCAAGTCTCATGGACGGACAGAGCACCGATCTGACCGCGCCACGTCATCACCTCACCCGCGCGGCGGTGACTCACGTCGACGCCCCGCCGATCACGTGGTCCCCCGCTCCGCCCGTCCGCGTCGTTCAGTCCCGCCCAGCCATCACTACCACCCGGCCAAAACCCGGCGTATGGGTGTTGGACTTCGGGCAGAACGCCTCGGGCTGGGTGAAGCTCACAGATCTCGGGCCCGCCGGCACCCGCACGACCATCGACTTCGGGGAACACCTGGCGAGCGATGGGGACCTGACTACCGCGCATCTGGATTCGGAGCGCCCCGGCCAGCCGCCGAAGCAGTTCGTCCAGCGTGACGAGGTCGTCTCCGATGGGACCACGGCGGTGTTCGAGCCTCGGCACACGATCCACGGCTTCCGCTATGCCAGAGTTACGCGCTCGAGCGCAGCATTCGACCCCGCGTCAGCCACCATGCAGGTGGTGCACACCGATCTGAACCGCACCGGCAGCTTTGCAAGCAGCAACACCGACCTCAACCGGTTGCACCAGATCGCGGACTGGAGCTTTCGAAGCAACGCGGTCGATGTCCCCACCGACTGTCCCACTCGGGAGCGTCTCGCCTGGACGGGCGATTATCAGGTGTTCGCCCCCACCGCCACACGCCTCTACGACGTACTCGGATTCACCCGCAAATGGTTGCAGTCAGTGCGCGACGATCAACTCGAGGATGGCCGTATCGCGAACTTCTCGCCCGATGGACGCCGGATCAAGCATCATCTGGATGACCAGTTCGCCATGATGACCGGCTCCTCTGGTTGGGGCGACGCGATCGTCGCCGTGCCGTGGGAGCTCTACCAGAGCTACGGCGACGTGCGAGTGCTCGCTGAGAACTGGGATGCCGCCACTCGCTGGATCTCTTGGGTGACCGACAAGGCGGCAACCACCCGCCATCACACCCGAGAGCAAGCCTCACCGGAACCTGAGCCGTTCGAACAATACCTGTGGGACGGCACATTCCACTGGGGCGAATGGACCGAGCCTCAGCAAGTGGGGAAAGACGGAACGCGCATCAACCCGATCACCGACAACCCGATGGCCTGGTTCATGGCGGACAAGGGGGAAACCGGCACCGCCTACTTTCACCGATCCGTGAGCACGATGGCTTGCATCGCCGAAGTCCTCGGCAAGCTCGAGGACGCACGACGATATGCGGACCTCGCCGACAGAATCCTCGCCGCCTGGCGTCAGGCTTACCTACGTCCCGATGGAACGACGGTGACAGACACGCAAGCCGCCTATGTTCGCGCCCTGTCGTTCGGGCTGATCCCAGACGGACTGCGCAGCACCGCGGCCGACAGACTTGTGGCGCTGATCAGGGAAGCAGGTAACCATCTCGGCACCGGCTTCCTTTCCACAGGTGACCTACTGCCGGTGCTCACCGAGCACGGACGTTCGGACGTCGCTCATGCGCTGCTGTTCCAGCGCACCGAACCTTCATGGATGACGATGATCGATCGCGGCGCGACAACGATCTGGGAGGACTGGCATGGAGTGGATGAGAACGGTGACGCCCACGCTTCGCTGAACCACTACAGCAAAGGCGCCGTGATCCGGTACCTCCACACCCATGTGCTCGGCCTACGGCAAGCGCCCGGCTCCGTCGGCTGGCGCCGCATCCTGATCGCCCCCACATTCGTCCCAGAGGTCTCACACGCGAGCGGGCACCATGACGGTCCACAAGGCCGCATCGACGTGGCGTGGACGTCAAACGCAGGAGTGTTCACTCTCGAAACCTCCATCCCGCCTTTGACGACCGCCCAGGTCATCCTCCCCGACGGAACCGAGCATGCCGTAGGCCCAGGCACCCACCACTTCGCGACCGCACCATCGGCACTCGCACGCTGACCAATCACACGACAACCAAGGAACACCAACGTGAACACATTCCCTCAAGGATTCCTCTGGGGCGCCGCGACGGCAGGGCACCAGATCGAAGGAAACAACGTCAACAGCGACTGGTGGGCGCGCGAGCTCACCATGCCGGGCATGGAGCCCTCAGGAGACGCCTGCGACAGCTATCACCGCTACGAGGAGGACATCGCCCTGCTCGCTGACGCCGGACTCACCTCATACCGCTTCAGCCTGGAATGGTCACGAATCGAGCCTGTGCAAGGCAGAATCTCCCGCGCTGAGCTTGCCCACTACCGTCGGATGATCGACGCATGCCTCACCCGTGGAATCACCCCCGTCATCACCTTGCAGCACTTCACCACCCCGCAGTGGTTCGCCGAACGCGGCGGATGGCTCTCTGACGATGCTGGCGAACTATTCGCCCACTACGTCACCGAAGCGACCACCATCCTCGACGGCGTGGAATGGGTGGTCACCATGAACGAGCCCAACATGCAAGCCGCAATCATGACGGCGATGCGGCGCATGCAACTGGCCCCCGGCGGCCAATGGCAGAGCCCGACCGTCGAAGGAGAAGAACAGAAGCAAACCCACAGTGACTTCCTCACATATGCCGACCCAGAGATCGGACGAAAGTTCGCCCGCATCCACCGGACCGCGCGGGACATCGTCCGCGACCGCACCAACTCCAAGGTCGGCTGGACCATCGCCGCGGGCGCACTGACCGCAGCCCCCGGCGGCGAGGAAAAGCTGCTCGAGATCCGATACGGCAAAGAAGACGTCTACTGGGAAGGAAGCCGAGGCGACGACTTCGTCGGCGTGCAGGCGTACTCAAGCCAGCAAGTGGACGCGAACGGTCTTGTCCCCCACCCACCCCACCCCGACAACACCCTCGTCGGAACCGCCTATCGCCCCGACGCACTAGCCATGGCCGTCCGCCACGCATGGGAAACCACGCTCGGAGTGCCGATCCTTGTCACCGAGAACGGCATCGCGACCGCTGACGATGCACAGCGAATCCGATACACGCGCGACGCACTCCGCCACCTGAAGAACACCATCGACGACGGCATCGACATCCGCGGATACCTACACTGGTCACTGCTGGACAACTTCGAATGGGGACACTGGGAACCGACCTTCGGCCTCATCGCCGTCGATCGGGACACGTTCACCCGCACCCCCAAACCAAGCCTTGCATGGCTGGGACAGGTCGCGCGTAGCAATGCTCTTGTTGAGGTCCTGACATGACCGCCACCTACCCCTTTCCCGACCTCTCGACATCGCCACTGCCTGACCTACTCTCGCTCCGAGGCCGCCGTGCGATCGTCACCGGCGGCGCTCAAGGCCTCGGCCGCGCCATCGCTCAACGCTTCGCGGAAGCCGGCGCAGAAGTCGTGATCGGCGACGTGAACGCCTCACTCGCTGCGACGGCGGCAGCCGAGATCACCGAACTGTACGGTGTGCAGACGACCGCAGTAGCGATGGACGTCACCGACGAAGAGTCAGTCGCATCCGCTACCACTGCCGCCGAGCAGAAACTCGGCGGCAGTATCGGTATCTGGGTCAACAACGCTGGCATCTTCCCCAGCATCCCTGTTTCCGAAATGACCACGGCTGAATGGGACCACGTATTTGCGGTGAACACCCGAGGAACCTTCCTCGGCGCGCGCGAAGCCGCCCGCCGCATGACGAGCGGCGGAGTACTCATCAACATCGCGTCCACGGCCGGGTTTCGCGGAACCGCCCCCGGCCTCGCCGCCTACGTCAGCTCAAAGCACGCCGCCCGAGGACTCACCAAACAACTCGCCTTGGAACTCGCACCCCGAGGCATCCGAGTCCTCGGCGTCGCACCCACGTTCGTGCCCACCGAGGGAAACCGTGCCGCCGCGGCAAGACCGTCGCCTGACGGGATCGACCCGGTCGATGTGATGCGCCCCGGACTGCTCGGTCGCCACGCAACACCCGACGACATCGCCCGCGTGGTCCTCTTCTGCGCCACCGGGCTTTCTGCAGTGATGACGGGAAGCACGTTGCTCGCAGATGCTGGACTAACGATCTGATCCATGCCGCGTCCAACACGGGTAGCGAGTCAACCCTCGAGACTGGACGCGACGGCACCCTCATTGGACGTGTATTTCGACCCAGCGTTGATGCTGCCCAGTGGGGTCGGAGGGATGGGTGTCCGCGAAGACGGCTGCCGCCGCGAGATGCCACGTGTGAATCAAAGCGTCATTCTTCTGATCTCGAAATGGCTGATTACCACAGCAGGGGGTAACACGCGCTATGTAGCCTGAACGCAGAATCGCACGTCGCGCACCTCCATTTGACCACCTTTGTTGTCCGCTGCAAGCCCAGGATCGGCGCCCGCCCATTGCGTTTCCAGGCGACGCGACATCTCCCAGATCGGAACCTCGAAGGGGCGAATGCGGCCATCACGATCTTCGGCACTCGGCCGACGGTGATCAACGACACACGAACGGCCGACTCGCACCTCGCGCAAGAGCGAGCCGGCTCAGGCGGGGGCAGCGGTGCCGGGAACGGCGAGTTCGCCGGTGACGTACTGAGCACGACCGAAGCCGAAGGACCAGTCCTGGGGCCCGTTCTCGACATAGCCGATGAAGACGTCCTCGCCAGCGACACCGACACCCTCCAGTCGGCGCGCGATCTCGGCGTAAAGCTGTTGCTTGGTGACTGTCGCGCGCCCGCGCTGCGTGAAGATCTGGATAATCACCGGGTCGGTGCGCTCGAACCCGAGGCCGGCATCCTCCGCAATGATCGTGGTCGCTGGGCGGGTGGTGACTACCTGGAACCGGTCACGCTCGGGGATGCCGTAGACCGCGACGATCGCGTCGTGGATCGCGGCGGCGATCTCGGCGCTGTTTGTGCGGCTCTCAGTGTGGTCGATGCGGACGAGCGGCATAGCGTCTCCTCATGGATGCTTCAGGCTTTGTTTTATCATAACGACATTCTTATGGCCTTGCAATCTACTTGCTCGAACGCGAGAATCGACGTCGTGAAGAACCTCAACGTCGGACTCATCTCCGTCGGCTGGATGGGCCGCCTGCACTCGCGCGCCTATCTCGCGACGGCACACCACTATCCCGAACTTCCGGTACGCGCTGTGCTCAAATGCGCCGCCGATCCTGACGCCGGGAGTCGGAGCCATGCGACCGACACCCTCGGCTATCAGGAAGTTGTCTCCGACTATCGCGAACTGCTCGCCGACCCGGCGATCGACCTCGTCTCGATCTGCGCGCCCAACTTCCTGCATCACGAGATCGCCCTGGCCGCCGCGTCGGCCGGCAAGCCGTTCTGGATCGAGAAGCCAATGGGCCGCAGCGCCCAGGAATCGCGCGAGATCGCCGAGGCCGCAGCGGGTGCCGGAATCGTCACCGCGGTCGGCTTCAACTACCGCCATGCGCCCGCGATCGCCCGGGCCCGTCAGCTGATCCGCGACGGTGCGATCGGCGAGGTCACCAACGCACGGGTCGCCTTCCTGGCCGACTACTCGTCCGATCCCCTCGGTGCGCTCACGTGGCGTTTCGAGCGTGCCCGCGCCGGATCCGGTGTGCTTGGCGACTTGCTCTCGCACGGCTTCGACCTGGCTCAGTACCTCGTCGGCCCGGTCGTGCGGGTATCCGCCGACACCGAGACCTACATCCGTCGCCGGCCCCTGCCCAGCGCGGATGCCGCCAGCCACTTCAGCCGCGGCACCGCGGACGCGCCGACCGGCGATGTCGAGAACGAGGACTACGCGATCGTCACGGCTCGCTTCGAGAACGGCGCGATCGGCGTCTTCGAATCCAGCCGCATCGCGGTTGGTCCACACGCGGAGTACAACATCGAAGTTTACGGCACCCGCGGGTCACTGCGGTGGGATTTCCAGCGGCTCAACGAGCTGCGCCTGGCCGACACCCCGTCTGGCTACCGCACGATCATGGCCGGACCGGCGTTCGGCGAGTTTGCACGCTTCCAGCCGGGCGCCGGTACCAGCATGGGGTTCGATGATCTCAAGACGATCGAGGCAGCCCTGTTCTTGCGCTCAGTCGCAGAAGGGCGCCAGGTCGCGCCATCGGCCGCCGACGGCTGGGCCGCGGCCGAAATGGTCGACGCCGCGCTACACAGTGCGGAAACCCGGGCGTGGGTCGACGTTCCGCGCGTCGAAGGGACCACCATCGGCATCTGAGCATGAGGAGAGGGGCGTGCGCACCGCGCACGCCCCTCTCCTCATGCCGCGAAGTCAGTTCGCGCGGAGGTTCGCCGGCAGGAAGATCGTGCCGGTCGTGACCTCCTCCTCAAGCTGCTCGAGGGTGCGACCGCGGGTTTCCGGCACCCACTTGAACACGAAGAGCAGAGACAGCGCGCCGAGAAGCGCGAAGACGAAGAAGGTTCCGGTGATGCTCACTGCGGCGATGAGCGAAGGGAAGTAAAGCCCGAGAAAGAAGTTCGCCATCCACAAGCAGAAGACCGAGACGCCCATACCGAACGCGCGCATCTTCAGCGGGAAGATCTCGGACAGCGTCACCCACACCGCCACATTAAGGAACGTCTGCATCGAGCCGACGAACGCGACGACAAGAAGGAGGATCACGAACGGACGCAGCGGGTTTCCGACGGGAAGCACGATCGACGCGATGCCGATGAGTAGGTGGCACGTTGTCGTCAGGGCGAAACCGATCAAGAACGTCTTACGCCGGCTGAATCGGTCCATGATGCTGACCGCGATGATGCCACCGACGACCGCGATCATGCCGGGTGCGATGTTCGCGATCAGCGCGGCGCTCTTGGAGAAGCCGGACTCGGTCAGCACCTCCTGGCCGTAGTACATGATCGAGTTGATCCCGGTGAACTGCTGGGCCACACCGAGGCCGATGCCGACGAGCAGGATGCGGCGCAGCCATTTGTCGGCGAGGACGCTCTTCCAGTTGAGCTTCTCCGACTCCTCCTCATTGCGGATCTGCTCGATCTGGGCGAGCTCTAGCTCCGCACGCTCGGCGGGCCTCAGCTCCGAAAGCACCTTGAGCGCCTTTTCGTGGTGACCGTTGTCGGCGAGCCACCGTGGCGACTCGGGCATCCGGAACATGCCGATGAAGAGCGCGAGCGCGGGGACGAGCTGAATGGAGAGCATGATGCGCCACACGCCTTCCTGCTCGCCCCACACGACGCCAATGATCGCGTTGATGACGAATGCGGCGAGCTGACCGACGACGATCGCGAGCTCGTTGCGGCCGGCGAGGGAGCCGCGAATCTCGTACGGTGCCAGTTCGGCGAGGAACACGGGCACCACGGTGGATGCTCCTCCGACGGCGATGCCGAGGATGAAGCGCCCAGTGATCATCACCTCGACGTTGGGCGCGAGCACGCACGTGAGAGCACCGACGAAGAAGAGGACCGACAGCAGAGTGATCGTGCTGCGACGACCCCAGGCGTCCGCGACGCGGCCCAGCGTAACGGCTCCGATTGCGGCACCTAGCAGCAGCGAGGCGGTGACCAGGCCTTCGGTGAGCGGCGTGAGCCCGAGCTCTGCACTCATCGGCCCTAGAGCGCCGTTGATCACGCCCGTGTCATAGCCGAACAGCAATCCGCCGAGGGTGGCGATGAGTGCGACGACGCCCAGCCGCTTGCGATAAGGCCCGGGCATCAGCGTGGGGAGAGCGGACGCGGCGGTACTGCCACTGTTCCGTGCGGACTGAGACATGGGGGACTCCTTCGTCGTCCGTTTCAGCGTGACACATGACCGTATGTCCTGTCAAAGTTTTGATCTTTGACACTATGTCAAAACATTCTCTTGACAGAGCTCCGAAGGTGGGAGATTGTTAGGTCAAACAACCGGGCACGGTCACCGACGAAGAAGTCTGATACGTGGCGAAGCAGCCTCCAGCCCTCATCGTCGATCGCCGCACCGGCACCCGATCCGGGACGGCATCCCTGATGAAAGGAACTCCCATGAACCTGGTCTCACCTCGCAAGCTCGTGGCGGTCGGCGCAGCAGTAGCCGCAATCGCGCTTGCACTCACCGCGTGTAGCGGTGGCGGAGCAACGAAGTCGACGACCGCTGCGAACTCGGGCTCCGGCGGTGGCAACTCCGGATACAAGATCGCGATGATCACGCATGAAACCCCCGGCGACACCTTCTGGGACAAGATCCGAGCCGGCGCAGAGCAGGCCGCGAAAGATGCGGGCGTTAAGCTCACTTACTCCAACGACCCGGACGCCTCCAAGCAGGCGCAGCTCATCCAGACCGCGATCGACTCCAAAGTCGACGGCATCGCGACCACGCTGGTCACCCCCGATGCCCTCGCCGGCTCGGTCAAGGCCGCCCGGGCGGCAGGCATCCCGCTCGTCGGCTTCAACTCCGGCATCGACCAGTACAAGCAGCTCGGCGCGCTCATGTACTTCGGTTCCGACGAGAACCTCGCCGGGAACACCGTCGGCGAGAAACTCGCTGCTGACGGCGTCAAGCATCCGCTCTGCGTCATCCAGGCAGCCGGTTCGGTTGCGCTCGAAGCGCGTTGCGCGGGCGTGAAGGACAAGGTCGCCGGCACCGAGAACATCCAGGTCAACGGTGCCGACGACTCGTCGGTCGTCTCTAGCCTCCAGGCCAAGCTCGCGCAGGATTCCTCGATCGACGCCATCGTCACCCTCGGCGCCCCGATCGCGATGGATGCCCTGAAAGCCATGAGCCAGGCGAACAGTACTGCGAAGCTCGTCACATTCGACCTCAACGAACAAGCTGCGCAGGCCATCAAGGACAGCAAGATCGAGTTCTCTGTCGACCAGCAGCCGTACGTGCAGGGCTACATGGCCGTGACCGCGCTGTACCTCTACATCAAGAACGGCAACGACATCGGAGGCGGCGGCCCGGTCCTGACCGGCCCCTCGATCGTCGACAGAAACAACATCGACAAGATCCTCCCGTTCGCCAAGAACAACACCCGCTGACGTCAAGGGGGCGGGGTCCGTGTTGCAGCCCCGCCCCCTTCGTCCGTCCAGAAAGGATTCCTGCCATGAGTCAGGATCTCAATCCGAGCCCGGCGGCCGCCCCGACCCCGGCTTCGGCGGGTGCCCCGTCCGAGGCATCCAACCGTGTGAAACTGGGCTGGTCGAACCGCCTCCTGGCCCGCCCCGAATTCGGAGCGGCAGTCGCTGCGGTGATCATTCTCATCTTCTTCCTCATCATCGCGCCGTCGTTCCGCTCGGTGGACTCGATCTTCACCGTCCTCTACCAGGCATCCACGATCGGCATCGTAGCCGTCGGCGTCGGCATGCTCATGATTGGCGGCGAGTTCGACCTGTCTGCCGGCGTAATGGTGACCACGGCGGGCCTGTTCAATGCTCTCTTCAGTTACTACCTGGGCATCAACCTCATCGTCGGTGCGATCACGTCGCTGCTGTTCTGCCTGGCCGTCGGCTTCCTCAACGGCTACCTCGTGATGCGCACCGGCATCCCAAGCTTCCTCATCACGCTCGGCTCGTTCTTCGTGCTGCAGGGCGCCAATCTCGGCGTCACCAAGCTCGTCTCGGGTACGGTCTCCAGTCCCGACATCTCGCAGATGGACGGCTACCAGCTCATGTCGACCCTGTTCGCGGGATCGTTCACGATCGCGGGGGTAACCGTCTGGAACACCGTGATCTTCTGGTTCGTATTCGTCGCTCTCTCGGGCTGGGTGCTGCAGCGCACCAAGGTCGGCAACTGGATCTACGCCGTCGGTGGCAATGCGGCCTCCGCCCGCGCGGTTGGTGTGCCGGTCAAGCGGGTGAAGATCGGACTGTTCATGACGGTGTCATTCCTCGCCTGGTTCGTCGGCATGCACACCCTGTACCGCTTCAACACACTTCAAGCCGGCAACGGCGTCGGAAACGAGTTCCTGTACATCATCGCCGCGGTGGTCGGCGGCACGCTGATGACCGGCGGCTACGGCAACGCAATCGGCGTCGCGATCGGTGCGTTCATCTTCGGCATGACCTCGCTGGGCATCGTGTACGCCGGGTGGGACCCGAACTGGTTCCGCAGCTTCCTCGGCGTGATGCTCGTGCTCGCGGTGCTCGTCAACCTCTACGTCAAGCAGCTGTCGACCAAGCGAAAGGTGGGATGACGGCCATGTCCGAAGAACTGCGATCCGCCGAATCCGCGCACGCGACCGTGCCCATGCACTCGGCCGAGCCCGCACGCAAGGGCACGACTCTGATCCAGATGACAGACGTCGGCAAGACATACGGCGCCGTCCGCGCCCTCAAGGGCATCAATCTCAGGGTCAACGCGGGCGAGGTCACCTGCGTCCTCGGCGACAACGGTGCAGGAAAGTCCACGCTCATCAAGATCATGGCGGGCCTTCATGACCACAACGAGGGCACGATGCTGGTGAACGGGCAAGAGGCGCACTTCGCGTCGCCGCGCGAGGCCCTCGCCGAAGGCATCGCGACCGTCTACCAGGACCTAGCCGTGGTCGGCCTCATGGAGGTCTGGCGCAACTTCTTCCTGGGATCCGAAGTTACGCACGGGAAGTTCCCGTTCGCGGGGCTGCGGATCAAAGAGATGAAAGACATCGCGGATACAGAGCTGCGCAAGATGGGCGTCGTCGTCAAAGATATCGATCAGCCCATCGGGACACTCTCAGGCGGCCAGCGGCAATGTGTCGCTATCGCCCGCGCCGTTTACTTCGGTGCCAAAGTGCTCATCCTCGACGAACCCACCGCGGCTCTCGGCGTCAAGCAATCCGGCGTCGTGCTCAAGTACACAGCCGCCGCGCGGGATGCCGGTTTAGGCGTGGTGTTCATCACCCACAACCCGCACCACGCGTACATGGTAGGCGACCACTTCGTCATCTTGAAGCTCGGTCAGGCCGTGCTCGACAAGAAGCGAGACGACGTCGCCCTAGACGAGCTCACCCGCCAGATGGCCGGCGGAGACGAGCTCGCCGAGCTGAGCCACGAACTCAAGGAGCTCGGCGGCATGACCTCGGCGATCCGCACGATCGAAGCGGGTGCCCGGCGCCGCTAGGCGACACGAAGCGGTGGGAGCTGCATGCCTTCCACCGCTTCGTCCTTCCCGGCGACTCGGTTCAGGTGCCGACTTCTGCGGGGCGAGGGTGCGGAAGTTGGCACCTGAACGAGGGATGCGGGCCTCAGAGGCTGCGGGTCAGGCAGCAGACGGGGCCGTGGTGCCGCGCACGACGAGGGCAGGGGTGAGAGTGCTGTGCGAGGGCGCCGCCACGGAGCCCGCCATGCGGGATATCAGCAGGCGCCCGGCCTCACGCCCCACGTCGGCGCTCATGTCGTCGATCGTGGTGAGGTCGACGAGCCGCGAACCGGCGAGAGCTGAGTTATCGTAGCCGATTATCGACAACCGACCCGGGACGTCGTAGCCGAGTTCGCGGGCCGCACCGAGGGCGCCGAGGGCCATGGTGTCGTTCGCGGCGAAGACTGCAGTGAGGTCCGGATGCTGCTGCAGCATGACGAGCGCTGCTCGATATCCCTCGGCTTCCGCGCCTGCGGGAGAAATCGGGCCGAGCACCGGACTGGTACCGGCGGCCGCGAGCACCGCGAGAGCGCTGTCGGCACGGGCGGAGCCGGCGCCGCCTCCAGCGGGCAGGTGCCCGATGCTGCGGTGGCCGAGGTCGAGCAGATGCTCGACGGCGAGGCGCGCCCCGAGCCGGTCGTCGTTGGCGACCGAGTCAGCACCCGGCGCGCCCTGCGCACGAGTGCCGGCGATGACGAGCGGAGGGACGGCCGGGCCGAAAAGTCCGGCCGGCACGTCCATCGCCACTACGATGCCGTCGACACGGCTGGACAGGAGCCCGTCGACGGGATCTTCGGCCGGTGATGCTGTGGCGACATCCGCCACGCTCAGGCGATAGCCCGCTGGCCCGAGCGCCTCGTGGAGGCCTCGAGCGAGGTCGATGAACCAGGGGTTCGCGTAGTCGTCGATGAGCAGACCAACCGCATGGGTGCAGTCGGACGCCAGCGCGCTCGCGGCGCGGTTCGGCCGATAGCCGAGCTCGCGAATCGCAGCCTCGACTGCTTGCCGGGACGCGGCGCTGACGCGCGGCGATCCGCGCAGCACGAGCGAGACGAGCGACTTGGACACCCCCGCGGCAACGGCGACGTCGTAGATGGTCGGACGCGACATCAACTTCCTCAATTCAATATTGACAGGACATATGCACAAGACTATCGTGGCCACGTGTTGGAGCGCTCCACAAGGCGAGCGTATCCGGCCAACTGGACACTCGCCCATCTCTCCCTCGAAGGAATCTCATGAGCACGACCAACATCGGTGTCGCCGTCATCGGCGCCGGAATGGCCGGCAAGGCCCACGCCGCCGCCTACCGCAGCGCTACGACTGTGTACAGCGCCTCTCTGCCGCCCATCCGGCTCGTCTCGATCGCCGACGTCTATGAACCGGCGGCGAAGGAAACAGCCGAGCGGTTCGGGTACGAACGACACGACACTTCGTGGCAGGCGATTGTCGAAGCCGACGACATCGACGTGGTATCGGTCGTTGTCGCAAACCGTCTGCACCGCGAGATCGTCGAGGCTTTGCTCACCGCAGGCAAGCACGTGCTGTGCGAGAAGCCGCTGTCCGACACGATGGAGGATGCCGAGGCAATGGTCGCCGCGGCCGGGCGCGCATCTACGATCGCCCGCATCGGCCTTACCTTCCGCCGTTCCCCCGGCTTCGCGCTTGTCAACAAGCTCGCGAAGGACCGCACGCTTGGCCGTATCTACAACGTGGATGCCTCATACTGGGCCGATTACGCCGCCGACCCGGCGGTGCCGATCAGCTGGCGATTCAAGGGGCCTGCCGGATCCGGCGCGCTCGCAGATGTCGGCAGCCACCTCAGCTACTTGGCCGAGTTCGTCGCTGATAGCGAGATCGTCTCGGTGCATGGGGGCACGCTGAACACTGTGATCGCGCAGCGGCCGAAGCCCGTCGGTGCGATCTCCGGCCGCGGCAAAGTCGCTGTCACCGAAGAGCTCGACACCGTCGAGAACGACGACGTGGCAGCATTCAGCGCCCTGCTCGCGAACGGCGCCAATGCCACTCTGCAGGTCTCGCGGGTCGCGGCCGGCCACCCGAACTCGCTCGCCGTGCAGGTCTTCGGCGAGAAGGGTGCGGCGCGGTTCGACTTCCGCCACCCCAGCGAGGTCAAGCTGTTCCTGCATGACGCCGAACCGGCGCTTGCCGGCTGGCGTACCATCGTCCTCGGGCCCGAACACCCCTATTGGCGTGGTGGTCTGCCGATGGACGCCCCGGGCGTCGGCGTCGGCCAGAACGAGGGCTTCGTGTTCCAGGCGCGCGCGTTCCTGGAGGAGGTCGCTGGCATCACGGAGGCTGACTCGCTCCCGCGCAACGCCGACTTCGCGGATGCCCTGCGCAACATGAGACTGCTCGACGCAGCCGCCCGTTCGGCCCTCGCCGGCGGCACGACCGTCGCAGTCGGAGAATGAGATGAAGCTCGGCCTGTACAACGCCGTCCTGCACGACCGTCCGCTGCCCGACGCGCTGCGCGTGATCGCCGACAACGGGCTCACTGGCATCGAGATCAACACCGGCGGATTCCTGCCCCCGGTGCACGTTCCCCGCCTCGGTGACATCCTGGTCAGCGACAGCGCACGCGACGACTACCTCGGTGTCTTCGAAGGGACTGGCGTCTCGATCGCGGGCCTGAACTGCAACGGCAACCCGCTGCATCCGAGCGCCGCCATCGGGCCCGTGCACGCGGAGGACATCCGCCGGAGCGTCCTGCTCGCCGAGCGTCTCGGACAAAACCGCGTCGTCACCATGTCGGGCCTCCCCGGCGGCAGCCCCACCGCCACGCGCCCCAACTGGATCGTGAACGCCTGGAACTCCGCGGCGTTGGACATCGCGAACGAGCAGCTGAAGATCGCGGCGGACTTCTGGCGCGAGATGGACCGGTTCGCCGCCGACCACGACGTCAAGGTCGCGCTCGAGCTGCACCCCCAGAACGTCGTGTTCAACGTGCGCACCATCGAGCAGCTGGTGGAGGCCACCGGCGCGACGCACGTCGGCGTCGAGCTGGATGCTTCCCATCTGTTCTGGCAGCAGATGGATCCGGTGGCCGTCGTGCGGCACCTCGGCCCGCTCGTGTTCCACGCGGCGGCAAAGGACGTCCGTGTCAACACCGAGTACGCGCAGCTGAACGGGGTGCTCGACAACGGGTTCCGGCGAATGCGGGAGGACGAGCCACGCACGAACCTCGGGGGCGACGAGTGGGCCAACGAGTGGCCGATGGACTCCTCGTGGGACTTCGTCGCGCTCGGCAAGGGGCATCCGGTCGAGTACTGGACCGAGTTCCTGCGCGCCCTGCGCGATGTCGACCCGGACATGCTCGTGAACATCGAGCACGAAGACGTCTCGCTCGGCCGCGAGGAGGGCGTCGCCGTCGCCGCGCGCGTGCTCCGCGAGGCGGATGCCGCCCTGGAGCCGACCTCTTAGCGACTCCCGCGTACGAAGAAGGCCCCGGCGATCAAGCCGAGGCCTTCTTCGTGGTTCCCGGACTCAGACCGGAGCCAGGAGTATGTCGCGGACCACCTGGTCGAGGGCCTCGTCGGCCTCGAGGAACTGGCGGAGCGTGCGGACCGTGGCGCCGAACGTGTCGAACTCGGCGGGAGTCATCCCATCGATGTCGTAGGCGCGGTTGAACTCCGGCACCTTGGCCTGCAGGGTCTCCAGGATGTGCGGGTCGACGGGCACGCCGATACGGTCGGTCGCCTCGATTTCGTTCTCGTTGATGCGCGCCTGCCAGTCGAACGGCGGCGAGACGACGAGGTCCCCGCCCTGTAGCTCGGACCACTGCAAGTGGTTGCGGAACGCGGCCGAGAGCACGCGCGAGCGGAATCCGCGCTCCCTGAACACCGCGTGCGCGCGCTTGAGCGCGGCGACGCCGGCCCACTCCAGGTAGCCGGGGTCGATGAGGATCCGGTTCTTCGCGACCCATGCCTTGAGCCAGTCGTCCAGTCGGCCTCCCATCAGAGTGACGACCGAGCCGAATTCGCGCTCGGGCAGCCCCTCGGCGGCGCGTCGATCGAGCCCGCGCTCGATGGCCTCCGCCGCGGCGACCGCCTGCGGCACCGTGAACGACACCGTGACGTTGATGCTCACCCCGCGGTATGTGGCCTCTTCGATGGCGGCGAGGCCCACCGAGGTAGCCGGGATCTTCACGATGATGTTCTCGGTGAGCCCGGCGAAGTGCACGGCCTGGGCGACGAGCGCATCGGCATCCCGGTGCAGGCGCGGGTCGGTCTGCACCGAGAGGCGCCCGTTGCGACCGCCGGATGCTCGGAAGGCCGGCTCCAACAGCTTCGCTGCCTGGATCGAGAGCTCCTCGACGACCTTCCAGCCGATCTCGGACTCGGACGCCGCCGGGTGTTCAGCCGCAAGCTGGGCGATGCGCGGCTTCCACGCGTCAAGGTGGGCCTTGACGACGGCGAGCGCGATCACCGGGTTGCACGTGGCTCCCACTGCCCCGAACTCGATGGAGCGGGCGAGCTCCACCGGGTCGGCGGAGTCGTTCCAGAGCACCGTCGGGAAGCGCTCGGCCGCCCGGCGGGTCGCGTACGGTGCGGTCATGGCCGGTGTCCTTCTGAGACGAGCTCACGCAACCGCGCGAGCTGGAAACGGGAGACGTCGTCAGCCGCCTCGTCCTCGGCGAAGACGTTCGATACCAGCAGCGCGTCCTCGCGGTCGAGGTAGCCGATCGCGCCGAGCGTCGTGAACAGCTCGCTCCAGTCCACATCGCCGTCGCCGATGCGCAGGTGCTGGTGGATGCGCGCTGCGTTGCCGGGTGGGTTCGAGATGTACCGCAGACCGTGGGAACGGCGGTGGTCGAACGTGTCGGCCGTGTAGACGGCACCGAGCCGGTCGCTGATCTCGGGCAGCAGGGTCGTGGCACGGTCGCCGTAGTGGAACGTGTGGGATGCCACGTAGACGAACCCGATCGCCCTCGAGTTGAGCCCGCGCATCACCCGCCACGCCTCGAGTCCATCCTCGACGAAGTCGTCGGGGTGCGGGTCGATGTTCAGGCGCAGACCTTCACGCTCGATGATCGGCAGCAGCTCCTCCATCGAGCGGTAGAAGGCCGCCTCAGACTCCTCGCTGCGCTCGGGCCGCCCGGAGAACTCGGTGTTGATCACGGGTACCCCGAGCTCCACGGCGAGCTGGATGGTGCGCTTGTAGTTGCGCACCGCTGCTTCGCGCTGCGGCTCGTCGGGCCACGAGATGCGCTGTACGGGCAGGATCGCCGGGATGCCGACCCCGGCATCCGCTGCGGCCTTCTTGAACTTCGCGACGAGGTCGTCGTCGGCCTTCGGGTACCGGAAGAACGGAGAGAAGTCGACGTGCGGCGTCAGCTGCAGGTACTCGTAGCCGAGCCGCGCCGCGACCTCGGGGAACTCCAGCAGCGTGAAGTCGTGGTGGTAAGGGGTCGGGTCAAGCGCGATGCGCACCATGGAATACCTCCAGATCGATCAGGCGTAGAACGCCGGACGGGCGGCAGCATCCACCGTCTGCACGCCGCCGTCGAGCGCGCGCACACCGGCCTCGCACGCCAGGGCGACGAGATAGCCGTCCCACGCGGTGGGACCTTCGACGAGGGTTCCGGCACGCACCGCATTCACCCAGCGCTGGATCTGCGCGTCGTACGCGTCGGCAAAGCGCGTGGTGAAGCTGATGTGCTCGCCGACCGAGAACCGGCCGTCGTGCCACTGCTGCAGCCCCGCGGGCTGGCCGATGCGAGCGATGCCCTGCTCGAACACGGCCTCGGTGGCGACCTGATAGCCGAACCGCACGCTGACGTTCATCTCGACGTCGACAAGCACGCCGTTCTCGAGCTCCATGATCACCAGGATCGGCTCGCGGAGATGCTCGGGCGACAGAGAGTTGCGTCGCGGGTGTTTGACTTCGACGGTCTTCACCGGCGAGCCGGCAAGCCACGGCACGACGTCGAACTCGTGTACGACGGAGTCGGTGATGAGCATCTCCTGCGTGTAGCTGTCGGGCACCGACGGGTTGCGGTGCGCGCAGCGCAGCATCAGCAGCTCGCCTTCGTCGCCCGACGCGATGAGCTGCCGCAGAGCCGCATACTGAGCGTCGAAGCGGCGCATGAACCCGACTTGGATGTGCGGGCGGTCGAGCTTCTGCTCGATCTGCAGGATCTCCCACGCTGATGCCGAATCGGGTGTGAGCGGCTTCTCGCACAGGATCGGCAGTCCGGCCTCAAGCGCCGGCACGAGCACGGGCTGGTGGAACTTGCCGGGCGTCGCAATGAGCACGGCGTCGAGCGCGTCGGTCGCGAGGGCATCCTCGATGCTTGTGAAGGCCTGCGAGCCCGGTGCGTTCTGCGCAGCGGCGGCCGCTCGACCGGAATCCGGCTCCACGATCGCCGACACGACGGCACCCGAGATGCGGTTGGTGATGCGGGCGACGTGGTCGGCACCCATGAGTCCGGCGCCGACGACGCCGATGCGGAGGTCGTTGGTCATTGCGTGTGCTCCTGCGGTTCAGTGCTGGCGGGCGAAGTGGGTGCACGCGAAGATGTGGTCGCGCGTACGCTTGGCGATGGGGAACGGACGGTCGACGTCGCATCCATACATGTCCTGCTCGACGATCGCGAAGATGTCGGGGTCGATCGCCGCGACTGCCTCGATGATGGGCGCGAGGTCGGGCATGCCGTGCGGCGGCTCGATCATGATGCCTTCGGTGACGGCCTCGGCAAACGGGGTGTCGTTCTTGAGCACGTCGAACAGCAGGCTGGTGTCGACCTGCTTGAGGTGCAGGTAGCCGATGCGATCGGGGCGGTCCTGAATGAGCTTGACGTTGTCGCCGCCGTAGTAGGCGAAGTGGCCGGTGTCCAGGCACAGGTTGGTGTAGCGCGGGTCGGTCTCGTCGAGGAAGCGCAGCACCTCGCGGGTGGTGCCGACGTGGCTGTCGGCGTGCGAGTGGAACTGCTGCTTCACTCCGAATTCCTCCAGCAGCGCTTTGCCGAGCCGGTCGTGGCCGGCCGCGAGCTTGCGCCACTGCTCGTCTGTGAGGGTGCGCGACTCGAGTACCTCGCTCGTGGCGTCGCTGCGCCACAGGTCGGGGATGACCACGAGGTGCTCGGCGCCGAGCTGCGAAGCGAGGCCGGCGACGGCGAGCGCCTGGTCCCATGCGCGCTGCCACTGGTCGTCTCCCTTGTGGAAACCGGTGAACACTGTGCCGGCGGAGAGCTTCAGCCCGCGCGAGCTGAGCTCGTCCCCAAGCTGGTGCGGGTCGGTGGGCAGGTAGCCGTATGGGCCGAGTTCGATCCAGGTGTACCCGGAGGCGACGACCTCGTCGAGGAACCGCGACCACGGCACCTGATTGGGGTCGTCGGGGAACCACACGCCCCACGAGTCGGGGGCGGTGCCGATGCGCAAACCTGCGCCGGAACTGACGACGTTGTCGGCGTCTGCGGGGATGGTGTCGGTCATTGTTCTTTCTCCGATGGATGTCAGCCGAGCAGCGGACGCTGGACGGCGGCCTGCTCTTGGTATTCGGCGCGTGCCTGACGCGTGGATTCGAGGGTGGATGCCTGTGCCACCGGCACGTCCCACCAACCGGCGCCGTCGGGGGCGTAGACCAGGGGGTCGCTGTTGATGTGGATGAAGGTGGATCGGTCGGATGCCTTCGCGGCGGCGATCGCGCTCTTCAGATCGGTGATCGCGGATGCCCCAGGCTCTATCTCGATGACGTCGACGCCGTAGCTGCGCGCGTTCATGGCGAGGTCGACGGGGAGGATGTCCTCGCCCTGGAAGTTGCGCGCCTGAGGATCGTAAGCCCGGTACTTGGTTCCGAAGCGCTGCGAGCCCACGGTTTCGGACAAATGCCCGATCGACGCGTATCCGTGGTTCTGCACGAGGATGACGATGAGCTTGATGCCCTCGGCGACGGCTGTGACGAGTTCCGTGTTGAGCATGAGGTACGACCCGTCGCCGACCATCACGACCACGTCACGGGGGTCGCCGTCGGCGAGGAGTCCCCGCTTGGCCCCGAGGCCGCCGGCGATCTCGTAGCCCATGCACGAGAACGCGTATTCGACGTGGTAGCCGAGCGGGTCCCGCACGCGCCACAGCTTGTGCAGGTCGCCCGGCAGCGACCCGGCGGCCTGCACGATGACGTCGGCCGGGTCGAGGGAGGACTGCACCGCGCCGATGATCTCCGGCTGCCCGGGCAGGGCGAGGCCCGACGCGGCGAAGGCGGCATCCACCGCGGCATCCCATGCCGCCTTCTCTTGCGCGACCTGCTCGGAGTACTCGTCGGTGATCTCGAAGCCTTCGAGCTCGACCGTCAGCTCGGCGAGGGTCTCGCGGGCGTCGGCGATCACCGGCAGCTGCGACCCGTGCTTGTATGCGTCGAACGAGGCGACGTTGATGTTCACGAACACGACGTCGGGGTTCTGGAACGCGGTGCGGGAGCTGGTGGTGAAGTCGCTGTAGCGGGTGCCGATGCCGATGACGACGTCCGCCGCGGCGGCGATCCGGTTGGCTGCGAGGGTGCCGGTTGCGCCCACTCCACCGAGGTATTGCGGGTGGTCCCACGCGAGCACGCCACCGCCGGCCTGGGAGGTGCCGACGGGGATGCCGGTGGCTTCGACGAGCGCGCGCAGCTGCTCTTCAGCGCCGGCGTACAGCACGCCGCCCCCGGCGACGATGAACGGGCGCTTCGCCCCGCGGATCGCCGCGACCGCCCGTGCGAGCGGTCCGCGCTCGGGGAGGGGACGGCGGATGTGCCACTCACGGTCCTGCAGGAACTCGACCGGAACGTCGATCGCCTCGGCTTGCACGTCTTCGGGGAGCGCGATCGTCACCGCACCGGTCTCGACCGGATCCGTCAGTACACGCATCGCAGCGAGCGCGATCGAGAAGAGCTGCTCGGGGCGCTGCACCCGGTCGAAGAAGCGGCTGACGGGCCGGAACGCATCCGACACCTGAATGCCGATGTCGTGCGGGTGCTCCAGCTGCTGTAGCACCGGGTCGGCGACGCGCGTCGCGAAGGTGTCGCTCGGCAGCAGCAGTGCCGGGAGTCGGTTGGAGGTCGCGAGCGCCGCGGCGGTGAGCATGTTCGCCGCCCCCGGACCCACCGACGCGGTCGCCGCGAGGGTCGCCCGGCGGCGGTGCATGCGCGCGTAGCCGACAGCCCCGTGCACCATCGCCTGCTCGTTGCGGGCCTGGTAGTACGGCATCAGGTCAGGATCGGTCGCATTGGACTGCTTCAGCGCCTGGCCGACACCGGCCACGTTCCCATGTCCGAAGATCCCGAACATCCCGGGCACGGTGCGTTCGCGGATGTCACCGTCGACGGTCCACTGGTGGGCGAGGAACTCGACCAGCGCCTGGCCGACCGTCATGCGCTTGGTTGTTGCCTTCTCAGACGGTGCCATCTGCGCGGGCCTTTCTGGAGTCGTTCGTGAAGGGGAGGCGAGGGTCGAGCTGCTGGTCGTCCCAGGTCGCCCGCACCCACGCATGAGCGGGGTCGTCGCTGATGAGCCACACCCGATCGGGGTCCGGCCCCGCCATGACGTTGAGGTAGTAGAGGTCGTAGCCGGGAGCGGCAGCGGCCGGTCCGTGATAGCCGTACGGCACGAGCGCGATATCGCCGGTGCGCACCATGGCATTGATCTCGATGTCGCCAGCCGGTGATGCGTAGGTGCTGAACATCCCGAAGGCGGTCTCCGCCGCGGCATGCGCCCCGGTGACGGGCGCCGTCTCGAAGTAGTAGATCTCCTCGAGGCGGGATTCATGTCCGGGCACGTGCTCGTCGTGCTTGTGCGGCGGGTACGACGACCAGTTCTCTGCCGGCGTGATCACCTCGCACACGATGAGGCGGGCGGCATCAAGCGCCTCGGGCGTGCCGAAGTTGTGCACCTGCCGGCTGGACGCGCCCTTGCCGCGCAACTCCACCGGGGTGTCGGATGCCGCGATGTACTGCGTCGGGCGCACCACGTTGGTGGGGCTGGTCGCGACCGCCACCCGGCCGGCGCCGGCGAGGGTGCCGGTGGCGGCCGACGACAGGTACAGCACGTCGGTGGGTCCGGCGAACACGCTGGGTCGTCCCGCCAGCGCGGTGGTCGCATCCGTGTGGGTCACGGTGAATGAGCCAGCCAGCGGCACCACGATCCGCTCTACCCCGGGCCCACCGAGGTCGAACGTTTCGCCTTCGGCGAGATCGGCGACGCGGATGCCGGTGTGCTCCCACCCCGGGACGGTTTCGTCCACGACGCTCTCCCATCCGTCGCGGGCGAGCTCCCCGCGACGGTGGAACCAGCGCTGTTCGGTCATGTCCATCGCTCCCTCGAGTCGGACGGATCAATTGTTCTGCGGGAAGCCGAGGTTGATGCCGCCGTGGGTAGCGGGGTCGAGCCAGCGGCTGGTGACGGCTTTCTCGCGCGTGAAGAAGTCGAACCCGTGCACACCGTACGCCTTGGCATCGCCGAACAGCGACTGCTTCCAGCCGCCGAAAGAGTGGTAGGCGACGGGGACTGGGATCGGCACGTTGATGCCGATCATGCCGACCTCGATCTCGTTCTGGAAGCGCCGCGCGGCGCCGCCGTCATTCGTGAAGATCGCGGTGCCGTTGCCGAACTGCCCCGAGTTGATGAGATCGACGCCCTCCTGGAACGATGCCACGCGCACGATCGACAGCACCGGGCCGAAGATCTCCTCCGTGTAGGCGCGCGAGGTGGTGGGAACGCGGTCGAGCAAGGTGGGGCCGAAGAAGAACCCGCCTTCGTGCCCCGCCACCGTGAGGCCGCGGCCGTCGACGACGATCTCGGCGCCATCCTGCTCGGCGATGTCGACGTAGGAGGCGACCTTGTCACGGTGCGCACCGGAAATCAGCGGCCCCATGTCGGGCTCGACCCCGTCGACGCCCGCACCGTTGCCGATGCGCAGCTTCGCGATACGCTCCTTCACCTTCTCGATGAGCTCGTCCGCGACGGGCTCGACGGCGAGCACGACAGAGATCGCCATGCAGCGCTCACCGGCCGCGCCATATCCGGCGTTGATCGCCATGTCGGCTGCCAGGTCCAGGTCGGCATCCGGCAGCACCAGCATGTGGTTCTTCGCCCCGCCGAGGGCCTGCACCCGCTTGCCGTGGCGGGATGCCGTCTCGTAGATGTACTGCGCGATAGGCGTGGAACCGACGAACGAGACCGACTGCACCTCGGGTGAGGTGAGGAGACCATCGACGGCCTGCTTATCACCCTGCAGCACGGTGAACACACCAGCAGGCAGCCCTGCCTCGGCCCACAGGCCGGCGAGCCAGAGCGCCGCCGACGGGTCCTTCTCACTGGGCTTGAGGATGACGGCGTTGCCCGCGGCGATCGCGATCGGGAAGAACCACATCGGCACCATCGCCGGAAAATTGAACGGCGAGATGATCGCCGTGACACCCAGGGGCTGCTTGATCGAGTACACGTCGACCCCGGTCGACGCGTTCTGCGAGAACGCGCCCTTGATCAGGTGCGGGAACCCGGTCGCCAGTTCCACGACCTCCAGACCGCGCAGGATCTCGCCCATCGCATCAGAGAGCACCTTGCCGTGCTCAGCGGTGATGATCGCGGCCAACTCGCCCTTGCGGGCGTTGAGGAGCTCGCGGAAGGCGAACAGCACCGCCTGGCGCTTTGCGATCGAGTACCCCGACCACACCCGGTAGCCAGCGTTCGCGGATGCGATGGCGGCGGCGATCTCGGCGTCGTCAGCCAAGGCCACCTCGGCCTGCACGGAACCGGTCGCGGGGTTGAAGACGGGGGCGGTGCGGCCGGTGGCCGACGTCACGGCGGCGCCGCCGATCCAGTGGCCGATGACGGGAAGGGTCGCCACGTCGGCGATCGCGGGTGAAGTCTCGGTGATGCTCATCGGAGTGTGCTTCTTTCGTCGAGAGGGTCAGAGTCAGGTGTGAACGAGGCCAGCTGCGATATCCACAGCGGCGGTGACGTTTCCGTCCGGCGGGTATAGGAGGGTGCGGCCGACGGTGAGCCCGCGCACGCCCGGAAGCGACAGAGCGTCCTCCCAGGCCGCGAACGTCTCGTCGGGGTCGACCCCGGCGTCGCCGCCGAGCAGCAAGGTGGGCATGGTCGTGGCGGCCATGACGCGCTCCATGTCTTCGACGACGGGAAGCTTCATCCACGTGTATGCGCTGGATGCGCCCAGCCCGGCCGCAATGGCGATCGAGAGGACGACGGCATCCGTTGACAGGTCGTTGACGATACGACCGTCGACCCAGCGACTCATGAACGGCTCGAGCATGATCGGTAGCCCTGCAGACGCCGCCTGAGTCACGGCCTCAGCGGTGGCCTGCAGCGTCCGTGCGGTGCCGGCATCCTCGAGGTTCACGCGGATGAGGGCCTTCGCGAAGTCGATGCCGTTCGCGGCCATCGTCGGCACGTCGTATCCGGTGTAGCGGTCGTCCATCTCGAAGCTCGCTCCCCGCAGACCGCCGCGATTCATCGAGCCGACGACGATCTTGTTGTCGAGCAGACCAAGGGCGGCGAGGTCGTCGATGATGTCTGGAGTGCCCAGCACCCCGTCGACTCCGGGCCGGCTGAGAGCGATCGCCATCCGCTCCAGTAGGTCGTGGCGGTCCGCCATGGCGGTCGGGTTCGTGCCGACGGCGAGCGCGCCACGAGCGGGGTGGTCGGCGGCGACGATGAACAGGCGTCCGTCGCCGCAGAGCACGTCGCGGCGCCGGCGGCCGGTCAGAAGGGTTCTGATCTGCTCGGGATGCCGTGCGCGCAGCTCCCGGAGGCGCTCGAAGTCGTCGGCGCTGGGGATCAGGTTGCCCCGCCGGGTCGGGCCAGTGGATTCGGTCATTTCAGTAGCCCTTCTCCAGGATGGCTTCGACCTCACGGGTGGAGGGCATGGCGGTGGAGCACTCGCGTCGGGAAGCCACGATCGCGCCGGCGACGTTCGCGAACCGGAGGATGCGTTCGAGGTCCCACCCCGAGAGGAGCCCGTGGATGAGGGCGCCGCCGAACGAGTCACCGGCGCCGAGGCCGTTGACGACGTCGACGAGGTAGGGCGCGACCTCGATGGTCTCGTCACGGGTCTTCGCGAGCACGCCCTTGGGCCCCTGTTTGACGATGGCGAGTTCGACGCCGCGCTCGAGCAGCGCGTCGGCGGCGCGTATCGGCTCGGTCTCGCCGACGGCGACCTCGCATTCTTCGCGGTTGCCGACAGCGACCGTCACGTGCTCGAGAGCCCGAGCAACCTGGGCGGATGCCTCGGCGGTGTTAGCCCAGAACATCGGCCGGTAGTCGAGGTCGAGGATCGTGTGCTGCCGACGGCCGCGGGTAGTAAGCGCCGAGAAGTGCGCGGCGCGGCTGGGCTCCTGGCTGAGGCCGGTGACCGTCAGCCACAAGATGCGGGCCTCTGTGACGACCTCCGAGTCGAAGTCTGCCGGCTCGATATCGAGGTCGGGCGCCTTCGGGTCGCGATAGAAATAGAGCGGGAAGTCGTCGGGCGGGAAGATCTCACAGAACGTGATCGGAGTCTTCAGATAGGGGTCGACGCCGACGTAACGGTTCTCGACGCCGAGGCGATCCAGTTCCCCGAGCAAGTACCGGCCGAAGGGATCGTTTCCGACGCGGGAGACGAGCGCGGCGCGGTGTCCGTGGCGAGCGGCCGCGACGGACACATTCGCGGCGCTGCCACCGAGGTACTTGCCGAAGGTGTCGACCTCGGCAAGGCCCAGGCCCGTCTGCAACGGGTACAGATCCACGCCGAGCCGTCCGGCCACGAGGACATCGAGTTCGAGGGTCGTCCCACTCATCGCAGGCGCACACCACCTTCACTGGTCATTTCGTCGAGCACATTCTCGCTGAATGTCCTAACAATAACACAACTTGAGGTTTCGGCAAGGCCCTCTCGCATGACAAGGCACCGCGGACGTAAGATTGTTCCGACATTCAGTCGAAAGGGCGTAATTATGGCAGGCGATGACGCGATCTGGCCGGACGAGCTGTTCCAGGACCTCGACCGCACGGGCCCTGTGCCCATCTACTTCCAGATCTCAAGCCGACTCGAAGCCGCCATCCACGACGGCACGATCCCTGCCGGCGCACGGCTCGAGAATGAGATCTCGATCGGCCAGCACCTCGGCGTCTCGCGACCCACCGTGCGGCGGGCCATTCAGGAACTCGTCGACAAGGGCCTGCTTGTGCGCCGACGCGGCATCGGCACCCAGGTAGTCCAGGGTCAGGTCACGCGCCAGGTCGAGCTCACGAGCCTGTACGAAGACCTGACCAGTGCCCACCACTCCCCCGGAACAGTCGTCCTCGCGCACGAATTGGTGCCTGCCAGCGACCAGGTCGCATCTGCGCTCGGCGTGGCCCCGGGCGCAGATGTCGTCTACCTCCGCCGCCAGCGCACGACCGACGGCATCCCCGTCGCGGTCCTCGAGAACTATCTGCCCTCCGAATTCGGCGAGATCACCAGCGAGCAGCTGAGCGAACGGGGCCTCTACCAAATCTTGCGTGCGCGGGGTGTGGCCATACAGATCGCCAAGCAGCGCATCGGCGCGCGACGCGCGGCCGGCGATGAGAGTGGACTGCTCAATGTCGACAAAGGCAGCCCAGTCCTCACGATGGAACGCGTCGCCTACGACAACTCCGGCCGCGCCATCGAGTTCGGCCACCACTGCTACCGCCCCGACATGTACAGCTTCGAGACAACGCTGGTCGCGAAGTAACGTTGGAGCAGTCCGCGCCTGGATTGCATCAAGCTCAGCTACACAAGTCACTCGCAGGCGCATTGCCGACGTGGAGAAGACGTGACCCCGCTCAGTCACGAGTTCCGTCGATGTCGCGAAGCCGCCCAGCGCGTGGTGCGCGCCTCCCCATCAGCCGCGCAAGGAAGCCGAACACTGGTGCGCGATCAGGAACTTCCATCGAGTCATAGGTGAGAACGATTATCTAGGGTTAGAGCGTTGGCCATGCCTCACGCTGGGATCCGCCGTTGTCAGGACTCCGCTGCACTCCAGGCAAGCCAGCAGGGCAGTCCTGGACAGCATCTCGATGCGTTTGCGGTCAGAGGAGGTGGCTTCAAACGCCAGACCGAACGGAGTCTTGAAGCCCACTATTGAATCGCAAGCAGACGCCCTGGAGAGGGCACCGGAGCCCCGATCGGGTCGCCATCTTCGAGCGGCAGGATGAGGCGCCGCCTTACGTCTGAACATGGCTTAGTCCGTCCTGGACGCTGTCAACCGCCGTCGACACGTGGTCAGCCATGATTCAAGGGGTGGAAGTCACGCTCTCCGCAGCCGAGGTCGAGCTCAAGCCTCGCGCGCCCTGCGCCGACGGCGTGTAGCTCGCAGGCGCGTTACCCACCCGGCCCCCGGTCGGCAGCGCGCCGGCAGGATCACCCCATCCGTCCACGGTATCCGGAGCACACCGTGGGCCTCGCGGCGGCCGAGACTGATCCGTTCAGACCGCTCTTGATCTTGGTTTGCACTGGCTGCGAGTCGGGTCTGTGGTTGACAAGTTTCGCAGCCACGAAAGACGCAACAGCCGGTGGCATGTCCAGGATGTGCTGCCGTTCGTCGAGACGGTATCGTTCATCCTCGAAACAGAGTGATTAGCGACCCGTCATCGACTGCTATTTGGATTTGGCGTAGATGTTGGCATTGTCCCCGCGCACGGTACCCGTCGGCAGCTCCTGGCCGTCATTGCGGTAGTAGTCGCCGTGGTACTGGTAGCCGTAGTAGGCGGCGCCGCTGCCCCGGCGGGGGACCTTATTGAGCACGAGGCCGAGGGCACGCGCGCCGGCGCGTTCGAGGTTCCCGATCGCCTTGCCGAGGACTTCGTACGTGGTCTTGCCGACCGTGCCGACGATGATCGCGCCATCGGCGCTGTGCGCGAGTACCGCGGCGTCCGTGACGGGGACCAGCGGCGGGGCGTCGACGATGACGATTGCTTCGCGTGCGATCGACTTCAGCAGTTCGCGCATGCGCGCGGATCCGAGTACCTCGCTGGGGTTCGGCGGCACCTTGCCTGCGGCGACCACGAGCAACTGTCCGTTGCCGAAGCGCTGCGCGACCTCGGCGATCGTCGCACACCCGGCGAGCACGTCCGAGATGCCGGCCCCCTTGGGCAGGCCGAACACGGTGCCGATCATGGGACGGCGCAGGTCGCCGTCGATGAGCACGACCGGCTGACCGCTGGACGCCAGGGTGACCGCGAGGTTCGAGGAGATCGTCGACTTGCCGTCGCCGGGCAGCGGACTGGTGACCACGATGATGCGCGGCGGGTTATCGACGTCCATGTACACCAGGTTGGTGCGCAGCTCGCGCACGGCCTCGCCGATGCCGAACAGGTGCGCGCTGTCGCTGTCTTCTTGGCCACCCGCTCGCGATAAGCACCGCCGCTACGATCCACGTGGGCCCCACGATCAATGCCACCGCCACGCTGTCCACTCTTTTGGGAACGTCGATGACGCAGGTCGACAGGGATCCGTCGTTGACGTGAGCCCGGGAGCAAACGACTGGTGGCTCCCGACGACGTTTCGGGAGCCACCAGTTCTTGTCAGGACCCCCCGAGCCTGACGCACACGACAGGCGCGACGGTATTCGCACCTGCTGGTATTTGGAGGTGGCCCCCGCCGAATCTGGGGAGAATAGGGGCGGGGGCCGTCGCCAACGTCTTGGGAACGCCGGGTCGCGGTTTGCGACAGGGAACAGTGTGAGGTTGCGAGAGGGCGCTGCTGTGCGGATCTGCCCGCCTCCGCGCACAATGATTCGTCTACCGCGGATACTGATCGCTCACTGTGTCGAGCTGCTGGCCGAGTGCGCCGCCTTCCGGTATTGGTACGGGCTCGGCAGCTGAGCGGAACGGAACGCCCGCCTCATGCGCTGCACGTCACCGAAGCCTGCGAGTGAGGCGACTTCTTCGAGGGAGAGGAAGGCGCGGTCGGCATCCGCGAGCAGTTTGCGCGCTTCAGTGAGGCGGCGGTCTCGGATGACCCGGGTCAGGCTGAGACCCTTCTTCGCGAAGATCTGCTGGAGCCGCCGTACTGACACTCGCATGAGTGCGGCGATCGAGGGGACGGTCAGGTTTGGGTCCATGTAACGGCCGGAGATCACCGACATCGCCTCCGTGTACGGATCGGCTCGTCCAGGCTTGTTAAGTTGACCGATTCCGACGACACCGAGCACGATCCCGATCATCATCTCCGTCACGAGCTGATCTACCAGATACCCGCTCAGCGGGTCCGCTGGGGTACTTTCGACCACTGCCGCCGCGAATTGCCGAATCGGGTCAGCGAGGGTTCCTGCCGGGCTGAACGTCATCGCGTTTGCCGGACGAACGACCCGATAGTCATCGAGGATCTGAAGAGGACACTCCACAAAAACGAGCTCGGTACCCGGCAGATACGACACCGAGCGGTCATCTCCCGGCATCACAACCATGCCGTACCCGGCTCCGAACACCTCGTCCCCGGCCGGTTCATGAAGAGTTGCCTCGCCTGCCGAGATCAGCCCCATGAAGAACGTTTGCTTGTCGGGGCCGTGCCGTAGCCTGAAACGCCCGCCGTCCACGGTGGTTACCGTCATGACGTGGACGCTGCCGGTGAAGAACGCCTGCCCTTCCAGATGAAGGGAACTCGAATTGGGAGTCCAGATTTGGATTAGTCCCATGTCCCCCGGCCAGGGCGAACCGAGGCCGTTTTGGATACTGCCAGGAAGCATCACACCGTTGATCATCACCCGGTCTCCCACCAGGCGGAATGAGAATCGACGCCCAACGGGCAGGCGAACATGAGCCATCGTGTTTCTTTCGGTTCAATTGAGCCAGAAGGCCCAGCGCACAGTCATTGCCGTCCACGATTATGGAGTAACGGTCAGTGGGTCGAAAACACGCCGACCGCTTGTTGCGCGAGCTGCGATATCCTCAGCGTCACGGGCGCTTCGGTGTCGGCGGTCTTCACAGGCACACAGCCTGTAGAACGCATGTCCCAATCTGGGTAAAGTCCTCTCATGCCCTCCCACCCGCTCTCCCCCGACGACGCGCTGGGAATCAAGATCCGCACGGTCGTGTCGCGGAACCAGTTCGCCACGGACCCCGACGTGATCGCGGCCGTCGTCGACCAGCTCTACGAGACCGCCAGCGGACGGCTTGACCTGCTCGCCGAGGAAGTGGGCCTGTGGGTCGGGTTCTACGAGGCGGATCCGTGGACGACCACGCTGGCCGCGCGCCTGCGCGAGCTCCCGCTGCTCATGGACGAAGCGATCACGCTCGGCCGTCGACGCCGCGCGGCACCTATGCTGGAACGTCGGGCTTCACCGACGGGTGAGCACGGTCGGACGTGCTCCTGAACTTCTTCGGCGCTCCCCTGCGGAGTGAGGTTACGCTTGTCTTTCGCCAGATCCCCCCGATTTGGCTCCGGGCCCCCGCGCATCCGTTCGGCGGATTCCAGTGGTCGTTGCAACACGATGTGGTTCTGAGCATGGCAGAAGGGCCCGGTCGACCGTGAATGTTCGACCGGGGCTTCTCGGCGTTTCTGGGGTCGGTGAGGACGGCTCGGTCGGGTTGCGGTGACTGTGCCTGAGGGTGTCCGAGGGTCAGGCGGCATCGATAAGTGCGGCGAGGCGCTGCGCTGGCGTCTGCCAATTGAGGATCTTGCGGGGACGGGTGTTGAGCTCGTGAGCGACGCGGGCGAGATCGTCGGCGGTGCGGACTGAGACGTCTGTGCCTTTCGGGAAGTACTGACGCAGGAGCCCGTTCGTGTTCTCGTATGAGCCGCGCTGCCAGGGAGAGGCGGGGTCGCAAAAGAACACGGGAATGCCGGTCTCGATCCGGAACCTCTTGTGCTCGGCGAGCTCACCGCCCTGATCCCAGGGCAACGACCTGCGCAGGTGGGCGGGCAAGACGGTCATGGTCTGTGAGAGGGCGGCGCGGACCGTGGCCGCGTCGCGCGTGCCTGGCAGATGCACCAGCATCACGTAGCGGGTGGTGCGCTCGACGAGCGTGCCGATCTGTGAGCCCAGGTTCTTTCCGATGATGAGATCGCCTTCCCAATGACCGGGGACGGCGCGGTCTGTGATCTCGGGTGGACGCTCGGAGATCATCACCATCGGGTCCGTGAATCGAGCTCAAGGCTGAGATCATCCGCTCGTTGGCCGGCGCCGCCGACCGCGGACTCCCCGAACCAACCGCGGCCGCGGACCTCACCAGCTCCGCCGAGTCCCTGCTCCAGCGGTTCATCGAGATATCCGACGTCGCTACCGGACAGGAGCGGGTTGACGGCGACCCCGAAGAAGAACAGCGCCACCGCAGTCTTAGCCTCTAACGATCACCAGGATCATCACGGGATCAAAAATGGAATCAAACATGTGATCTACTGTGTTCTTTACTACGAGATTGGTAGGGCGATAGTTATGACGATGATCGAGACGACAAAGCTCAGCGCGTACAACGATTCGATCCGGCACGATGTCCCCGGACTCGTCGACGAAGTCCGTCGTGTGCTCGGCGCCAAGCTCGTCGCCTACATCGCCGGCGTCGGCGAGACGCGTGCCGTCCGGGAATGGGCCGAGGGAGAGCGCAAGCCGTCCCCGAAGGCTGAGCAGACGCTACGCCTCGCCTACCGGATCGTGCGTCTCATCGAGCAGAGCGAAGGCTCCGGTGTCGTTGCGCCCTGGTTCCAGGGCATGAACCCGCGCCTCGGCGACAAGTCCCCCTCCCGCGTGCTCCGTGAAGAGCCGACCGAACAGGCGCGCGCCGCGGTCCTCGCTGCCGCCAACCTCTTCGTCGGCGCGTGAGCGCCTGACCCGAGATCGCCATCGTCGACGCGGCCGGCGCGCCCATCTGGCGCGTCGGCCGCGCCCCCGACCCGTGGGCGTGGATCGACAGACAGTACGGAGGCGAGCAGCGCTGGGACGACCCAGGCCAGCTGTTCCGCACCATCTACGCCGCCGACGCCGCGTCCGCCTGCTACGTGGGAATCCTCGCCCCCTACCGACCGGACCGGTACCTTCAGCAGGACCTGGACGGCATCAGCGAGGATCCCGCCGACGCCGCCGAGTTCCCCGTCCCACCCGCAGGCGTAGGTGCATTGTGCCGTGCTGCGCCCGCAATCGCGATGGCATGGGCATTTCGATGATCACCCGCCCACAGGGCGCAGCCGTGCGGGCGCCGTGCCGTCCCGTGAGGCCAGATTGGGCGTCTCCGGCCCGATTCTTGAGACGTGCCACGAGGCGCCGAGGCTGCGCCCTGTTGGGGCGGGGTGCAAGCACTGGACTCGTCGGACGAGAGGTGAAGGAACGCTCACCGCCCCGTCATGTTCGCCGAGACCGGCGGCGGGGTGCCGTGCTGGTCCGCATCGCGAGGCTGACTGACGTTCGACCCGTACCTTACGGGTATCTCCGGTCAGCCTGGGTGTCGCCAGATGGGCTCGGGCTTTCAGGGTCCGCTTGTTCGCGGGACGCTCGAAGCGGCACCTCCCTGATGAAGATGACGAGAACGAGGCCTGCGATAAGCATCGGGATGAGCATCACGAAGACGGGGGTAAGCGCGTCGTTGTATGCGCCGACGATGATGTCGCGGATCTGGTCGGGCAGCGTGTTGACGGCGGCGGGTGTGAAGGAACTCGTGTCTCCCGCGGCTCCGGCGGGCATGCGCTCGGCGAGGAGGTCGGTGAGACGGGCGCTGAACAGCGCACCGACGATGGCGCTGCCGAGGGACGCGCCGATCTCGCGGAAGAAATTGTTCGATGCAGTCGCAGTACCAACCTGGGTGTCAGGGAAGGAATTCTGCACGATGAGGACGAGGATCTGCATGCAGAGCCCGATGCCCGCACCGAGGACGAAGAGGTACGCGAGGATTACCCAGAGCGGCGTGTCGACCGTCATGGTAGACAACAGCCAGAGGCCTGTGGCGACGACGATCATGCTCGCGACCGGCATCCACTTGTAGCGGCCGGTCTTGGAGGCCAGGAACCCGGTGGTGATCGCGGTGGACATCAGGCCGGCGATCATGGGGAGCATCATGAACCCTGAGACGGTCGCGTTGACCCCGGTGGCCATCTGCAGGTAGGTGGGCAGGTACGCGAGAGCGCCGAACATCGCGACGCCGATGAACAAGCCGGCCGCGGTGGAGAGGACGAAGTTGCGGGATTTGAACAGGGCCAGCGGGATGATCGGCTCGGACGCCCTGTACTCGGCGAGGACGAATAGGGTGGCGAAGACCGTGGCGATGATGATGAGCCAGATGATTGTCGGCGAATTCCACTCGTACTCGGTGCCACCCCAGGAGGCGACGAGGATGATCGCCGTGACGGAGACCGCCATCGTCAGCGTCCCCCACCCGTCGAACCTCACCTTCGCGTGGCGCTTCGAGAGCTGGAGGAAGACGACGGCGAGGACGATTGCGACGATCCCGAGGGGGATGTTGATCCAGAACGCCCACCGCCAGTCGATGGCCTCGGTGAACCATCCGCCCAGCAGGGGTCCCGCGACGGAGGAGATGCCGAAGACTGCACCCATGACGCCCATGTACTTGGAGCGCTCGCGGACGGGGACGACATCGGCGATGATCGCCTGAGAGAGGATCATGAGCCCGCCGCCGCCGATGCCCTGCACGGTGCGGCCGACGATCAGCCAGGTCATGTCCTGTGCGGCACCGCCGATGATCGAGCCGATCAGGAAGACGCTGAGCGCTCCGATGAACAGGCCCTTTCGTCCGATCAGGTCGCCGAGCTTCCCATAGATCGGCATCATGATCGTGGCCGCGACCAGATACCCGGTCGTCACCCACAGCATGTGGTTCACACCGTGGAGTTCACCGACGATCGTGGGCAGCGCGGTGGAGAAGATCGTCTGGTCCAGCGACGACAGCAGCATCGCGACCAGGAGACCGGCGAACACAAGCAGGATGCGACGTTTGTCCGTCGGCGAGGCAGGTGCGGGCGGTTCTTGGGAGGTGGCGGGCGCGATGGTTTCAGTCACCCTTCCATGGTTCCCGCGGCGCGATCGCTGCGCGTCCCGCCGGCGTGGCATCTTCGTGTACCGCGAACGCAGTAGACAAAGATCATTCCCCGGGCCTGAGGAGACCGGATTCGTAGGCGAGGATCACGAGCTGCGCGCGGTCGTGGGCGTGGACTTTAGTCATGATTCGGTTCACATGTGTTTTCGCCGTGTGCGGGGAGATGACTAGCGTGTCGGCGATGTCCTGGTTGGTTCGACCTTTGGCGACCATGAGGAGGACTTGCTGCTCCCGTTCGGTCAAGGACTGCAATGCGGGAGATGTCGGTGCCGCTTCCGACGGTCCGGCCGGAGAGACGAAGCGGTCGATGAGTGCGCGTGTGGCTGCGGGTGACAGGAGCGCGTCGCCGGCGTGCACGGCCCGGACGGCGCGCACGATCTCCTCCGGTTCCGCGCCTTTGCCGATGAATCCGCTCGCACCGGCACGGAGCGCAGCGACAAGGTACTCGTCTTCCTCGAACGTCGTCAGAATCAGCACCTTCGTGTCGACGAGGTCGAGATCGGCGCAGATCTCGGCGGTAGCGGCGATACCGTCAATCTCGGGCATGCGGATGTCCATCACGACCACGTCAGGACGCAGCTCCCCTGCACCAGCAATGGCTTCGCGCCCGTCAGCAGCCTGCGCGACCACGGTGATGTCGTCGCAGCCGGCGAGGATGTCGGCGACGGCTTGCCGGATGAGGGGCTGGTCGTCGACGATGAGCACGCGTGTCATCGTGTCTTCTCTCGGGCCAGCGGAAGTACGGCCTCGACCTTCCACCCTGCCGGCGCCGGACCTGCGGTGACACTGCCTCGGACGGAGGCGACGCGTTCCCGGAGGCCGAGGAGCCCGAGTCCCGCCCCTCGCGGCTCGTCCGCGGTGGCCGCAGCGGTATCCATCGGGTTGGTGACAGTCACCCCGACAGCATCTGTGGTGATGTGGACGAGGACATGCGCACGATGCTCCGTGCTGTGCTTGTGGGCGTTGGCGAGGGCCTCTTGGACGACACAGTATGCGACAAGATCCGTGGCCCCGGACACCCACCCCAGATCACCCTCAATGCGAGTACGGACGTCGAGTCCTGACACAGCGAAGGAGGCCACGAGATCCTCCAGCTGTCCCAGGCCTGCCTGAGGTCTCGGCGCGGTCTCGCCATCGTCATCGGCGCGGAGCATCGCCATGAGGTCGCCGATCTCTCGCAGCACAGTCCGGGCCGCTTGCCGGATCGCGGTAAGGGACTCCTTCGCCTTCTCGGGGTGGGCGTCGACGACGGACGAGGCGACACCCGCGTTCAGGCTGATGACCGAGATCTGGTGGGCGACGGCGTCGTGCAGATCACGGGCGATTCGCAGCCGTTCCTCGCTGACGCGGCGGCGCGCCTCCGCCTCCCTCGTTTGCACGGCACGTTCGGCGCGCTCGTTGATCGCTGCGACGTAGGCGCGGCGAGACCGCGTCGCGTCTCCCGCGGCCGCCGCGAATGCCACGAGGAGCCCGAACTGCAGCACCCGTGGATCAAGCGGGGTCCCCACCGACACCAGCAAGGAGAGCAGCATGAGCGTGATCGCCGCGCACGAGCCGACGACGAACCCGCGCAGCCGGGTGGTCCCGGTCGCGACATAGAACACGGCCACAGCCACAGCGATCCCAGCCCCGGGAGACAGTGTTCCTGCTGCCGCCGCCACGCCAAACACGATCACCAGCAGCGCCAAAACCGTGACGGGCCAGCGCCGCCGCCACGGAAGGATCACGACCGGGGACAGAACCAAGACGACGACTGCCGGGCTTGCCGGCGAGAACTCCGCAACGGGCGCGGGCAGGAACGCCATCGCGACGACGACCAAACTGACGAGGGCATCAGGCAGCCATCGAGGCGGCGAATGCGGAGCCTTCGGCACCTCGGGCAGATCGATGGGCTGCGTCACCCCTCCAGTCTGCCCTCCACCCTCTAGGCCGGTCATCCCATGCCCGTAGTACCCGCTCATACCGCGAACGCGGTAGACGAGGTGTCCACGGATGTGGGACGCGCGCTGCACCACGAAACGCAAGGGTGGAAGCACCCCGATCACGAACGGAGCCCCCCTCAATGACCACCCCGATCCTGCACGTCCGAGACGTGCACAAGTCCTATGGACGAGGCCAAAACCGTTTCGACGCGCTCAAAGGTGTGTCCTTCGCCATCGACGAAGGCGAATCCGTCGCCATCGTCGGCAAGAGCGGCTCCGGGAAGTCGACACTCATGCACGTCCTCGCGCTCCTCGACGCGCCAGACTCCGGGCGGATCCTCCTCGAAGGCACCGACACCTCCAACCTTCGAGGGTCGAGACTCAATAAAACCCGCAACAAGACCTTCGGGTTCGTGTTCCAACAGTTCTTCCTCACCGGCAACGACACCGTCATCGAGAACGTCATCCTGCCGCTGAAGATCTCCGGCATCCGCCGCAGCGAACGCCGTCGACGCGGGATGGCCGCGCTCGAACAGCTCGACCTCGCCGACAAGGCAAAGAACAAGGCACTCAACCTGTCCGGCGGACAGAAACAGCGCGTCGTGATCGCCCGCGCGTTGGTGAACAACCCGCGGATCATCTTCGCCGACGAACCCACGGGCAACCTCGACACCGCCACGGGCGCCGCCGTCGAAGACATCCTCTTCGCCCTCAATCGGGAACACGGCATCACGCTCATCGTCGTCACCCACGACGAAGAGCTCGCCGCCCGCTGCGACCGCCGCATCGTCATCCGCGACGGCCAACTCATCCAAGACTCCGGCACGGAGGTGGCCGCATGAAAACCTCAGACCTGATCGGCTCCGCGATCTCCAACACCTTCCGGTCGAAGACCCGCACGATCCTGACAATCCTCGCGATCTTCGTCGGAGCGTTCACCCTCACCCTCACCAGCGGCCTCGGTACCGGCATCAACGCCTACATCGCCGACACCGTCGCCGGCGTCGGCGCCTCTGATGCCATGACCGTCAGCAAGACCAACAAGGATGCGACCGGAAGCCTCGGACCGAACTCCTCCGAACCGCGCAAGTACGACCCGAACGCTGTCTCCAGCGGCATCCCCGGACAGACCGTTCTCGCCCTCACCCCCGACGACATCAACACGCTCAAGGGCATCGACGGCGTCCGCAGTGTCGACGCGATCCGAACAATCACGCCCGACTACATCCAGGCAGGCGACGGCACCCAGTTCGTCGCATCCGTCGGCAGCCTGGTCCCCGGCCAGACCGCCGTCCTCGCCACCGGCAGCGAACCCGATCCGAAAACCACCGACCCGCAAATTGCGCTCCCCGTCGCCTACGTCAAGCCGCTCGGCTTCGACACCAACAAGGACGCGATCGGGCAGACCATCACCATCGGCATCACCGACGCCGAACGCCACCCGCACACCCTCGAAGCCACAGTCGTCGGCGTGACCGAGGAAGCGCTTGCGAGCCCGACAGGATCCAGCATCCTCATCAACAACGCCCTCAGCGACGCCCTCTTCACCGCGCAGACAACCGGCCTCACCCCTGAGCAAGCCGACCGCTACGCCTCCGCAACCGTCTGGTTCAACCCGGACGCCACTGACAAACAGATCCACGCACTCAAGGACCGCCTCACCGACAAAGGCTTCACCGGGACCACGATCGCCGACCGACTCGGCATGATCACCACCGTCATCGACGGAATCGTGCTCGTCCTCAACGCCTTCGCGATCATCGCGCTCCTGGCCGCAGCCTTCGGCATCGTGAACACCCTCTACATGTCCGTCCAGGAACGCACCCGCGAGATCGGGCTCATGAAAGCAATGGGCATGGGATCCGGCCGCATCTTCACCATATTCAGCCTAGAAGCCGCGTTCCTCGGCCTCCTCGGAAGCGCCATCGGTGCCGGCATCGCCATGCTCGCCGGCACCGGGATCAGCAGAGCGCTCTCCGCAGGACTACTCGCCAACCTTCCCGGGCTCACCCTGATCGCGTTCGATCCAGCCTCCATCGCCATAATCATCATCCTGGTCATGGTCATCGCGTTCCTCTCCGGCACCCTCCCCGCAGCCCGCGCCGCACGCAAAGACCCCGTCGACGCCCTCCGCTACGAATAGTGACAGCTGTGAGGGGTGGAGCAGACCAGAATCCGCCCCTCACAGTCGGCTTTCCAGCTGTCCTACACCTGGGACCAAAGTCCTCGGTGCGCTCGCGCGAACCCGCGGATAAACAAACGCGCCGGCCAGGCCTCGACGAGAACGGTGATCGGGAGACCGGGATCCGCTCGGAGCAGGACTCCCGAGTTGTAGTGCCCAGGCAGGTTGTTTGAGATCCGGCTGATGGGCCGGGAGCTTTCCGATGGCGGTGTGGGGCAGGTCGAAGTGTCACCTATCCGTGCAGCAGACCCAGGTGCCTCACACCGGTTGCGAATGATGAGGCCGGTGAGAGCGCCGGTGACCTCAGACTGGGTACGAGGGTGAGCCTGCAGTTGGCGGCTGCAAGGTGACGGCCTGTCCTCGGCTGTTCAGCTTCTCAGGGTCGTTGAGCCGCTCTTCGACGGTCGTCGCGGTCGCCTCTGCGCCGGTGGAGGTCATGATGATTGTGTGGTGGTTGACGTCTGGGATGACCTGGGGCACCAATTGAGGGACCTCACGCGCCCAGCGACTCACGGTGTCCGTCGCGAAGAGCGGCATGTCGTCGGAGAGCCCCCGTGGCGCAAGCAGCAGGACAGTCCGCGCGGGCAGAGACAGGAGCGCAGTCGCGTACCCGTCCCGGCCGTCGAGCTCTTGCGCATCGGCTGCGACAGCGGCCGGGTTCGCCGAGCTGGTCCGTGCGACGCCCTCTCCGACGAGGTCGTAGCCGACGTAGGCGTCGATCGCGGCGTTCCAGTAGGGTCCGAATGCGGGGTGGCGCTTCCAGTACGCCCGGTAGGCCTCCTCGTGGGGGAAGGTCATCGAGAGTCGT
>NZ_JYIT01000075.1 GCF_000956545.1 Microbacterium azadirachtae
GTCCGGGGTCGCGGGGTCCGGGGTCGTTGCGGCGGCCGGCGTCTCGACCACGTCCACCGGCGGAGAGACGACGTCGTCGGCGGGAACGTCGGACAGGCCCGCGACCAGGCCGAGGACGGCGGGGATCACGATGAGGGCCGCGATCCCGATGAAGATCACGGGCGTCCAGGAGCGGCGCGGCGGCGGCGCGGGCTCCGGTGCGCCCACCGGTTGCGGCCTCCCGTTCCGATCGTGCTCGAGCGGCGGGATCACGTACGGCGCGGTGAGGTTCTTCGGCACCGCGGAGTACACGGTGGGCCTTGGCTCGTCCGATGCCATGCTCGGACCTTAGCGCGTCGGCGCGCGCGGATCCGGATCCGGATGGCCCGGGCAAAAGAAAAGACCCTCCGCGCACCCGACAGAGCCTGGTTACCCTTGCTGCGTTTCCGCCCTGGGGGAGTTGGCCTGGGTGCCGCCACGCGGAGAGCCGTCGTCCAGTCTACCCGAGGCCGCGGGCGTCGGCGACCTGAGGGGCGGCATCGGCGACCCTGGGGCGCGGGCGTCCCGCGTCACCGCCGTTTTGTTCTTGGCTCATGCCACTCGCCCCTGATTCGTATTCCGCCCGATGCGGCGAGATCGTGGACCGGTGCGCCCGGATCGATCGCCGGATCGCCGGGCTGGAGGTAGAGAAGGCGGCGCTGCTCGGGGGGTGGTGGCGGCGGTCGCCCCGCAGACGGTGGCTCAGCGGCATCGCCGAGCTCGGGGCGATCGGCAGGTGCGGGTGACCGACGTCGACGACGGAATGGCGTGGCTGGGGATCCTGCTGCCCTCGGTGCTCGCGCACGCCGCGCACGATCGGCTGACGACGATGGCTCGGCGGATCCGGTCGACCGGCGACGCCGCGCAGCCCGCCGCTGAGCCCAGGGAGGATCGACGGCGGCGGCGTGTGGGACAGGCTGTTCCTCGACGCACGCGGGATGCTCACCCGCACCGACACGTACGCGCCCACCGAGCGGATGCGCCGCTTCCTCCGACCACGGGACCGGCACTGCCAATTCCCCGGCTGCCGGATGCCCGCCCGTCCGTGCGACATCGACCACAACCACGACCACGCTCGGGGCGGCCCCACCGACGTCGCCAACGGCACAAGGTATAAAACGCACCTTTTAAGGGTCGCCGGCGTTGCGAGGGGGTCAGTCGTCGGTTGAAGGGCTTCGAGGTGGTCATCCCCGAGTCTGATGACCAAAAAGGGCACCGCTTGCGACGCGGATCACAAGGCGCACGCCGGTTCGACTTTGTTTGGGTCGGCTACAAGAACCGACGTCGTCGAACGCCGATTCTGCGTTGCCAAGCATGGCGAGTCCTCGCCACGCGATATGACAAACGCACCATGATCTACCGCGCCGACATCCGCGACCCAGCCGTTATCGCGTGGACCAAGGCGTTGTCCAGAGACGACGCGGCTCGTCGGGAGATCGAACTTCTCGAACATGCGGTTCGGCCGAGTGCGAGAGAATCCCGGTTGGCATCGAGTCGAGCAGCAGACCAGACTCACCTGACACTCGACGAGCGTAAGGGCTGACAGAGCTGTCTGTGAGAACGCTGCCAATGCGCCCTCCTCACGAGCTGCGACACCACTAGCGCAGGTCAGTCGCCCATCGATCGCAACGGGTGCAGCCGGCCAACGTCGTCCTTCAACGGCCGATCCAGGACCAGTCACCTCAAACTGACAGTCACTTATCCGTGCTGTGATCCCGGGTCATCCGCGTAGGGTGCAGCTTGACGGTCGAAGAGAAGGCGATAGTGCGGCAGGCAAGCGAGAAGTTCCTCATGCTTGCCGACGCCCGCCACTCGACCACGATCGAGCACAACGACCAGATCTGCCTGCCGTGCCGTGGAGAGCCGGTGCGACACGAAGACCGTGATTGCGCCCGCTGTCTCGCCTGTGGCTCGCGCGATACGGCCGAAGTTCGTGTAAATCTGAACCTCCGTCTCCGGGTCGAGTGCGGAAGTTGGCTCGTCGAGCAACGAGACGATTGCACCTTCCTTATAGATCGCGCGCGCAAGCGCTACCCGTTGCCACTGGCCCCCTGACAGGTTGATGGCGCCACGGAACCGATGCCCAAGGACGGTGTCCTTTCCGTTAGGCAGGGAGTGGACGATATCCGTCAATAGCGATGCTTTAAGGGCCGATTCGAGTCGGTGCGCCGATGCTAGCTTGCCGCCGGAGATCGAATCTTCGATCGGGATCTCAAACCGGGCGCCTTGCTGGAACCCTGCAGTGACGTGCCTCTGCCAAGAACGGCGGTCGAATTCTTCGAGCCTTGTACCATCAACTTCGACTGTGCCGGTGGATGGCGCGATCAGCCCGGCAAGAATATTGACGAGCGTGGACTTCCCGGAACCGTTCTCGCCGACCAAGCAGACAGTCGCACCGGCTGGTAGACGAAGACTAACATCCAGCAAAGCTGGGGAACTCGACCCAGGGTACGTATAGGTGACACCTGAGAGAACTAACTCTTCCACCAACGATGATGGCGGCCCCAGTTCCGGGGAACCCTCACTCCGTTCCGTGTTTGTGTCTCGAATCCAGAGCATCCGAAGGAAGGTATTCGCGCCGTCAATCACTCCCATCAGACTCGCCGCGAGCGACCGTGTCGCCAGAAACACCTGTGGAATGACAAGTAGCACCAGAGACGCAGCAGAGGTGCGATTGGATGCCGACATCGCAGACGTCGCGAGCGGCAGAGTCACTGCTAACATCGCGAACGAGAGCGCCACGACTCCCACAAGTTCCGCGGCGCCGTGCCGATGGCGGGAGCGCAGCATCAAGATCGCCTGCCGGTCTTGTGATCGGCTAACGACTTTCAGGAGCGGGAGAAGCAGGCCGAAGGCGCGAACCTCTAGCGCGTGACGCGGATCGTTCAGGATGTCAGTTGCGCTGTCGGCGTCGCGACGGAAGGCTTCGTTCCCAAGCCAAATCTGTCCTGCGCGGAAGTCGGCGATCGCGGCGGCCAGGCAGGGTAAGACGGCTAACGGCACGAGCCACGCCAGTCGTGCATCGACCGTTGCGAGTGCAATAACCGCTACTGTCACCGACGCGAGAGCGGAGATCCCCAAAATCAGTTGATGAATTCCGCTTAAGCGGTAGGCATCGCGGTCCAGAAGGCGAAGATTGTCGAGTGCTTTCGCGCTAAAGAAGGTGCTGAGCGAGGTGCGCGCTTCCATCTGAATGCTGAGTTCAAGTCGAACTTGCCGCTCCACGGCATCCTGGAGTGACTCGGATACGATTGGCCCGATCCGCGCGATCGCAGCTGAGAGCAAGATCAAGACGACACACATCGACAAAGCCGACAGATCGGCTCCACTGATCAGAACGGTCGAGATAGCGATCGCGACTGCCCAAGATGCCAGAACCGGAAGAATGGCTTGCACGACTGAGATTGAGGTCGCGAGCATAGTCAGGCTCGCGCTCGCACGGAAGGCAAGTGCGACCCAGCCGGCAACAGCACGTAGGAGAGAACGAAGGTCGAGTTTCACTTCTTGGGCCCCACATACTGGGCAGCTTGTGCTCGAAACATCCTGGCATACCTGCCGTTGAGAGTCATCAATTCTTGATGGCTCCCGCGTTCGGAGACGCCTCCTCGATCGATGAGTACGATGTCAGGAACAACTTTCACGACTGATAGACGATGCGAGACGATGATTGAGGACATCCCGTTCACCATCTGTAGATAGTCGCTCACAATCGCCGCCTCGGACGATGCGTCCAATGCGGACAAAGGTTCATCCATCACGAGGAGAGAACCCAATCTGTGAGCCTTGTACAACGCGCGCACCAACGCCAATTTCTGCCATTCGCCGCCGGAGAGGTCTACCGCCCCTCGCCTCCCCGCGCCAAGCGGAGTTCGCCATCCATCGGGCAGTCGCTTGACTACGTCCTCGAACGACGCCAGTCGTGAAGCACGCAGAAGAGCAGAAAAGTCGCAGTCGACGTGACCATCTGGAGCACCTTCTTCTAGCGTCACCGACGCGACGGCGGAAAGCGGCAGGCGCGTTGCATCCTGCGCGACGACGGAAATTGAGCGTTGCCACGCAGATAAGCTGTCCGGCGCGAGCGACGCCAGGCTCGTACCGTCGACGACAACATCACCGCTACTAGGTGTGTACCCGCCCATAAGAAGTTTGAGAATCGTCGACTTTCCTGCGCCGTTCACACCCACGATGGCGTGGGCTTCACCCGCCTTGAGATGCAACGAGAGGTTGGATAGTACGAGACGATCGCTCTCCGGGTACTTGAAGCTGACGTCGACGAATTCGACCTCGCCGGGGCCAGAGCTCAAGGGGTCGTTCGCGCGACCATGCGCCGGCGGCGGCCACTCTCGCGGCCGGGCCTTGAGGCTCAACGGAGGCAGCCTGCTCATCGTCGAGAGGTCGCGCACGGCTCGGCTGCCGGCAGCGAGCGTACGAAGTGGCGACAAATCGATCGACGCGAGCAGCACGATCATTGGAATCACCGTTGCGACGGATTCGACCGCCGGCGCGCCGGTCATTTGAAGCCCAACAGCCACGAGACAAATTGCCGCGGTGACTATGCGAATTACGCCTGCGGTCCACGTTGATTTCACAGTCGAAACGCGAAGAGAACGCAATCGTCTGTGAGCATCGCCGGCGCTAACATCGTAGCGGCTACGAAAATAGCCATGCATCCCAAAGATGCGCAGCTCCTTTGCGTTCTCCGCCATTAGCGGGACCGAGCCAGCGTACTGCGCCATGGCGAGGTTCTCGCCAAGTTCATCTCTACCGTCAATTTCACGGCGGGAAACCTTGGCCGACCAAAGACCGTCGAGACCGATCGCCATGACGAGCGCAAGCGCTAGACCCCAGTAGCCTAAAGATGCGACCAGCACCGCGCCGCCAAGTGTCACAACGCAGACCCTAGGGGCTTCCGTTGTGAGATAGCTCAACGCAAGATCCAGTTGCGGGAACCGCGACTTCGTGACCGCGAGCGCCTCCCGATGGGCGGGACTCTCGATCGATTCCAGAAACGGAGAAGAAAGCGAGTCCTCACCGAGGCGCAGGAGCTGATCGCGTGAGGTGAGTCCCTGAATTCTCAGACCTGCCACCGAGATGATAGGACGCATCGCGTAACCGAGTCCCAGTGACAAACATGCGAGCACGAGGTAAACGAAAATTGACTCGCCCATTGCCGCGCGTCCCACGGTAATCCCAATCAGCAAGGGAAAACACACTTGAACAACGCCCTCGACAGTCGAAGCCAGGAGGGCAACAGCGGTTGCGACCGGGCTGAGCGACAAAAGATAACTGAAGAGATTCATCTAGGGGCCGATCGGTTCAACGTCAGTAAGGTGAAGCGCTAGTGTGGCGAGTCGAGCCGTGAATACGCGCTCAACGCGAGCGGGCGCTGTATCTCGTTGCTGGAGGAGATCCACAACTGCGTCCGTTGCCAGCAATCCTGGGGCGAAGCCTTCGACGGCTTCTACGCCGAGCGCAGCGAGACGCTTCGCTCGGACGTGCTCGTGGTCGACAACATCGTCGGACGAGCGCTCGATCGTCCGACGATGCTCAAGCCATGCCCGTCGCCTCAATCGTTCGGCCGCGCCGCCGTATTGCGCTCCACGGGTGAAGACAGGAATCGCCCCAAGTGCGTGTGGACCGGCCAAGGCGGCAAGCATCCGACGGGAGATCGGTTCCGAGTTCGTCTCACGAAGGTAGGAAAAGTAGTGGGGCCAGAGCGCCCTAGAGACCAGTGGCGAGAAGACTCGTCGCAGCGGGTCCACGAGTGAGGTCTTCGAACCGTGCCAGGTCGCCAGATACTTGAGGAACCAAACGTCATTCAAATGTTCGGGCGCGAAGCCCAGTGACACGAACGAATCAGACTTGGCGCTCACCTCATCAGTGAGGGACGCCAGGAAGGCCTGACCTATCAACGGCCTGTTCGACCGCTGATAGGTCATCCGAGAAACGTAATTCTCCGCGAACTCACGTGGAGACTTAGCGATCGAGAGATCGCCACGCACTCCCAGCTGGTAGTCAAAGGACCCGCGGCCCAATTCGCCTCCGACGCCGTCAATCAGCGTGAGCCCCGGGCGTACAGGGAGGTCGAACTCGATCGCGTCGGACAGACAGACGTTGCCTGGCGACCGCAAACGCAGCGTCTCGAAGCTACTTGCGTGCGACAGGGTCTGACCGAACTGGGCAAAGTCGTACACCTTGTGGTCGAAGCCAAGCTCACGTGCGAGCATGGCCGCGATCTCTATGTCCTCCGTTAGCGGGTATCCAGGGAATCCGGGCAGCGCAAACGTCGCGCTGGCGATGCGCTCGCCGCGACGGAGTAGGGCCGACAGCACCAACCGGCTGTCGTTTCCACCGGTCAGTTGGAGCAGCCATTCCTGTCCTGGAATCGTCGCCAGGCCACTGGCTAGTGCCCCCATGAGCTGCTCGCTCGCAGCGATGGCGTCAGAATTATCGGCGAAGTCCTCCGGACTTAGCGCGCCCGCCAATTGTCGGGTGACACTCCCGTCCGAGGTCACCGTTGACAGAACTCCCGGCGGCTCTCTGCGCACGTTCGCATACAGAGTCTCGTCATCCAGGGCGCAGCCGAGCGCAAGAAAGTTTCGAAGTGCATCCAGCGACAGCGCGTCAGTCGCAAGCCGGAGCACAGGCGCTCGGTTACTCAGCGCAAAGAAGGCGCGCCCCCTCTCGAACCACCTCCGTGAGTAGAGCGGATAGAGCCCCGCGGGGTCCGTGAGATACCTGACAGTGTCTGCGAGTTCAATCAGTGCAAATCTCCCGTCCGCGTCGCGAGCCACTGACTCGAGCGGGGTGGAGAGAGCGGATCGTGCATCCGTGCTGCCGAACTGGTGCCCGAGAGACAACCGATGCGGCAACGCCTGACTACTGATCAACGTATCCTCATCAAAAAGTCCATCGGACCAGAGAGCGAATATCGTCCCATCGGCTGACCGCCATTCGGCCAGATCGCGCGCGCCAGCCACGCCCGCACCCGCTATTTGTCGGAAGTTAGCTCGGATATCCAAGACCGACTCAGGGGGTACGGCGCACGCCTCCTCGGACCAGACTACGAGCACTTCCTGAGCCATCAGAAAGACCGCCTTCCCTAATAAATTCGACCGAGTCACACACGGCTGTCGTGTTCACTCACTAGCCATCAGCCGTTGGACCACACACACGACCGCTCGCCGCGAGGTCGCGAAAGTACATGTGAGACGCGCGGCTTCTCTTGCCGCATGCGTCGAGCGCCCAACACTCACGCGGCGACCGCGCAAACCTGAAGCGAACGGAAGACGTCCTCCTCAAGGGCGCCGCGGAAAGCTGCTCTGACGCGCCATCGACCATCAGCGAGGAGAGCGATGTCGACCGCCGCGCACACTCGAGAGGGCGCGTTCGGGCGCCAGACAACTGGCTCGCGCGTTGTGGAATACAACGGACTGAACGATGCAGGCAGCCGATGAACGTTCACTGATACGACGCCATCGAGCGCCCGTTGCCATTGAAGGAACTCAGGGTTCGACGCGTCGACATATCCACGTGCACAAGCGCGGAAGATGCGTGAAGACAATGTTTGGGAGTCAACTCCCCCGTGCGCCAGAAAGTAGCAGGGGAAGGTCGAATTGCCGCAGATCGGCAACCCAGGGTGTCCCGGCAGCGGCAAACGAGCCAACAGTTCGACAGTGCGCGACTCCGCACCTATCACAGCGTCGACGACCCGGAGCGCCCATGCCGTAACGTCGGTTCCCGAACTGTGAACAGACGTCCGAAGCGGGGAACTCAACACGGTTTCCAATCCCGTCAGTTCCGCGAGCGATCCGGGGGCCGACCGGGTGGGTACGGGGAGCGAAGTCAGGTAGTCCACGTTCCTACGTAGAACGGTGCCACGAACGAAATCCGAGCGTTCAACTCTTGTGACTTCTTTCTGATGCACAAATCTCGAATGATCCGCAGCGCGCGACTTTTCCAAATCGTCAAGCCCGCGCCCGTCCATAAGCAAATGAGGAATACGAGTCCAAAGCTCGGGGGCGCCGTCAACGAGCGCTATGCCAAATGCGGGCAGCGGTCGCCGCGAGTTGTTGCGTGCACGAAAGAACTTATCCTGGTAACGAGAATCTGAGGTGGATACGTGGCGCGAGAGCGCCACATCTGTCACTCCGTTCACTAGAATCCCCGCGCCATTGCGTGCTAGCCGTGTCCTAAGTGTAGGGCACACAGAGGCAAGATTGTTGAGCTTGGCAGTTAGCATTTCTTCATTGCACGAATTCGGCAGCTCAAAAGCACGGTGCACGGTCACAAGATCTCCGCTTGTCCCACACTCCTGCCAATATCCGAGGAGATGCGCTTGCGACCATGACAGCGGCAGCGTTTCCTCTTCGGACCGTGGCGACGGCGCGGCCTGCGGCGTAGTGCTTTCCATTTGTTCAGTCATTGTCCGGCGCGGCATGCGTCCGCGCGTAGAGCGCGTACATCCGATCAACACCGAATGCGACGCAGGCACTCGCCTGGGACTTCCTCTCGGTAAGCGTTTCAACGATGCGGAACCCGTGCAGGTTCAGAGAAGCGGCAGCGATGCTCAACTCGCTGCTCCACGGGACGCGGGCCTCGATCTTCTGCTCGAGCGCGCGATGCACTCGCCGGCGTCTCCCGGCATCCACACCGTAGAAGTGGTCTGCGGCGACCTCCGTTGCAACGTTCATACCGTTCTCGCGCATCCAGGTTATGACGCGAGCAAAGGAAGCACGAGCGGCTGCTTCGACGCGAACTGCATCCCCGATGAACACAAGCTCTTGCATCTCAAATGCCGGAAGACGAAGTGGTTCATGAGCGTCGATGCTAGCTTCAGCTCGGAAGCAAATGCCACGAGACCCGAATACTCGCAGACTCGAGTCCACTTCTGGACCCGAGTCTGATCCAAAGGTATCCGCAAAGAGAATTGTTTCGACGCAGAGGGCAGGGCGAAGAATGTGCGGCTCAGGTAGCTCAAATTGTCGAGGATCGAACGACCGCACATCGAACGGCACCGATGGCAGGCTGTCGAGATACCCAAGGTTCGCGTAGTGTCGTCGGGCGATTAGCGGTGACGAGGTGTGATGAACTACGCTCAAGTCGGTCGACGCCGTTTCGACAAGTGCCCGCACCATTGCATCCCTGCGGGCGTAGTCGGTTCCGAACCACCGCTCAGTATTGATTGGCATCACGTCACCCTTTCTTCGCGGCAACAATCGTGGCCCAGAGCACCCGTGGCGTGGCAAATGATTCTTGACTCAGAAGCTCGTCGGGAATAGTGACCCCGTACGTATCCTCCACGTCGACCAAGAGTCCGACAAGTGCAAGTGAGTCGAGCCCTGCCTGCGCGAGACTGCTGTCTATCTGAAAACCAGATGTGTCGAGGTGACGTTCAATCAACGAGATGAGCGACTCAGGAACATTCATCTATCGCTACCTTCCCAGCGTAACCATCACGTCTCGCTCACCCGAGTAAGGTGCGCGACCGTGCATAAATACCTCGTTTTGAAAAACAAGCAGATCGCCGGGCTGCCAAGACACCGGTGTGGCACAGTCGAGGGCAATGCGCGTTATCTCCTCGACGAGAGCGGCCGGAATCTCGGAGCCATCTGCGAACACAACGTCGTGAGGCAGTCCGGTCTTGTACACTCTTGCCATTAGTTGTCGACGTCGATCATCGAGCAAATGACTGCTATGCCACTGATCCGCCTGGTTGAACCAAACTCGGCCGAGGTTGCCGACATCACGAAAACTTGACATAAGCGTTTCGGTTACCAGAAGATCACCGTCCCAGGCGTAGAGAACTCCTTCGCGTTCGAGTTTCGCTGTCACCACACGGATGTCATCAGACCCGTACACATCGACCCACGACTGAAGGAGTCCCGTCCGAGTTCTTGACAAGCGGCGTATGTACTTGATCCCGCTTTCGAAAGCTCGCTTCAAGTCGTGCGGAAGCGCGGAAGTCACGTCCTCGGAGCGAGCCACTAGCGTTTCTCCGCCGTAGGCTTGGGCGGGGACTACGCAATGAAAGAGCAAGAACCGGGGGACATCCATCTCGTACGACAACTCATGGTGCATCGTCACATACGCGGCCGCGTTGAAGTCGGTCGAGGTGAACACACTCGGGCCGAGTTGACGCCGGGGCGAGTTTCCGCGTCGATATGAATGCGGCTCCAGCCCTACCTTTGAAGCGAACTTCGAAAACTCGCCCGGTTCCATGACAGTTTGGCCGCGCACCAGGAGCGCGTGCGCTCCCGAGTGGTCATGTTCGGCGTGGACGTACCGCGTGATCTCATCGGTCGCAGTACTCGAGTCCTCGATCTGTCGCACTTCCACTACGCTGTCACGCATTGTTATCACAGGCCTTACTGTCATCTGCCAAGTGCTCGAGCATCGCTCTGTCCAACTTTCCTCTCGCGTTCACCGGAAGCTCAGGCAGGTGGTGGGCGATGATTGGCGCGTAAAGCGGCCCGAGCGCGCTCAACAGGTGTTCCTCGGCTTTATCGGGCGATATTGGGCCCGTATAGAAGACATGTATGCGGTCGCTGTTCGCTATCGAGGCGGCGTCCCCGAAGTTGGATAGTTCTCCAGCGACGGCGTCCACCTCGTGGAGGCTAACCCGGTGCCCGCGGTGCTTGATGACGCCATCCTGACGGCGCCCGATCACGCAAAGCTCGCCGTCAAGCATCTGAAAGCCAAGATCGCCTGATCGGAGTTCACGCCCTCCGCCGTGGCCTAGACAAGCACCGTCCGGGGGGCCTTCCTCAGACCAGTATCCAGAACTCACATGCGGTCCTCGTATCCTTATCTCACCCACCTCACCTCGGGGCAATTCCCTGCCGCCGTCATCACAGACGCGTACCTGAGTGCCGGGAAGCGCACGGCCAACCGCCCTGGAGTCCGGCCTTGTACCTCGAAATGGAGGACCCACTGACACGCGCATGCATTCAGTCAGTCCGTACATCGGTTGGATACGCGCCCTCGGATAAACGATCTGGAGCTCATCGGCGATCGAAGAAGCGAGCCGCTCGCCGGTGGAGGTCACCAAAGCCACAGAAGTAGCGAACTCCCGTCGCCGCTTCGCCGCCGCAATGAGAGCAGAGCCCATCCGCGGAACAATCGGGAGCACCACGCTCTCGTCCGGCTCGCGAACCAGCGTGGCTTGACTTTCCATTGGTGTTAGCCGATGTGCAAGCTGCAGTTCTTGGTCGAAGATCGCGGCAAGAAAGATCTGGAAGATGCCGTAGTCGAAGGTCAGCGGCAATCGAGAATGGACCTTCGTGAGAGGGCAATACTCCAAGACTCCAGCAAGCGTCTCGACAATGAAAGAAATCTGCTGCCGACTGAACATGACGCCCTTGGGCTTACCGGTTGTGCCCGAGGTGTATAGGAGCATCGCAAGGCTAGATCCGGAGAACATCAGATTCTCGTCCGCATCGGTCGACCCCGGGTCGAACTTCATGTCTACGCACGCCTGCGCGACCTTCGTGCGCGTATCGGCGAGGATAGCAACGACTGGTGCGGTCTGATCCATGATGTGTGCCACTGCGCGTGGTCCGAGGAGCGGATCGACCGGAATCGACGTCAGCCCGTATCTCAAGCAGCTTAGGATCGCGATCACGTCGACGAGATCATGCTTCGCTTCGATTGCGATCCGAGTGGAGGGCGCGGGCTCGCCGATGGCCCGGTAGAACCGCGCCGTAGCGAGACCCAGCTCGGTCCGCGTGAGAGCGAGACCGGTGCGAAGATCGGTCAATAGCGCCGGAGCAGCTCCGGGAGTCCATGTCGAGCCGAACATATCAAGCTGGATCGGCATTTTCGCAAGGAACTGCAGGCAAGTCGCCCCAAACCCAGCGAAGAGCGTGAGGGAGGAGAACTCCGCCGTGGTTGGGATCATGTCCGCCGTCACCAAGGACTACCCGCAGCGGATATCCCGCCTCAGCAAAGGCCGCTGCTACCCTCATGTTCTCGGCGAACCAGTTCATCCGCGGCTCCCGCGAATTCAGATCGTGGTTTCCAATCTGCATGAAAACTCGGAACGCATGGGACGTTTGGCGAATCTCGTTCGGAAATGGATTTCCACCCGGAATCTGCGCAAAGCTACCAAGAAAACTCACCGCCCGCTTGAACGTATCTCGTCGGAACCAGCAGGCAGTTACGGCACAATTCCCTCCACTACTACCACCTACAATGGCGACGTCATCAAGGATGAGTGCGGCGCGCAAAGCATCTTGAGCAGCCGGTAGCACTTCGTCGGCAACGAATGTGGCGTAGTCGCGATTGAAAGCATCATACTCAGCGTTCCTAAGACCTTCAGCAGGCTCTACGAAAACTCCGACCATTGATGGCACTTGTTGCGCGGCGCTTAAGTTGTCGAGAACGATACCGCCTCGTACCTCGCCCGCTGGGTCGAGGTACATCGCGCCGTCTTGAAATACGGTTACTCTTGTTTCGGTCTCGTCAATACCGTGCGGCACGTGAATCGAGATTTTATGACTTGCATGGGGGAAGAATCGGTGGCTTTGCAGTGTGAATTCGACGGTACGTCCGGGACGTACGCCTACCTTTTGGATCGAGTCGGGGCCATGCGTATACACGACCGCGCTGTCAAAAGTGGGTTGCACCGGATACGGCATTCTCAATTGCTGGCTCATAGTCACTCCCCCGTAGTCTTAGCAATAGCGGTTGGTCTTTGAAGAGACGGCACTTAGCCTGATGTCAAAAAGGATCTCTAGTCGATACGGCAATCTTGAATGTGGCTCCGCACTAGCGCCCACAGAGAACTTGGCGACCTAATTGCCTCGCGGGTGATGGACTCGTCATCGATTGCGATATCGAACTCCACCTCGAGGTCTGAAATCATTTCCATTACGGCCAGCGAGTCCATTCCTAGGTCCCAAACCAGATCCGCTTCCCACCACTCCGGCGTGCCGGAAGGAGGGGTAGATTCCATAGGTCTCAAGAGCGAACGCAAGACATGCGCGAAACGTTCACTCGACGCTGTCATTGATGTCTCACCTCTCCTATCTTCACGCCAAAATAGCTTGCCCTTGCCGGTAACGTTCCAGATGTCCACAATCAGCGAGCCGTTCTCGAGTCGATCGTGATACAACTCGCGATGGTAGCTGGAGTGATTCACCGCAACGATCACGACGTCAGCGTCGACTATGGCGTCGCGTGTTGACCAGTTTCTGACCTCTCCGACTCCCTCAATCGTGATCGTTTCCGGTTGGTAGGGGTCAGAAGCTCGAATCTCATCGACAAATTCCCGCTCAAGCTCGCGGAAAAGCCGCGTCGATAGGCTGTCGCGAAGATCGTCGACGTCGGCCTTGAATGACAAGCCGAGAATTGCAACGCGCGCGCCTTCCAACCGCTGGCGCCTCCGCATTCCTCCAATCAACCTTGCGGGCGTCGTCTCATGAACTCTCCACGCCGCCGTTAGAAGATCGGGGCCAAACGACCGCTCACCTACGAGCGCGAAGTCCTTTCGCAGGCAGGGGCCCCCCGTGAATCCGGGAAGTGCACCCATACCGCGCGGATAGTCATCGGTGAAGACTCGCCTGATCTCGTGGTAGTCACCTCCGAGCTCATCGGCACTAAGCGCGAGGTGATTGCCGATCGCGAACTCGGCGTATCTCGCAGCGTTCGAGAAGATCTTTCCGAGTTCAGCATTGATAATGCTCGTCGCTGCGGTCTTCGGGCTGACCATGTTGAACAGGCTTGTGGCTTGCTCCATCGCTTCGCGATCGTCGGCGCCGATCACTTGAGGAAGCGAACCCAGTTCCATCACAGCCCGGCCCTCGGCCAAGCGCTCGGGGCAATAGGCGTTCGCGATCGAGATATCGGGCCGGCCCCGCGAGGACCTTCTCAGCCACTCGGCAGCCATTCGTGTGCCGCCGGGTGGGAGTGTGCTTCGCCAAACCACAAGAGTATGACTCTGGAGCCTTGGGCCGATCGATTCAGCGGCCCGGCGGACATGCGATAGGTCCGCTTCAAGCCCGGGGAGGAGCGGCGTTCCGACCGTGACAATGATCGCGTCTGCTTCGGAGACCAGAGCAGTGTCGGCACTGATTGTCAACGCGCCGCTCGCCAGTGCAGTCTGAAGTTGCTCCTCAAGCCCAATCTCCTGAAACGGCAAGGCGCCGCGGCGCAGGCTCTGGACGCGGCGGGGTTCGGTCTCCAGGATCGCGACCGGGCAGCCGGCTGCGCAGAAGGCGAGCGCAATCGGAAGTCCGACTCGTCCGGCACCTACAACGACCACGCGTGTTGTAACGCAATCGGTCAGGTGCGAGGACAGCCGGTGTTCCTCGGTTCGGATGTCAGCGCGGAGCATTGAGCACCTTGCAGGCCCGAGACCCACGGACGACTTTGACGACCTCTTCTGTGCCAGTCTTGGAACCGAACACCACACTCAGCGCGCGGTCTTGATCCTCGACAAGTTGTGCGCGTGTCCGCGGGTCGGAAACAGCACGAAGGCCAGCCTCGATCTCGCTGGTCAGCTCGGCCGCAGCTGCTCCAGAAAGTGCGAATATGACTGCCCGGACCGCTTCATTTGTTCTCACGAGCACATCAGCGTCCGGCGTAAGCTCGGCGGCCACCCTCAAAGAGGGGAAGGCCCTCTCGTTGCCAGCGGTTGCTCGTTGCCATATGACCTCGTGGGCGTAGTGCTGGACCGGAAGCGAGAGGAATGGAACGCCGTAGACCCATGCCTCTGCCAACGAAGTAATTCCGGGTGGGGCAACGCTGGCCAGAGTTTGTCCCAACGTCGCAAGATGCGTCTCGTGTCGATGATGAGTGGCGTAATGGGTGTACCCAATGACTGCGTCTCCCGACGCGAGAAAGTCCGGGTTTCCCGCCAAGAGGAGTTCAGCGGACACCCCCGATCGGGCGTGAGCGCAGCTGACGGCGCTTAGTACCGCACCGACCCACGCGTGCGCGAGGTCAGGGGTGACAAGGGGATTTGCTGAGCCGCTGACGCTCACAAGCACGTTGTTCTCGGTCTCCGGGCTCACGAATCGCGCATCCACGATGGCGCCGACGGGTGAGGGGTCGATGTCGGCACGCGCGCGGGACTGCGCGGTGGCACCATACCGCTGCACGAGCGACACATCTGCGAGCGCGTGCGCCACGAATTGGGCGAGATGCATGGGCAATGCACGCATGCGAAGGACCGCTTCCTCACGATTCGACGCCTCACGTATCGCGGCAACGGCCTCATATCGCTTGTGGGTGGGAATCTCGTCCCACTCCCACATCCAGTACAGGCTGTCGACATAGTAAGTCGGCGCGCCCGTGTGAAGGCCCCAGGCGATGATGCTTGGCTCCATCACCGAGACGACTCCGTCGTACCCCTCCAGGTCGAGTTCCGCCGTCGCGCCGTCGATCACGATCTTGGATGAATCATCCAGCACTCGAAAGAGCTCGTTCTCCTGCTGCGCAAACCACAACGCAGTCCCCTCCGCTAGGAAATCGATTTCTTCACCAAGGGCATGTAGCTGGCGAATGATCGCCATGGCTTTGGACACAGGACCGAACCCATAGGCCTCTGCCGACACCAGGAACCTCATCGTCCACCGCTTTCAACTATCGTATGCGCCGCACAACCGCGCTCGGACGGATGGACAAGGCCCAGGCGGCCATCACGGTCGTCCCTCCCGCCGAACCACTCGTTCGCGTAGGGCACGGTCTAGAAATCGATTTCAGCATACATCGCCCAGAACGTCTCAACAAGTGCAAGACCGCGCATCGGAGAACTGCTAGGCGCACCGGAGGGCTCCGCGCCATCTGGTCTGTCAGCGAGGGAGTATCTCTCGAAACGCTTCGGCAAGCAGCTCGTGAGCTCGCGCCCAATCGAAGAAGCGATCAATGCCACTTGGAGTTGGAGGTGCCCCCAAGGCGAGTCCTTCGGCCAGCACCTTTGGTCTGATACTGCCCTCATACGTGCGCACCCAGTCGGTACCGAGCTCGTCTGCCCACTCCAGGAACTCACCCCGACGCGGCACCAGCACTGGCGTGCCAAACGACAGCGAGAGGGTTGCCGACCCAGACTTCGCCGACCGGGCTGCGGCGAGGACCGTGAGGTCCGATGCTACGACCCAGTCGACAAGCGTTTCCTCGCGCAGGAACTCCGGACGGAGGACTACTCGGCGATCCAGTTCGGCGCGACGGGCCAGTCGAGCGACGAGGTCTCCATCGCGCGACTCTCCAGCAAGAACGAGAACAGCATCTCGATCAGGAATACGGCTGAAAGCGTCGAGAAGCGCTTCCTGGCTTTTGTATGCTCGCATCATTCCCAGCGAGGAAACTACCCGCGCGTCGCTCGGTATGCCTAGGCGCGCGCGAACCATGGACTTCTCGGGGGGGCGATAGGAGATCAAGTCTCGATAGTGACCCATCTGGATGACTGCGGTGTTCGTTCTGCGCAGCATTGGGTACATCTCGATGAATTCATCGAGGGCGGACTGAGTACTCGCGACTGCGAGGTCGACCTCTTTGGAGAACGACTCTACGAAGCGATCGGTCATTCCGTGTCGATCGGTCTCATGCGGCATCAGGTTGTTTAGATGCCATACCACCTTAGTACCGCGCCACTTTGCCAGTCGGATTGCCGCGAGCACGCCGATGGCGCCCCTGGTAACCCGTTCGATCGACCCGTGCCGCCGGATCAGCCATTCAGGCATGTGCACATATAGGATGGAAGGTGCGTAGGTGATCTCGGCCAGACGCCGCATTGGCCTCACGAGGTAGTCGGGATCGCTTAGAAGCCCCTTACACCATGCGCGTATCTCCGGATTTCCACCGAACTCGTGGTTGAGTAAGGGCACAGTCACTGTGTGACGTCTGTCTGCGATGAAGGAATCCTCAGGCGCCTTGAAGCCAATGTGCCGCCTCGTGCTAGTCATGGCCAGAGAGACTAGCACGCACTATGCGGCGAGCCGCACCTTGTTCGATTTCTGACGTCGAAGAACTGGAACCCAAGCCTCGAAAGTAACAGTTCACGGCTTTGCTTCTTCCTTCCTTCTGCTACATAGATATTTGCCCCCGCCACCTAGCGAGAAGACTCGTCAGTCGCGACCCGAAATCGGCCGGGTCGACATCGCCTGCGATCGGACACGTCACCTTCAGCTGGTCAAAACCGGCTCGACGAATATAGTCCACAAATGCATATGTGTAGGGCACCGCGGGGCGGCGAATTACCTCCGCTACCTCGACATGTTGATTATTGATGGAACTGCCTGCAGAGTCGTCGAGGAAGTTTAGAATTAGGAATCTGTCGAGCCCGGCCAGGTCATTCTGCTCCGCTACAGCCGCCTGTACAGCTGCGAGACGAGTCACGTCGTATTCAGTGCGGCGATACCCTCGCAGTGCGCTTTCGTGCGCTCGAATGAGGAGCGATTTCGATGCCGCGGATGTTGCAGCATCGACCTCGATAAACGCGTTCAAATTGTGCGGCGCGAGGTAGAGCCCGCTGCCGGGTCTCGGTCGCGTGAATAGAGACCGAATCAATGACGATCCATGACCAGAAACGTCGCAGTCGACGGCGCCAATTGCGCCGATGACCACGGAAGCGGGAGAGATCCTCAGGTTGTTGGAGATAACCGACACACATTCGGCGAGAGCCGACGACTTTACTTCGTATTGGCGTCCGAAAGCCCAGCTCGGTTGCGCTGCCCAAGACAGACGACCTGCATGGCGATGAAGCAAGTGTTCAATATGCGCGAGATTTCGCTCACTTCGCCCTACCCACTCACTCGATCGCTCGAGCAGCGCGACATCGATCGGATGAACCGGGGCTTTCAGCGGCCTGGTGTCGAGGAGCGCTCGCAAGTCCTGTTTGAGGTCGTGCATGCCTGCACCGTCCGCGAACATGTGGCCAACGGTGATGATCGCCTCCGACCCTCCGCAGTCGAGCTCCCGGGCGCCAATCCGAATGGCGGGTCCCGACTGCGCGAATGGATCAGCTCTCGCTTCGCGGGCATGCCGTGCTTCGATCGAATCGAGCGACAGCGCCGCAGTTGTCTCGACGACCGCGGACGATGTCTCGCGCGCGACCTGAGTTGGGCGCTGATCGACGCTGAGGCTAAATGCTGGCGCGATCACGGGCGTTTCAAAGCTGGTCCGCAGGATTTCGTGGCGAGCAACAAGCTCGTTCGCTGCGCTCTCGATCGCCGAGATCGGCTTCGCCGTGGTCACACGACAATTCAGGGCCGTGGCGGTCTCTGGATACCCGGCCGCCAAGTAGTCGAAATACGCGGTCTGTCCGGAGGTGAGGCCCGCCGAGCGTGATACTCCCACGTGACTCCGTTCCTGAGGGTTGAAGCGCCGAGGGCTGTGGGGAACGCGCGCTTTCTGGCTCGACCAGCAGGTCGCGGTCGTCTGGACAGCATAGAGCGCGGTCTCGACTAAGTAGGGGAAATTGGGACAGGGCCTGCGTGGCCGCTGGGACTCGGGCTCGTGTTGGCTTCCACTTCCTCGCTCGGGGAAGGTGGCGCGTGTAGCGGAGCGGAGCGCGACACCTGACCCCTATCTCGCTGAGTTCAGATCGTTCTCTACCTCGCCTCCCGTTCCTGCGCTGAGTCCTCCGGCGTGATCGACGGTCGAATCCGGAAGAGCATAAAAGGTCAGACTTATGGACAGCGGCCAACCTGTGCTGCCTCTGCCGCGGGCACCACGGCCTGAAACACCCCGACCAGGACGACCGATGGCGCTAGACCGCGACCCCGCACCCCGGCGGCATCATCGAATGGACCAGCCCCGACGCCACACCTACACCGACACCCCATCGCCCCGCGTCCAGTTCACCTGAGCCGTCGCTCCGGCCGACCGCACGGTCGCCCTGCCCTCGCGTCGCAGTGCCGGGTTACGATCAAGACGCGGGCGCACCGCGGCGCCCGGTGAGAGGGACGCATGCACGCCACCAACACCGCCGACGTCGCCACAACCAGCACCGAGGAAGGGTCGTCGTCGCACGCCGGCTCGTCCGGCGCCATCGACGCCGCCGAGTTCGCCCGCCAGACCTCCGCCATCCTCGCCTCGATCACCGCGGTGATCGACGGCAAGGACGACGCCGTGCGCAGCGCTCTCGTCTGCCTCCTCGCCGAGGGGCATCTGCTCGTCGAGGACGTCCCTGGCGTCGGCAAGACCATGCTCGCCCGCGCCTTGGCCGCGAGCATCGACGCGACAGTGCGCCGGATCCAGTTCACGCCCGACCTGCTCCCCGGCGACGTCACGGGCGTGAGCGTCTACAACCCCGTCGCGCAGGAGTTCGAGTTCAAGCCCGGCGCCGTGTTCGCGCACATCGTGATCGCCGACGAGATCAACCGCTCCTCCCCCAAGACCCAGTCGGCGCTGCTGGAGGCCATGGAGGAGCATCAGGTCACTGTGGACGGGCACTCGCGGCCGCTGCCGGACCCGTTCCTCGTCGTCGCCACCCAGAACCCGCTCGAGATGGAGGGCACGTACGCGCTCCCCGAGGCGCAGCGCGACCGCTTCATGATGCGCATCTCGATGGGCTACCCCGATGCGGCCGCAGAGACCCTGATGCTCCGTCAGCGCGACACCGCGAACCCGCTCGACGCGATCCGGCCGGTGCTCGCGGCGACCGACGTGCGCGCCCTGATCACCTGGGCGCGGGCGGTGCACGTCGCCCCCGCACTCGAGGAGTACGCGGTGGCCCTGTCGCAGGCCACGCGCTCCGACCCGAATCTTCACCTCGGCGCGAGCCCGCGGGCGACCCTCCAGCTCGTCCGCGCGGCGAAGGTGCAGGCGGCGCTGGACGGCCGCGACTACGTCATCCCCGACGATCTCATCGCGCTGCTGCCGGAGGTCTTCGCGCACCGCCTCATCGCCGCTCGCGGCCTGCACCGAGCCGGCGCCCGCCCCATCGAGGCGGCGCTCGAGGGGATCGTGCGGCGCATCCCGGTCCCGGTGGGCCTGCCGAGGTGAGCCGGCGGGAGCGGCCGCGACACGCGGCGGATCCGCCCGGCCGCAGGATGACCGGGCGCGGGGTGAGCACGCTCCTCGCCGGGATCCTGCTCGCCATCGCCGCGAACGTGCTCGCCGCTCCCGTGCTGCTCTACGTCGCCGCGCTGCTGTTCGGCATGCTCGTGCTCGCCGCGCTGTTCGTGTTCGCACCGCGCCGGCGCATCCGAGTCGACCGCACCGTCGCGGCCGACCTGCTGACCGTCGGCGACGACACCACCGTCCGGATGCGCGTCGAGGTGCGCACCGTGATGCGGCCGCCCGCCGGCCTCTGGCGCGACGTCCTCCCGCCCGCCGTGCTCGGCTCCGCGACCGGGAGCTTCCCCGCCGCCGATGCCGAGGCCGTTCCCGGGGGCACCGCGATGACGATGGTCTATCCGATCTCGGGCGTGCGCCGCGGGCTGGCCTCTCTGGGCCCCCTGCAGCTGACCACGTCGGATCCGTTCGGTCTGTTCGCCCGCACAGACGAGCTCGGCGACGTCACCCCGATCACGATCGTCCCCGCCGTGCTGCCGCTGCCTCGGCTCGCCGACCGCACCGGACGCGCCGGAGGCACCGCGCAGACGTCCTCTCACCGCCTCGGGCAGGGAACCGACAACCTCTCCCCCCGCCGGTACGTGCCGGGCGACTCGATGCGCCGGATCCACTGGCGCGCCACCGCGCACCGCGGCGATCTCATGGTGCGGCAGGAGGAGCAGGAGTCCAGCCCCGACGCGCTGGTCGTCCTCGACCGCGCCGGAGCACGCTGGCAGAACGCGGACGGCGAGACCGACCTGAACGGCTTCGACCGTGCCGTGACGGCGTGCGCGTCGATCGCCGTGCACCTGGTGGATCAGGGCTTCGCCGTCGACGTGGTCGATGCGACCGGGGTGCTCATCGGCCGGCTGCGCGGCGCCGAGGACGAACGCGACGGTCTCCTGGTGAGCCTCGCGGGCACCTCGCCGCGCTCCGGCGAGCGCGACCACGGACTCCCGGCCGCGGCCGAGGGCCACACCGTCGGCCCGCTCGTCGTCATCACCGGCACGATCGACCCCGCCGACGCCGGATCCCTGCCCCACGGCGGCGCCGGATCCCCGATCCTGCTGGCGACCTCGACGACGGCCGACGCGCTGGCCGCCGCCGGGATGCAGGGCTGGGCGACGGCCGCCCTGGGCGACGACCCCGCCGACGCCTGGACCGACGCCGGCGCCGCCGAGCCCGGATCCGCCACCGTGGACGCCGGCGCCGCCCCCCTCGCCCGGTCCTCCGGGAGCCCCAGACGAACAGATGCCGCCGGCGCGGAGACGGAGTCGGCCCATGTCCGCTGAGTCCAGCGCCTACGCGGGACCCGCGCGGCGGCCGCTCGCCGAGGGCGGGCCCGTCGCCGCCGCCCTGCTCACGGCCCTGGGTCTGGTCGTGGGCGTGTGGCCCCTGTCGACCGTGGTGCAGCCGGGCAGCTGGAGCGCAGGCGCCACCGGCGTCGCCACCACCGTGATCCTGGCGGGGGCCGCGGTGCGGCTGCTCGCCCGCCGTGCACCGGCATGGGTCGCGATCCCGGCCGTTCCCGTCGTGCAGCTCATCGCCGGCGCGATCGCCCTGACCGTCTTCGCTGCGCGCCAGCTCGGCACGGCGTGGCTGCTGCCGACGCCCGAGGTGTGGCGCGCCGTCGACGCCCTCGTCTCGGCGGCGCTCGGCGAGATCCGCGGCGGCGTCGCCCCACTGGCCTCCACGCCGGCGCTGGCGGTGTCGATCGCTTTCGCCGCCGGGCTCATCGCCGTCGTCCTGGACCTGGTGCTGGTGCCGCTGCGCTCGCCGATCGTGGCCGCGGTCCTGGTCTCGCTGCTCGGTGCGGTGCCCGCGATCGTCGTGCACCACGGCGTGGACCCGGTGTGGTTCATCGGTCTCGCCATCGTGATCCTGCTGTTCCTGCGCGTGCGCTTCCGTCCCACCGGATCCTCCCGGGCGCCGGAGGAAGACGGCCCGGCGCGCGAAGGAGCCCGCACGGCCGCCGCGGCGCCGGCACCGACGCGTCGCCTCCCGGCCGTCATGATCGGCGCGCTCGCGATCGTCGCGGCGCTGGTCGTCGCACCGCTCCTGCCGGTGTCGGCGGCGGGAATCAGCACCGGCGGCGGCACCACCACCCTCAGCGCCACCCTCAACCTCGGCCAGGACCTGCGTCGCCCCTCCCCCGTCACGGCCCTCACCCTCATCACTCAGGACGGCACGCCCCCCTATCTGCGCATCGCCACGCTCAGCCGGTTCGACGGCTCGACCTGGCAGCCGGATCGTCCCGCCACCGTGCCGCTCTCGCAGGGCTTCGGCGAGGTGATCGCCCCCGACGGCGTCGCCGTGCATACGGGCAAGACCACGGTGCGCACCGCAGGGATCGCCGGATCCTGGCTCCCGGTGCCGTACCAGGCCACCGGCGTGCGCGGCGAGACCGGCACCTGGAACGCCGCCGCCGACAACCGGACGGTGGTCGCCGCCAACGCCGACGCAGCGGATCAGAACTACACGATCGACACGAAGACGCTCGTGCCCACGCTCGACCAGATCCGCGCCGCCAGCGCCTCCGGATCGGACGCGCCGGCGGAGCTGCGCGCGCTGCCGTCCGACCTTCCCGCCATCATCTCCGACGATGCGCGTCAGGTGATCGGCGGGGCGACCAACGACTACGACCGGCTGATCGCGCTGCAGACGTGGTTCCGGGCCGGGTTCCGCTACTCGCTGCAGACGCCCGTCGACGACCGCTTCGACGGCACGAACGTCGATGCCGTGGCGAAGTTCCTCACGGTGCGCGAAGGCTACTGCGTGCACTTCGCCGGAGCGTTCGCGCTCATGGCGCGCTCGCTGGGGATGCCGACACGCATCGTGGTCGGCTACCTTCCGGGCACGGCGACCGATCGCCGCTCCGACGACGGCAAGGTCGTCTTCGAGGTGTCCTCGGATCAGCTGCATTCGTGGCCGGAGGTGTACTTCTCCGGCATCGGCTGGATCCCGTTCGAGCCGACCGCGAGCCGGGGCGTGCCGACCGCGTTCGCGGCGGCGACCGGTTCGGGTTCCGGCAGCGACACCGCCGCGACGACGGGCCCGACGCCGGTGCCGACCTCGACGGGGGGCACGAAGGATCCGAAGAACCTCGACGTGCCCGAGGCTGGCGCCACGGGCTCCGCCACCCCGAACGGCCTTCTCACGGCACCGGTGCTCTGGACGATGGGCGGCGTGGTCGTCGTGCTGCTGATGCCCGCGGCCCTGCGTCGCCTGCAGATCGTGAGACGCCGCTCCGCCGCGCGCCGCGGGGACGCCGCGGCCGCGTGGACGGAGCTGCGCGCCGCGCTGCAGGATCTGGGGCTGCCGGCGCCGCCCGCGGAGTCGCCGCGACGCCGCGGCGAGCGGCTGGTGCGGGAACGCGGCGTGGATCCTGCCGCCATGGAGGCGCTGGTGCGGGCGATCGAGAGAACGAGTTACGCGCCGCCCGGATCGTCGGCGGACGCCGGCGACCTCCGCGCACCGCTCGACGCGATCCGCCGCGCGCTCCGACGGCAGGTGTCCCGCCGAGACAGGATCGCCGCCGCGCTCATCCCGCGGTCGCTTCTCGGCGCCCGCCTGCTCGCGGCCTCCGCCTCCTGATCCGGCGACCTCGTCGCGCCCGCCGGATCCGCGTCACTCGCCCGTCGCCGCCGTCGGCGACACGCCCTCCCGCGCGGATCCGGGACGCGCCGGCTCGGCGTCGCCGCGGCGCCGATGCCACCAGCGCAGCACGTGGTCGATGCCGAATCCCAGGATCACGGCGAACACCACCGCGATCCCCACGCCCAGCAGCGGGTTGTCGTGCACCCACTGCCCGGCGAGGAGGCCGATGCCGAGGGCGTACGCCACCCAGGTGAGGCACGCGAACAGGTCGAACAGGAAGAACCGCCGATGCGGATAGCCCGTCTGCCCCGCCATGTAGTTCACGGCGACCCGGCCCCACGGGATGTACCGCGCGGTGAAGATGAGGGCGGCTCCCCGCTTGTCGAGCTCGTATCGTGCCCACTCGAACATCTTGTGCACGCGCGGGCGACGCATCCACGCCCACCGCTCAGTCCCGATCGTGCTCCCCAGCAGGTACGCCATGTTGTCGCCCGCGACCGCCCCGACCAGCGCGACGATCCCCAGCACCAGGAGGTTCGGCTCCCCGTTGTGCAGGGACAGGGCCGCGAGCGCCACGAGCGCCGTCTCGCTGGGGAGGATGGTCGCGAAGCCGTCGATGAAGAAGAACACCAGCAGCACGGGAAACAGCCAGAGCTGTCCGGCGGCGTGCAGCAGCCAGGCGTTCAGCAGGTCCATGCGCACCACGCTACGGCGCGGCCCGGGCGCCGTCGTCATCCCCTGGAGTGATGTTCCGAACTGTTCACCCCGACCGCGGTAGGGCGCCCTTCCGCCGGATCACGCCGCGTCGGCGTGCTCCTGGCAGGGCACGGCGACGCACTCCGCGCAGACGACCGCCTGGTGGCGGCACGACGGATCGGGGCAGTTGGCCGTGCGGTTCGTGGCCGTTCCGCACCCGGCGCAGACGCCGATGACGGCGGCGTGATCGGAGAAGTCCACGGATCCGCGTCCGTCGAACACGTACAGCGATCCGTCCCAGAGCCCGTCATCGCCGAAGCGCTCGCCGTAGCGGACGATGCCGCCCTCCAGCTGGTACACCTCGCCGAACCCGCGGGCCGTCATCAGGCTCGAAAGCACCTCGCAGCGGATCCCGCCCGTGCAGTACGTGACGACCGGACGTCCCTTGAGGTCGTCGTACGCACCCGAGTCGAGAAGGCCGACGAAGTCCCGCGTGGTCTCCACATCGGGCACGATCGCGCCGCGGAACCGGCCGATCTGCGCCTCCAGGGCGTTGCGCCCGTCGAAGAACACGACCTCGTCGCCGCGCTCGGCCACCAGGTCGTGCAGGGCATCCGGGGTGAGCCTGGCGCCTCCGCCGACCACTCCCTGCTCGTCGACGCGCAGCTCGTCCGGGGCGCCGAACGAGACGATCTCGTCACGCACCTTGACGCTCAGCTTCGGGAAGTCGGCGCTGCGTCCCTCGGCGTCGACCGCGGTGCCCTCGCTCCACTTCACGTCGGCGCCCCGGAACGGCGCGTACGCGCGGAACGAGCGCAGCCACTTCTTCACCGCGGGGAGGTCGCCGCCGAGGGTTCCGTTGATGCCGTGCGCGGAGATCAGGATCCGGCCGCGCAGGTTCAGCGCCTCGCACAGGTCGCGCTGCCAGAGCCGGATCGCCTCGGGGTCCGGGAGTGGCGCGAAGGCGTAGAACAGCACGATCTTCGGGGTGGGCACCAGGAGATTCTAGGCGTGCGATCCGCCCGCGCCCGCCCGGGTCCGCCCCGGATGCGCCCGGCCCGCCCGGATCAGTCCACGAGGTCGAGGGCCGTGCGGACGATGCTGTCGACGTCGATGCCGTGGTAGCGGTAGACGTCCTCCAGGTCGCCGGCCTGCCCGAAGCGGCTGACCCCCAGGTGCCGCGCGGGCACCCCGCGCACGCCGGCGAGGAAGGCGAGGGCGTGCGGGTGCCCGTCCAGCACGGTCACCAGCGGCACGGCCCGATCCGCCGGCAGGAGCTGCTCGAGGATCCAGCTCTCCCCGTCGCCGTCGCCGTCGCGGGCACGCAGAGCCTCGAAGAGCAGGCCGGGGCTCGTCACGCACACCACGTCGGCCGCGCATCCCAGCGCCTCGAGACGGTCCGCCGCGGCGCAGGCCTCGGGGATCATCGCGCCCATGGCGGCGATCGCCACCCGCGGCGCATCGGCCGAGCGCAGCCGGAATCCGCCGGCGACGACCTGGCGCCGCCGGCGCTCCCGGGCCGCCGGGTCGGACGGGATCGCGGCGAGCGCCTGATCGACGGGCTTGGTGGACAGGCGCAGATAGGCCGACTTCCCGCCCGGGCGCCCCATCTGCGCCATGGCCGCGAGAAGCGTCCACTCCACGTCCTGCACGAACGCCGGCTCGTAGCTCGTGCAGCCCGGCTGCTCCAGGCCGATCGACGGCGTCTTGATGGACTGATGCGCACCGCCCTCGCCGGCGAGGCTCACGCCCGACGGCGTGCCCACGAGGATCGACTGCCCGCCCGCGTAGATCCCGTACGACCACGGCTCCAGGGCGCGCTCCACGAACGGGTCGTACAGCACGCCGATCGGATACAGCGGCTGACCCCAGCGACTCCAGGTCGCGCCCAGCTCGCCGAGGAGGCTGACGAGGTTCACCTCCGCGATGCCGAGCTCGATGTGCTGTCCGCTCGGACGCTCGCGCCAGTGCATGATCGTCTCGCCGTCGTCGTCGAACCAGTCCGGCCGGTCGTCGGTCGACCACACCCCGACCTTGTTGAGCCACCCGGCGAGGTTGGTGCTGGAACTGACGTCCGGGCTCGCTGTCACCACGCGCCGCGCGACCTCGGGGGCGGATCGGGTGAGGTCGAGCAGCACGCGCCCGAGGGCGGCCTGGGTGGTGCCCGTGCCGGCCGGCGTGCGGCCGAAGTCGACCGGAACCGGATGCGCGGCGGCCGCCGGGACCTCGGGGCGGCGGAGACGCTCGGCGGTCTGCGCGCACAGCACGCCCTCCGCGGTGTCGGCGGCGAAGCGCCGCCAGGGCGCGGCCGGGTCCTCGCCCAGTCGCTCGGCGAGCTCGGCGTACTGGTCCCGCGTCAGCAGCGAGGAGTGGTTCTGCGGGTGCCCCTCGGTGGGCAGCCCGTTGCCCTTGATCGTGTACGCGATGATCACCGTCGGCCGGGTGTCGTCGATCCGGGCGAACGCCGCGCGCAGCGCTTCCAGATCGTGGCCGCCGAGGTTGCGGATCGCCGCGCGCAGGTCGGCGTCGTCGATGCCCTCCAGCAGGGCGCGGATCGCGGCCGCATCCGGCCCCGCACCGGGCAGGCGACGACGCAGCTCGTCGACGGGGCAGCGCAGCAGCCTCTGGTACTCCGGGTTCGGCATGTCCAGGATCCGGCCTCGCAGAGCTTCACCGCCCTCCCGGGAGAACAGCTCCTCCAGGCGGCGTCCGAACGCGACGGTGATCACCTGCCAGCCGACGGCGGCGAACATGCGCTCGAGCTTGCCTGCCGCGATGTCCGGCACGACCCGGTCCAGGGACTGCCGGTTGAGGTCGACGATCCACACGATCTCGCCGAGGTCGTGCACGTGCGGATCCAGCAGCGCCTCCCACACCGCTCCCTCGTCGAGCTCCGCATCGCCCACCAGCGAGTACTGACGCCCCCTCGGCGACTCCCCCGACAGCGAGGAGGCGTAGCGGCGGGCGATCGCACCCCAGATCGGCGCCGTGGCTCCGATCCCGACCGATCCGGTCGAGTAGTCGACGACGTCCGCATCCTTGGTGCGACTCGGGTAGCTCTGCACGCCGCCGAACTGGCGGAGCGACGTCATGTGGTGATCCTCGAGGCCGCCCAGGAGGTAGTTGATCGCGTGCAGCACGGGCGAGGCGTGCGGCTTGACCGAGACGCGATCCTCGGGGCGCAGCTGCTCGAACCACAGCGCGGTCATGATGGTCGCGATCGATGCGCTGGAGGCCTGATGTCCGCCGACCTTGAGGCCGGAGGGGTTGGGGCGCACGCGGTTCGCATGGTGCACCATCGAGGTGGCCAGCCACAGCACCCGCCGTTCGATGCGGGTCAGGGCGGAGAGCCGGTCGTCGGTCGACACGGCGGCGGGCGCAGGCGCGGTGAGCGGGGTCATCGGATTCCTCCTCGGACGGGCGCGCGGCGTCCTCGCCGCGGCCTCGATGCCGGCCCTCGTGGGGTGTCGCGCCGGCGCGCGCGTCGCGAACCGGAACGAAGCATCTGTGCAGAAGCAGATTGTCGCCCTATTGCACCAGCGCCACACCACCCTGACAATAGATTGATCTGATGTTGATCAGATCACTCAAAACAGCCTCTCCCCGAAGATCGGACGTGATCAGGATGAGCCCTCGCGCCGCGGACCGCACGGACACCGCCCTCCTGCGCCAGTTGATCCGCTCCCCCGCCGCCACGATCGTCGCCCTCGCCGAGGCGACCGGCCTCGCCCGCAACACGGTGCGGTCGCGCCTGGACCGCTACGAACGCGAGGGCGTGCTGCGCTCGCTCGAGCGCCGGGTCGATCCGGCCTTCCTCGGCTATCCGCTCGGCGCCTACATCGTCACGCGGGTCACCCAGCGAAAGCTCGACAGCGTGGGCGCAGAGCTGGCCGGCATCCCGGAGGTCATCGAGGTGCTCGGGCTCTCCGGCGTCACCGACCTGCTGATCCGGGTCGCCGCCCGCGACACCGACGACCTGTACCGCATCGCAGGACGGATCCTCGACGTCGACGGGGTCAAGCGCACCAGCACCGGCCTCGTCATGCGCGAGATGGTCCCCTACCGCGTGGCCCAGCTGCTCTGAGCCGTCCGACGATCCGCCCCGACGTCGTGGTCAGCTCTCGCGCGAGGGCTCGGAGCGACGGCGGGCCCAGGCCCCCGCGGATTCGCTCGACAGCGCGAGCAGCGCCAGGCACTGCAGAGACGCCGCGAGCAGCGTGCCGTTGAAGCCGAGTGCGGCCCGCCCGTCGATGTAGTCGATCGCGGTCGAGAGCACCCCGATCGCCAGCAGCACCATGAGCACGGCCCTCGAGCGGCGACCCCGCCGCAGCACCGCCCACGCCATCAGCAGCTGCGCGAGCGAGACCAGCACGCCGAAGCCGATCACCACGAGCAGCACGACGGCCTGATCCGTGGGCCCGTCGGCCAGGATCCGGCGGATGTCCGCATCGGTCGCTGCGCCGATCAGCAGCCCGCCCAGATCCAGCAGCGCCCCCAGCACCACGACCCCCACGGCGAAGAACGTCGACAGCGGTGCGCGCCGGATCGAGCGCTGGGCGGTGACGCGCAGCGGCTCGCCGCGCCCGGGCCTTCGTCGCTGCGCCGTGGCATCGCCGGATGCGGGCGGCGGATCCGTCGCGGGAATCGGATCCGTCGCGCGGGGGACGACCACCGCTGTCACGTCGAGGATCGGCAGATGGCCGTCGGTGATGAAGCGGTCGCCGCCGCCGTTGCGCGAGTGATAGCCGGTGGTGAAGTCGCGCAGGTCGCGCACCCGCACCGCGGGGTCGGCCTCGCGGGCGCTCTGCACCACGAAGTCGCGCTCGATGTCGGTGTTCTCGTCGATGCGGTGGGTCACCTGCAGGGTGAACAGGCTGAGCCCCACGTCGGTGTCGTAGGTTCCCGCGCCCAGCCAGTCGGTCTGGGCGCCGCCGGGCAGCAGCCACCCGGGCGGGCAGTGCCAGAACCGCACGTGGTGGCGCTGCTTCGGATTGCCCGCGACCTCCTGCTGATAGGCCACGTCGTGACGGCGCCCGAACAGCATCAGGGGAGAGACCGGCGCGGTCGGGTAGCTCCGCCGCGTCAGCGTCGAGACGATGATCCCCCACGTCGACATCGCGGTGATCTCGTCCGCGCGGTGCCAGCCCGCACGCGTCATGACGGCGTCGAGCTGCTCGGCCGTGCCGTCGACGCCGAGGTTCACCGGATCCCCGAGCAGGCCGTCGGCGGTGCGGGTGCGCCCGAAGAAGTAGTCGGGCACGTAGAGGTCCGAGAGCATGCGGTGCAGACGCGGCAGCACGAGGTACGCCATGATCGCCCACACCGGCACGAACAGCAGCACCGACCAGGCGTACCGGAACGTCTGCAGCGAGATGATCACCGCGAGCCAGACCGCCGAGGCCGTGCCGACGAGGAAGGCGATCCGGTCGAACACCGTGGACGACGGCAGCGGTTGCTGCATCTGCAGCGCCCAGCGGCGTCTCGACGGGTGCTGCCCGTCGGCGTGCGCGGGATCGGTGCCGGTCACGGGGGCTCTCCTTCTCGGTCGTCCTCATCCTGGCACGGCCGACGGGCTCACCGCCCTGACCCGGCGCACCTGGTCGGGATCACGCCGCGGGATCGGATAGACTGATCAGGTTGTCCTCCTGGTGACGTGTCCGAGCGGCCGAAGGAGCACGCTTGGAAAGCGTGTGTTGTGCAAGCAACCGCGGGTTCGAATCCCGCCGTCACCGCCAGATCGAAGGCCCCGACTCCCGCAGAAGCCGCGGGGAGATCGGGGCCTTCGTCACGTCCCTGCCGGACCGGTCGGCCGGCAGGCACCGTGGCCGGCGTCTCACTCGGCGAGCGCCTCCGCGACCTGGGAGAGGTGGCGGGCCAGCATCTCCCGCGCCGCCTCCGCCGAGCCCGACGCGATCGCTTCGACGATGCGCGCGTGCTCCTCGTCCGATGACGACTGCCGGGCCTTGGTGATGTTGAGGAACTCGGACTGGGGATCCAGCGCCTGCCGCAGCGAGTCGACCATGGCGGCGAGCACGGGGTTGCCACTGGCCTCCGCGATCAGGCGATGGAACTCACCGTCCAGGCGCACCCATGCCCGCAGGTCCGCCGCCTGACGCATCCGGTCCAGCAGGGAGCGCATCCGCTCGAGCTGCTCGGGCGTGCGGCGCTCGGCGGCGTAGCCCGCGGCGGGGATCTCGATGTGCGGCCGCGCCTCGATCAGGTCGACCGCGGAGTAGCCGCCGAACATGAGTTGAGAGCGGGGCTTCTTCGCACGGATGTACGTGCCGCTGCCCGTCAGCGTCTCGGTCAGGCCGAGCGTCGCGCAGGCGCCGAGCGCCTCGCGCAGGATCGCCCGGCTCACGCCGAATCTCCGGGCCAGTTCGACTTCCCCGGGAAGACGGTCGCCGATCGCCACGCCGTCGCTCGCGATGAGGGCCTGCAGGGCCTGGAACGTCGCCTCCGCCGCGCTCACGCGCTTAATCGGGGTGACGGGAACAGCGTCCTCGAGCACGATCTCCCCCGGTCTTCTGGAAGCCCCAGCATACCGACGCCCTCTCAGGCCTCGATGCGCCGATGTTGCACGCCCCTCCCCCTCGCCATAAGCTGTCCGACAGCCAGACAGAAACCATCGACGATGCAGGAAGGCATTGGGGTGACGCAGAACAACGAGGTTCGGGTCGAGAACGAGCGGCAGGAGGTCGTCGCGGACGTCGGCGACCAGGGATATCGCAAGGCGCTCAAGCGCCGGCACATGAACATGATCGCCATCGGCGGCTCGATCGGAACGGGGCTGTTCCTCGGAGCGAGCGGCCGCATGGAGATCGCGGGACCGTCGCTCGCCGTCGTCTACATCGTCTGCGGCCTCTTCGCCTTCATCGTCGTCAGGGCGCTCGGAGAGCTGGTGATGTACCGGCCGTCGTCGGGCGCGTTCGTCTCGTACGCCCGTGAGTTCATGGGCGAGAAGGGCGCCTTCACGGTCGGGTGGCTGTTCTTCCTCGACTGGGGCACCACGGTCATCGCCGACATCACCGCGATCGCCCTCTACACCCACTTCTGGTCGTTCTTCACGCCGATCCCCCAGTGGGTCATCGCCCTCGTGGCGCTCATCATCGTCATGGCGATGAACGTCACGTCCGCGGTGCTGTTCGGGGAGCTGGAGTACTGGTTCGCGCTGATCAAGGTGGGCGCGATCGTGCTGTTCGGGATCCTCGGCATCTCCCTCATCGTCACGCAGACGCCCATCGACGGGCATCGTCCCGGCCTCGCCATGATCACCGAGAACGGGGGCTTCTTCCCGATGGGGATCGGCGCCATGTTCGTCATCGCCCTCGGCGTGGTCTTCGCCTACGGCGGCACCGAGATGGTCGGCGTCGCCGCGGGCGAGGCCAAGGATGCGCGCGCCGTCGTCCCCCGCGCGGTCAACTCGATCATGTGGCGCATCATGCTCTTCTACGCCGGCTCGGTCGTGCTGTTCACGCTCCTGATGCCGTGGAACGCGTACAAGGCGAACGAGAGCCCTTTCGTGACGGTGATGAGCGCCATCGGCGTCCCGCACGCCGGCGACATCATGAACCTCGTCGTGCTCACCGCCGCCATGTCGAGCCTGAACGCCGGGCTGTACTCCACGGGTCGCACGCTCCGCTCGCTCGCGATGGCGGGTACCGGCCCGAAGTTCGCCCGGCGGATGAACAAGGCCGGAGTGCCGTACGGCGGGATCCTGATCACCACCGGCCTCGGCGTGATCGGCGTCTTCCTGAACATGGTCGTCCCCGGCCAGGTGTTCGAGATCGTGCTCAACCTCGCCGGCCTCGGGATCGTCGGCGTCTGGGCGTCGATCATCGTCTGCCACTGGCTGTTCGTCCGCAGGATGAAGGCGGAGGGGCGCGAGCGCCCGTCGTTCCGGCTGCCCTGGGCGCCCGTCACCAACGGCATCACCCTGGGGTTCCTCGCCCTGGTCGTGCTCCTGATGGCGCTCGACCAGGGCGTGGGCCGCATCACGCTCATCGCCTTCGGCGCCGTGATCGTGCTGCTCGTGGTCGGCTGGTACGCGGTCCGGGGCCGGGTCGACGCACAGGCGCTCACCGCCGCGATCGACCTGAGAGGACGCGAGGACGATGCAGGGACGAGGGGAGCAGCGGATGCGGATGGCTGAGTCGCGACGGACGGATCCGGCATCGCCCGCGGTCGATCGGCCGAGATCCTCGGGTCCGCTCGCGGTCCTGTACACGGGCGGCACCTTCGGCATGGTCCCCTCTGCCCAGGGCCTGATCCCGAACCCGCACCTGCGCGAGGAGGTCGAGGGGCTCATGGCGGACGCCCGGGGAGCCGACGGCGGCCCGCTCGCATGGGTCTACTCGGCGACCGCGTCCGCGGTGGACAGCGCCGAGATGGACGATGAGGCCCTCGGCAGGCTCGCGGACCAGCTCCGGGAGATCATCGCCCGGCACGATCCGCGCGGGGTCGTCGTGATCCACGGCAGCGACACCCTCGCCTACAGCGCCGCGTTCGCCGCCTTCGCGCTCGCCGACCTTCCGACGCCGATCGTGTTCACGGGCGCGCAGCGTCCGCTCGGCGCCGAGGGCTCCGACGCGGTCGACAACCTCTCACTGGCGGTGGCCGCTGCGGATCGCGACGCTCCGCACGGAGTGCACATCGCCTTCGGCGGATCCCTCCTTCCGGCGGTGCGCGCGACCAAGCGATCGACCCAGAGCCTGCGCGCGTTCGCGGCGCCGCGGAGCCTCGCAGAGTCCCCGACCGGAGTCGATCGACGCCTCGCCGCTGCGCTGCGAGAGGCGGCGGGCACCCCCTCCCCCAGAACCGGGCTGGTCAAGGTCTCGCCCGGGCTCAGCGCGGCGCAGCTCGTCGCCGCATTGGAGGAGTGCCCCACCGGGATCGTGCTGGAATGCTACGGATCCGGCACCGCGCCGGCGGTGAGCGGAGGCCTCCTCGGCCCGATCCGCACGGCGACCGCACGCGGCACCGTCGTGCTCGCCGTGACGCAGTGCGAGCACGGTCCCGTGGTGCTGGACCGCTACGCGGTGGGGTCCGCTCTGGCCGATGCCGGAGCGATCGGCGGCGGCGACATGACGAGCGAGGCCGCGCTGGGCAAGCTCGGTGCGCTGGTGCGCGCCGGCGTCGTCGGCGACGAGCTCGGGGAGCTCCTCGCGCTGAACCTGATCGGCGAACGGCGCGGATGAGACGCCCCGTGGCGGGGCGCCGGCGATGCGCAGCTTCTCCGCCACGAGGGAGCAGACGCGGCGTGCGGTGGACGGGATGTCGGGGGATCTCCCGCCCGCCGCACGCCGCCACGGCTCCCGCCGGTGCGGATCTTCGGCGCGGGCTCAGCGGAGCGATGCCGCCGGGATCGTGATGCCGTAGGTGGTGCTGCCGTCGCCCGAGGCGAGCTGCGTGAAACCGAGCCGCTCGTAGAACGCACCGGCCGGGGCGTTGGCGGCGTTCATGCTGAGGTGCAGCGCCGGCACGCCGCGACGCGCGAGCTCGGCGAGGAGGGTGTCGATCAGACGGCGTCCGAGCCCCTGCCCCTGGGTCTCCGGCAGCAGGTCGATATGCAGATGCGCGGGGTACTCCCGCACGATCGGGTCGTCGCCCGGCGCCTGCCGGTCGCCGTATGCGATGAAGCGGTCCTGCGCGGTCGGCTCCGACGCTCCCGAACGGCGGTAGCGGTCCTGGCGGGAGGGCCACCACTCGTCTTGGAACCAGGCGGCGAAGGCGTCGGTGTCGTCGGTGGCGACCACGTAGCCGATGACCCGGCCGTCGTCGGATTCCACCACCCAGCACAGGCCGGGGTCGCGCCGCGCGTACGGCACCGCGAACAGATCGCCCCAGAGGGCGTCGTCCTCGAGCATGCCGGTGGCGTCGGCGCCGACGTCCGCGGTCTTCACGCAGACGTCGTACAGCCCGTCGATGTCGTCGGAGCGGAACGGTCGGATGCGTGCCACGGAATGCCCTTCGATCGATGCGCCGGCCCTCCGCACGGGTTCGGGGCCTGCCGCCCCCTCAGCCTAGCGAGGCGGATCCGCGCTCCGATCGTCGGCCTCGGCGAGGGCACGGGGCGGACGGATCCAGCGCCACAGCGCCGCGGCCACGAGGAAGGCCGCTCCGGCGCCGATCAGCGCACCGCCCACCGTGTCGCTGAACCAGTGAACGCTGAGCACCGTGCGCGAGAAACCCATCGCGACCGTCCACAGGGCGCCGCCGATCGCGACCCACAGCATCGGGAACAGGAACCAGAGCACCACGGCGAGGGCGGCGGCGTTCGCGGTGTGACCGGAGGGAAAGGACCCGAAGTCCGAGGCGATCAGCAGGTCCTGGGGACGATCGCGGCCCAGGGCCCTCTTGACGAGCTGCACGAGACCTGCGCTGAAGACGAAGGCCACGAGCGCGAAGACGGCCCCACGCCAGCCGCGACCGATCCAGGCGAGCACCGCGATCAGGAGCGGGACGAGGATGGTCGCGACCCAGCCGCCGCCGAGCACGTTCATCACCAGCGCCCAGCCCGTCAGCACCGGATTGCGCCACTCGACCATCTCGAGGTTCCAGGCGTCGTCGAGCGAGACGATGAGGCTCGGCGAGGTCGCCAGCACGATGGCGGTGACCAGGGTCGCCGCGACCCCGGCGAGACCAAGGACGAGAGCCACCCGACGAGTCATCCGCCCATTCTCCCCCACCTCCCCCCGGCAGACGCGACGCCGCCCCCGCTCCGTCTATTTGCGTCAAACCGTGGGTTCCGGTGCCGAAACGGCACCGTTTGACGCAAATAGACGGAAGCGGGGGCGGCGGGGGCTCAGCCCTTCGTGGCGCCGGCCAGCAGGCCGCGCACGAAGAAGCGCTGCAGCGCGAAGAAGACGATCAGCGGAACGATGATCGAGATGAACGTTCCGGCCGACTGCAGGTACCACTGGTTGCCCCAGGTGCCGGACAGCGAGTTCAGCGTCTGGGTCAGTGGCAGGGAGGATTCCGGCGCGAAGATGGTCGCCACGAGCAGATCGTTCCAGACCCAGAGGAACTGGAAGATCGCGAACGACGCGATGGCCGGCATCGCGAGCGGCAGGATGATCCGGAAGAAGATCTGTCCGTGGCCCGCGCCGTCCACCCGAGCAGCCTCGACGACCTCACCGGGGATCTCCGCGATGAAGTTGTGCAGCATGAAGATCGCCAGCGGCATCGCGAAGATCGCGTGCGCGATCCACACCGTCGCGAAGCTGTGGTCGACATCCCGCAGGGTGAAGCCCGGGAAGATCTGCGTCCCGAACAGCGTGAGCCCCCGCGAGAACAGCGACAGCAACGGCACCAGGGCCATCTGGATCGGCACGATCTGCAGCGCGAACACGAACACGAACACGAGGTTCTTGCCCTTGAAGTTCATCCACGCGAAGCCGTAGGCGGCGAGCGAGGCGATGAAGATCGGGATCACCGTGGCCGGGATCGTGATCGCGAGCGAGTTCACGAACGAGGCGCCGAGCGTGAGGGCGGTGCCCCCCGAGGTCAGCGCGTCGGCGTAGTTGCTCAGCGTGAACGACGGGTCGACGAAGACCGTCCACCAGCCGGTGCTGTTCGAGTCCGCACCGGGACGGAACGATGTGACGAACAGGCCGAGGGTGGGGATCGTCCAGAAGATCGCGATGATCACCGCCGCGATCGTGGCCCCCCGCGACGTGAGCCGCTTCTGCGCGGTCGCCTCGTTGCGGCGGGTGTCGCGCTCCACCTGGCGCTTGCTGCGATTGTCGGTGACGATCGCCTGTGTCGCACTCATCAGCGGATCTCCCTCTGCTTGGCCATCTGCCGGGCGTTGTAGATGATCAGCGGCAGCACGAACAGGAACAGCACCACGGCCAGGGCCGACGAGTGACCGTAGCTCTGGAACCGCTGCTGCTGGTTGACCATCTCGAAGCCGAGCACGGTGCTGTTCGCCCGGCCGCCGGTCATCACCGCGACGATGTCGTAGACCTTGAGCGAGGCGATCGTGATCGTGGTCAGCACCACGATGAGCGACGAGCGGATGCCCGGCACCGTGACGTTTCGGAACCTCTCCCAGGCGTTCGCGCCGTCCAGCGACGCGGCCTCGATCTGCTCGGTCGGGACCGCCTTGATGGCCGCCGACAGGATCACCATCGCGAAGCCGGTCTGCGTCCAGATGAACACGATCAGCAGGCAGATGGTGTTGACGAGCGGGGTGGTGTCCAGCCAGGAGACGGGCTTGCCTCCGAACAGGGTGACGATCGCGTTGAGCAGACCGATCTGCGCGCCCTGCCGGAAGTCGTAGATGAACTTCCAGATGATGCCGGCGCCGACGAACGAGATCGCGACCGGCATGAAGACGAACACCTTGAGGATCTTCTCGCCGCGCGCCCGGTCGATGAACACGGCGTACGCGAGTCCGAAGATCGTCGACACGATCGGGGCGATGAGCGCCCAGATCAGCGTGTTGATGACGGACCAGAAGCCCTCCGGGTTCGTGAACACCCACTGGTAGTTCTCGAGCGCGACGAAGTCCTTGCCGGTCTTGTCGAAGAACGACTGGATGATCGTGCTCACGGCCGGGTAGATGAGTCCCACGATGAGCAGAAGCGTGGCGGGCGCCATGAACAGCGTGAGCTGGAACAGGTAGCCGGATCCCTCACGCGCGCGGTAGTCCGCGAAGAACAGCAGCCCGCCGGCGACCAGCGCGATGATCATGACGTAGACGACGGCGTTCTGGTAGGGCCGCAGCATCATGAACGCCAGGACCGGGATGGCGAAGCACGCCACCAGGCGCAGCCAGAAGTAGCCCTTCCCATGCCGCGGCGCGTACTCGATGAGCACCAGCAGCACTCCGGCGACGACGGCGAACACGAGGAGCACCAGAGGGATCTGGAGCAGCGGGTTCAGCTGGCCGATCCAGGTGAAGAAGCTGTTGAGCGAGAAGCCGAGCGACGTCGGCTTCGGGTTGTCCGCCGGACCACCGGCGAGGAGGGCGAAGAAGACCCCGATGATCACGACGGCGCCGACGATGTAGGCGCCGACCGTGACGGATCGGGAAGCGGTCGTGCGGCCGGAGCTCACGGATTCGGTCTTGCGACTGGATCGCGTGGTCTCGGTCGCTGTGGTTTGCGACATGTGGACCCCTTATGACGGTTCGACGGTGAACACTTTCAGGACCTTCCCGAGACGACTGCGGGGCCGCCCGCGCTGGCGGACGACCCCGCAGTCTCTCAGGTGGTACTCAGACTAGTTCTTGTAACCGGCCTGGATATCGCTCAGCACCTGATCGGTCGGCTTTCCGTCGATCCAGCTGACCATGCCCTTCCAGAACGATCCGGAGCCGACGGTGGCCGGCATCAGGTCGCTCGCGTCGAAACGCAGCGTGGTCTTGGGATCCTGCAGCGTCTTCATCGCGTCCTGCAGGAACTGGCTGGAGGCGAGCGAGGCGTCCGCGTTCTTGTTGGCGGAGATCACGCCGCCGAGCTTGACGCGGGCGTTCGCGAACTCCGGCGAGGACATGAACTCCAGGACCTTCTTGGTCGCGGCGCTGTCGGTGAAGCCGGCGACGAACTCGCCGCCGCCCTCGATGGTGTTCTCACCCTCCTTGAGGCCGGGGAGCACGAACGCGTACACGTCGCCGTCGGGGGCGACCTTCGGCGCGGCGCCCGCCTTGGTCTTCACGTCGAGGAAGTTCGACGAGAGGAACGAGGCCTGGTGCGTCATGAGGCAGGTGCCGTCGGCCACCTTGGCCGCGACGTCCGCGAAGGCGGTCGAGTTGATGCTCTTCACGTCGCCGAAGCCCGCGTTGACGTACTTCGGGTCGAGCAGGATCGTGCCCACGGCGTCGAAGGCCTGCTTGATCTGAGGGTCGGTGAACTTCACGTCGCCCGCGACCCACTTGTCGTAGACGTCGGTGCCGCTCTGGCGCAGGACGAGGTCCTCGATCCAGTCGGTGCCCGGCCAGCCGGAGGCGTCACCCGAGGCGAAGCCCGCGCACCACGGAGCGGCGCCGGTCTTCTCCTGGAGCGTCTTGGTGAGCGTCAGCAGGTCGTCCCAGGTCTTCGGCACCTCGACGCCGAGCTCCTTGAACTTCGCCGGCGAGTACCAGACGTAGCCCTTGACGTTCGCGAGCATCGGCGCGGCGTAGAACTTGCCGTCGATGGTGCCGTACGTCTTCCAGTCCTTCGACCAGTTCTTGTCGACGTTGGCCGAGACCTCCGAGGGGGCCTCCTTGACCTGGCCCGTGCCGACGAGGCTCTTCAGCAGACCCGGCTGCGGCACGATCGCGATGTCCGGGGCGCTGCCGCCGGACACCTTCGTGACGATGTTGCCCTCGAAGCCCTTGTCGCCCGTGTAGACGACCTTGATGCCGGTGTCCTTCGTGAACTGATCGAAGGACTTGTTCAGCAGGTCGGCCTCGGATCCCGTGATACCGCCGGAGATCTTGACGGTCTCACCCTTGCCGGACGAATCCCCGCCGCCCGACGAGCCGCCTTCGGCGCAACCCGCGAGAGCGAGACCGGACACCGCGATCAGCGCCAGGGGCGCGATCAGGCGACGTCGCTGAGACATTCCCATACGTTTTCTCCTTCGAATTCGCGGGGGCCATTTCCCCAACGCTGGGGGCTCCTCTCAGGAACCGCTTCCAGGCGACACTAGTGACCCTCCCGGTCTTTGCGCAACGTGCATCGGATCACAACTGGATAACCGGCGTCATCGCGCCCCCGGGATCCATGGGAGCGCTTTCAAGGAACCGGTTCCATAGCGTCTGAGATATCGCTATGGTGAGGGAATCCGTTTCGAGGAGGATTCGCCGTGACCGGGATCATCGACGTCGCACTGCGCGCGGGCGTGGCGAAATCGACGGCCAGTCGCGCCCTCAGCGGGAACGGCTACGTCTCCGCCGAGACCCGGGAGCGCGTCGAGCGCGCAGCCAGGGAGCTCGCCTACTCCGCGCACTCCAGCGCCTCCAGTCTCGCGACCGGACGCACCTCGACGATCGGCGTCATCATGCCGGTGGCCGACCGCTGGTACTTCGCCGAGCTGCTCGCGGGGCTGCAGCAGGCGCTCATCGCCGACGGCCTCGACCTCGCGCTCTACGGCGCCGCCGAGGGCAGCGCCGAGCGTGCCAGGATGCTGGACCATGCGCTCGCGGGGCGCCGGTTCGACGGCATCATCGCGGTCTGCCTGCAGCCCGGCGCGCATGAGCTGGAGCGTCTGACGGGCATCGGGCTCCCGCTCGTGTCGGTCGGCCCTTTCGCCGAAGGCGCCGACACCGTCACGATCGACGACGTGGCCGCCGCGCGGGTCGCGACGGAGCACCTGATCGACCTCGGCCACGAGGACATCGCGTTCCTCGGCGACGCGCTGGACGGCGACCGCTTCAGCTACGGCGAGCGCAAGCGCCTGGACGGCTACCGCCAGGCCATGACCGCGGCCGGACTCGAGCACCGGATCCGCGCCGTGCGCACGCCGTCCACGATCCCGGAGGCCTTCGCCACGGCGGCCGCACTGCTCGCCGACCGCCGGCACCGCCCGACCGCGATCGCCGCCGTGTGCGACGAGGCGGCGGTCGGAGCCATCATCGCGGCGCAGCGTCTCGGGATCGGAGTGCCCAGCGACCTGAGCGTGACCGGCGTCGACGACCACCGCTACGCCGAGATGTTCAGCCTCACCACGATCCGTCAGAGCCCGCGCGAGCAGGGCATCGAGGCGGTGCGCCTGCTGCGTGCCCGCATGCAGGACGCCGACGCGCCCCTGAGGCACGTGATCTCGCCCGCGACGCTCGTGGCCCGTCAGTCCACGGCCGCCCCGCGCCTCGACACCGCCCGGTGACGCACGAAGGCCCCGGGCGGACCCGGGGCCTTCGCAGACGCTCTTGAGCGCAGGCGAGGCGCTGCTGCGCCTCGAGGGAACGAGATTACTTGAGGGTAACCGTCGCGCCAGCCTCCTCCAGGGAAGCCTTGGCCTTCTCGGCGGCCTCCTTGTTGGCGCCCTCCAGGACGGCCTTGGGGGCACCGTCGACGACGGCCTTGGCCTCGCCGAGGCCGAGCGAGGTGAGCTCGCGGACGACCTTGATGACCTGGATCTTCTTGTCGCCGGCGGCCTCGAGGATGACGTCGAACGAGTCCTTCTCCTCCTCGGCCTCAGCGGCACCCGCGCCACCCGCGGCGCCGGCGACGGCGACGGGAGCAGCAGCGGTGACGTCGAACTTCTCCTCGAACGCCTTCACGAACTCGCTGAGCTCGACAAGGGTCAGACCAGCGAACTGGTCGAGCAGCTCCTCGGTGGTGAGCTTCGCCATGATGTATCTCCTAGATAGATGGGGTTTGTGGGGTGAAGACCTTGGAGGCTCAGGCGGCCTCGGCGGTCTCCAGCTTCTCGCGAAGAGCGTCGATGGTGGCCGCAGCCTTGCCCATCGTCGCCTTCATCATGCCCGCAGCCTTCGCCAGCAGAACCTCACGGCTCTCCAGGGAGGCGTACTTGTTGACCTCGTCGGCACTCAGGGCGTTGCCCTCGAAGATGCCGCCCTTGATCACGAGAAGCGGGTTGGCCTTGGCGAAGTCACGCAGAGCCTTGGCGGTGGCGACGAAGTCACCGTGCACGAACGCAACGGCCGACGGACCCTTGAGGTCGTCGTCCAGCGCCGTGATCCCCGCGTTGTTCGCGGCGATCTTGGTCAGCGTGTTCTTCACCACGGCGTAGTTCGCGTCCTGACGGATGCTGTTGCGCAGCTGCTTGAGCTGGGCAACCGTCAGACCGCGGTACTCGGTCAGCAGAACGGCGTTCGAGTCCTCGAAATTCTTCGTGAGCTCGGCGACCGATGCATCCTTCTGCGCCATGGTCACTCCTTGATGAGTACGGGATGCTCCACGGCGGTGGAGCACCGGCCTCGACCGCTGCGCTCTGCAGGCAAACAAAAACGCTCCGGCGCAAGCGCACGGAGCGGGATCCAAGATCTGGAGGACGTTCGTGTCACCTGCGCGGGCCTCTGCTGAGTGGATCCGGGGATCCGGCAGTGCTTCGATCGTCTCGCACTCGCGTGCACGACGATGACCAGCGGTCTTCGGTTGATCCAAGACTACGGCATCCTCCGCGCTCCCCCAAATCGGGGCGGCCGCGGCGGACGGCGACCGCGGTGCATCGGCGTGCCCGGCGCGGAGGCGTCGGCGGGCGGAGGTAGCCTCGATGGGTGACCCCGGAACTCGAAGCGCGCATCGTGGCCGACTCGCGCGACCGGGTCGCCTGGCTGCGCGCGCGAGCCCGAGGCATCACCGCGACCGACGTCGCCGGGCTCACCAGCGAGGTCTCCATCGCCCGCGCCGCCGACGCCAAGCTCGGCGCAGGCCCGCGGTTCGCCGGCAACGCCTACACCGACCACGGCCGCCGGCGCGAGCCCGAGATCGCGGCCTGGGTCGCCGCGACGCACGGCATCATGCCGTCCTCCGCGCTGTTCCGCGCCGAGGTGGAGGCGCGGCACCTGGCCACGCCCGACGGCATCCTGCAGGATCCGGGCGGACGCATCCTGCTGGCCGAGATCAAGACGACCAACAAGTCGTGGCGGCAGATCCCCCGCACCTACCTGCGCCAGGTGTGGTGGCAGCAGCATGTGCTCGGCGCGGAGCGCACGCTCTTCGTCTGGGAGGAGCACGACGACTTCCGTCCCGTGCACGACGAGCCGCACTGCGTCTGGATCGACCGCGACGAGCGCGAGATCGAGACCCTGGTCGGGCTCGCGACGCGACTGATCGACGAGCTCTACCACCGCACGACGGGTCGCACTCCCCCGTCGCGCACGCCGTCGGCGCCCGAGAGCCGGCGCGACGCGCTGCGCGAGCGGGACATGTTCCGGGCCCTCGCGCTCGCGGAGTGAGCGCGCCTCAGACGCACTTCGCGTTGAGGCCGGCCACCGACATCGTGAGCGTCTTCGTGAGGCTCGCCGACGTCCAGTTCGTGCCCGCCGCGTTCACGACGGTGAAGGTGGTCGTGCTCCCGAGCAGGTTGGTGACGAGGCTCAGCAGCAGGGTCTGATCGAGGGTCACCGAGTAGGTGTAGGGGCCCGTCCCGGAGGAGCTGATCCCCGTGACCGTGCTCGTCTTGACCGACGAGCTCGCCGTGAGCACCGTGATCCCGCCGACCGTCGCCGTGAGCGGGTACGCGGACTGCCAGCCGATCGTCACGCTCGCGAAGATGCCGGCGACCCCCTTCGTCACGGTGCACGTCATGTTCGACGGGTTCGACAGGGTCGCCGCGGTCACGGTCCCGCTCGCCACGTACTCGCCGTCCGTGTAGGAGGCGTCGGTCATCGCCGGACGGGGCCACAGCAGCGCCGCCGCGCATCCCGCGACGACGAGCGCCGCGAGCACGGCACGGCGCAGGCGCGAGCGCTTCGCGGCGATCATGAGTCCCCTCCTCTGCGACGACGCGCGAACACCAGCACCACCGCCGCGGCGACGAGCAGGGCTCCGCCGGCGACGATGGCCGGCAGGGGGAGGGATCCCCCGGTCGCCGGAAGCTGCCCCCCGGGCCCCGTCTGGATCCGGTCGCCGAGCCCGTCCGCGTGGACGCGGATCTGCGTGGCTCCCGCCTCGCGGCCACCGGCGAGCCGCACGTCCAGGCGGACGTGGGCGACGTCGTCGGAGGAGATCGCGTCGAGCTCGACCGTCCGGCCGTTCCGCGGCACACCCCAGGCGCGGCGCAGCAGCTGAGCTCCGCCGACGCAGTCCTCGCCCTGCCACGCCACGGGGCAGAGCCGCACGTCGACGGCGACCGGCGCGTCCCCGAGTGCGCTGACGCCGACGCGGACGGTGCCGGGGCTCGGCGCGGCCGCGCTGATCTCCAGATCCCAGCGCACACTGGCCTCCGGGCCCATCGCCGCGGCGGCGGCCCAGTCGGCACGGGACACGATGCGCACGTAGCGCCCCTGCACGATCTCGGTCGCCGGAGCCGCGGCGGCCGCAGGCGCCGACGCGATCACGAGCAGTGCCCCCGCCAGCGCGGCGAGGGCCGCCCGGGCGCGACGGTCACGGCGACTCATGGCTCGCCCGCCGAGGCCCCGGGGCCTCCGCCTCTTCTTCCGTCGCAGCGCGACGACGCGGCCAGAACGCCCAGATCACGAGGACCGCGACGCCGATCGTGATGCCGCCGAGCACGAACGGGTTGCCGAACGCGACGATGACCGGAGCGAGTCCCGGGATCGCGAAGCGCACGATCCGCACGGTCGAGACCGGATAGGGCGCCACATCGTCCTGCGCGTTCGCGTCACCCCGGAGGGTGAGGAGCCGCTCGCCGGAGGTCGAGCCGTCCGCGACGGCCCGCACGCGGTGCGTCACGGGAAGCTCCCCCGGCCGGTCCACGGTCACCACGTCGCCGACGTGCACCTGCGACGCGGGGATCTGCTGGACGATCGCGACGGACCCGGTCGGGATGGTCGGTGCCATGGATCCGGTGCGGAACATGATGAGCGTGATGTGGGCGACGAACGCCAGGATCACCAGCACGATGCAGACGAGGCCCGCCAGCGCCGCGACCCAGAGCAGGATCTCACTGAGCACTCCGCGGACGGAGCCCCGGCGCCGACGGCCGCCGCCCGGCCGCGGACCGGCGTCGGCGCTCCCCTCGGGTGCCTCGTCGCGCGTTCCGGGTCGCACGCCGTGGCGCAGTTCTGCCGCCGCGCTCTCGCGCGCGGCGCGACGCGTGGTCGGCTGCGTCGTCTCGGTCATGCTGTCCTTCTCTCTCTGTGACGTGCTCACTCCGGACCTCATCCCGAGGTCGCGACGAGCTGCCAGGTCTGCGCGATCGCCAGCCCCTGCATCCCGTTGGACGCTCCCACCGGCAGCGAGAGCGCGAAGCAGTAGTAGACCGGCGTGCGGTCGGCCGCGAGCGTCTGCGAGCCGGCGGCCGAGGTCCCGAGGGTCGAGCCGTCCGGGATCACCGCCCCGCCGCCCGCGTACCCGGCTGCGGAGCACTGGCCCATGCTGCTCACGGTCCGGACGCCGTACCGGAGATCGGACAGTCCCCCGCTCGCCGTTCCGGCCGAGACCTGCACATGGCCGGCGACCGAGCCCGTCGTCGCGCGGACGGCGAAGGCGGCGTAGGACGTGCCTCCGGGGAACAGTCCGGTCACCGCGGGGCTGAAGCTCAGTGCTGCGGCACCCGTGCTGGCGTGCTTGGAGTAGTTCGTGCCGTCGAGCGAGCCCTCGATGCCGAACCTCGCCGCCGTGAACGTGCCGTTCGCGTACTCCGCGTCGTTCCAGCTCGCCAGCGTCGAGGTCGCCCCCGTGCCGAGCACGAGCCCGCCGGCGAGCAGAGCACGGATCCGCAGCAGTCGGATCCTCCGCTCGCCGGCGCGCGTCGCCGCTCGCCTCTTCTGGTGAGCCCGCATCGCGGGGTCCTCAGTTCGAGGTCGCGGTGAACTTCCAGACGGCCGTCCCGGCGCCGCCCTGCTGCAGCACCGCCTGGGTTCCGGCGGTCGCGACGAAGCAGAGCTTCTGCGCGGCACCGGCCGTGGTCGGCGGCGTGCCCTTGGCGAGCGGGAACGTGGTCGCACCGGTGGCGGTGCTGAGGTTCGCTCCGGAGAGGATGAGCGTGCCCGTGGTGGCCACGTTCACGTCACAGGCGGTCGCGCTGGGCACCGTGTACACCTTGTACGAGATGGCCGCCGCGTTGACGCCCGTGCCGGAGGTCGCGTCGAGGGCCGGCGTCACCGTCGCCGGGCTGGTCGTGTTCTTGTCGAGCTGGACCCAGTACGACGCGTACACGCTGTCGCCGGGCGTGAGGTTCCCGACGTTCGCGCTGAACGTCAGTCCGGCGCCGGGCGCGGCGCTGTGGTCCGCGAAGGTGGTGCCGTCGGTGGAGCCCTGGAGGTTGAACGAGCCGGCGGTGAAGGTGCCGGTCGCGAACTCGGAGTCGTTCCAGGCGGCGAGGGTGATCGCCGCGCCGACGCCGAGCACGAGGCCACCGGCGAGCACGGCGAGGACCTTACGGCGGTTGCGGGTGGTGGGTGTCACGGTGTCCATGAGAATCCTTTGCGTCGTCTGGACCTGATACGCCCATACTGGATTCCGAGATACCGGTTGACAAGACCACTGAACAGGTCTTCAGGCTTCCTTCACACAACCTTGAGGAGCGCTCGCGGAACGGTCGCGCACCGCGAAGAAAAGGTCCGGACGACCGCGCCCTACTCCGCCGGGGCGAGGGCGATCACGGGCGCCAGGGCGTCCCGGCCGACCGTGATCGCGGGGCCCGCGGCGTCGATGAGCACACCGCTCAGGGCGGGCTGCTGAACCATCACGGTGCCGATCTGCTCTGCCGAGAACGGCATGGGCTGGTCGCCGCGACCGAGCGCGATGACCTCGAGCGGGTGGCTGAACAGCTGGAGGTAGCGCTGGCCGTCGGGCGTGTGCGCCTCGGCCACGCCGTACTGGCCGTCGCCGTCGACGTCGCTCACGGCGACCCACAGCCGCGCCGTGGTGAGGGCCTCCGCCACGCGCGCCTCGGAGTCCGCGGCGCGCGGTGTCGCGAGCAGCGCCTTCACGGCGAACGTCGGGTCAGCCTCCTCGAGGGCCTTCTGCAGGATCTCGGAGGGGAAAACGACGCGGTGCGGCTCCGAGGCGTTGTCGATGATGAGCCCGGCGAAGGGTCCCTCGATGACGTTCTGGTAGACCGCCTGCACGGGCTGCACGACCGCGGACGTCTCGGACGGATCCTCGTCGCCCTGCTGCACGGAGTCGCGCACCGCGGCCGCGGAGCTGAAGGCGAGCATGAACGAGTTCTCCCCGTCGTTCACGACGGCGACGGCCAGCGGCTTGCCCTCCCGGATCTGCTCGCCGGCGTCGCCGCTGACCCGGAGGAACAGGTTGCCCTGCAGCGACTGGCGCAGCACGCCGAGCAGCTCGGCCTGGCTCGCGTCCGTCCCGAGCATCGACAGAGCCTCGCGCAGCAGCACGTTGTCCGGCATGCCCGGGATCGACTCGGTCTGCTCCGGCGGGTCGGCCGGCGCCAGCGGAAGGGGCGGCCGGCCCGACGGCGCGGGCGCCGGCGGAACGGGCGCCTCGTCGACGACCGGGTCGATGAGGTCGTGGCCGGCATCGGGGGCGTCGGCGGGCGCGGCGACCTCGGGGCCTGCGGGCGCTCCGAGACCGCGGAAGGCCTGCACCGAGACGTTCACCACCGGTGCGGCCTCGGCGGCCGTCTCCTCAGCGCCCGTCTCCCCTGCGCCCTCGGCGACGGCGTCCGGCACCGCCCCCTCGGCGGCGGAGGCGGACTCCGGCGAGACGACGTCGTCCTGCTTGCTACGGCGCGAGAAAAGGCCCATTGCCCCAGCCTAACCGCGCGGGCGCTCCGGATACGCCTCGGGTCAGAGCTTCTGGATGGGCGCGATCTTGATCAGCAGCTTCTTCTGCCCCGCGGCGTCGAAGCGCACGTGTGCGATGCGCTTGGCGCCCTCGCCCGTGATCGCCTCGACCTTGCCCTCGCCGAAGTCGTCGTGACGGATCCGGTCTCCGGCGTTCAGCTCGAGGTCGCCGTTGTCGCGCACCTTCGCCGTCACCCGGTTCGGGAACTTGTCCATCGCCGTGGACAGCGGCGTGAGCCCCTCGCGCTTCGGGAGCGCGCGGGCGGCGAAGCGGTCGCCCGATCCCCCCGATCCGCCGAACCCGCCCGGACGACGGGCGTTCAGGGCGCGCGACTGCGTGCCGCCGCGGGAGTTCACATCTCCCGGGGACTGCCTCCAGTCGATGAGCTCCGAGGGGATCTCCTGCAGGAAGCGGCTCGGCATGGCCACCGACACCTCGCCGAACTGCGCGCGCGTCATCGCCAGGGACAGATGCAGGCGCTTGCGGGCCCGCGTGATGCCCACGTAGAACAGCCGGCGCTCCTCCTGCGGACCGCCGGGCTCGTTCGCGGAGATGCGATGCGGGATGAGGTCCTCCTCGACGCCGGTCACGAAGACCGCGTCGAACTCGAGTCCCTTGGCGGTGTGCATCGTCATGAGCGACACCACCCCGGACTCGTCGTCCAGGTCGTCGGCGTCGGAGACGAGCGCGACCTCGGCGAGGAAGTCGGACACCGAGCCCTCGGGGTTGTTGCGCGCGAAGTCGCGGGTGACGGCGATGAGCTCGTCGAGGTTCTCCAGCCGCGCCTCGTCCTGCGGGTCGCGGCTGGCACGCAGCGCGTCCAGGTAGCCGCTCTTCTGCAGCAGGAGGGTGAGCCCCTCGGCGACGGCGGTGGGCGGCGCGACCTCGCCGCTCGCGGGCAGCATGATCTCCGTCGCCTCGCGCAGCACCGCGTCCAGCTGGGCGATCGCGCCCTGGATCTTCGGCCCCACGCCGAGCTGCGCCGGGTGCGCGAGCGCATCGCGGAAGCTCAGCGAGTGCTCCTCCGCGAAGCGCGCGATCGAGGTCTCGGTGACGTCGCCGATGCCGCGACGCGGCTTGTTCAGGATGCGCCGGACGGCCATCTCGTCAGCCGGGTTCGCCACGGCGACGAGGTAGGCGAGGGCGTCCTTGATCTCGGCGCGCTCGTAGAACTTGGTGCCGCCCATGATCTTGTACGGGACGGCGGAGCGGATGAAGATCTCCTCCAGCGCGCGGGACTGCGAGTTGGTGCGGTAGAACACCGCCATCTCCCCGTACGGCATGCCGGCCCGGCGCAGCGCCTCGACCTCGTCCGCCACGAACTGGGCCTCGTCGTGCTGCGAGTAGCCGGTGAACCCGACGATCGCGTCACCGGATCCCTTGTCGCTCCACAGCTTCTTCTCCTTGCGGTCGAAGTTGTTGCTGATCACGGCGTTGGCGGCCGACAGGATGTTCTGCGTCGAGCGGTAGTTCTGCTCGAGCAGCACCACCTTGGCGCCGGGGAAGTCGCGCTCGAACTCGCTGATGTTGCGGATGTCGGCGCCGCGGAAGGCGTAGATCGACTGGTCCGAGTCGCCGACGACGGTGAGCGCGGCGCCCGGCTCCGCTCCGGCGGCGTCCTGCGGGTCGGGTTCGAAGATCATCATGCCGTTCGAGGCAAACGGCTCCCTCCCGGTCCCCGAGCCTGTCGAAGGGCCCTGCACCGGACGCGTGAGCTCGTGGATGAGCGCGTACTGCGCCGCGTTGGTGTCCTGGTACTCGTCGACGAGGATGTGCCGGAACCGGCGGCGGTAGGTGTCGGCCACCTGCGGGAACGCGCGGAAGAGGTAGACCGTCTGCCCGATGAGGTCATCGAAGTCGAAGGCGTTGGCCTTCTGCAGCTGGCGCTGATAGTCCGCGAACACCTCCGCGAACACGCGCTCGGCCGGATCCGACATGTTCGCCTGGCGGGCGAAGGACTCCGCATCCTGCAGCTCGTTCTTGAGCCTGGAGATGCGCGACTGCACCGCTGCGGGCGTGTACCCGAAGGCGTCGGCCTCGTGCTCCTTGACGAGCCTCTTGATGAGCGCGCGCGAATCGCCGGAGTCGTAGATCGTGAACGACTTCGTGAAGCCGAACTGCTCGGCCTCGCGGCGCAGGATCCGCACGCACGCGGAGTGGAACGTCGAGATCCACATGCCCCGGGCGGTGTCGCCCACCAGCTGCGCGACGCGCTCGCGCATCTCGCCCGCGGCCTTGTTCGTGAACGTGATGGCGAGGATCTGGCTGGGCCACGCCTCGCGCTGGCGCAGGAGCAGCGCGATGCGTCGGGTGAGCACGCTGGTCTTCCCCGACCCCGCGCCGGCCACGATGAGCAGCGCCTGGCCCCGGTAGGTGACCGCGTCGAGCTGCTGCGGGTTGAGCCCCGCGAGCAGATCGTCGGCCGAGGGCGCGGACGCGCTCGCGCGCGGCGCTCCGACGGCGGACCCGGGCGGCAGGATGACGGGGGAAGGTGCTTCGCTCATGACCTCACAAGTCTAGGTCTGGCCGCGGACATCGATCCCGGTCGGGCGCGCGCCCGGCCCGCGGGGCGGCGGCTCCGCTCCGCAGGGACGGCCCGCGCGCCGGTGTCAGGCGATCCGGGTGCCCGGGGGCAGCCGGCGCGCCGGGGTGCGGGTGCGCGCCCAGGCGCCGGCGAACAGGCCCGCCGCGATCACTGTCTGGATCCCGAGCCCGACGAACCAGCTCGGGGTCGTCGACTCGATGATCTCCTTGGGCGTCGGACGGCCGTCATCGGGGCTCTGCAGACAGGGGTCGTAGACGTTCAGCGTCTGCGGCGGCAGCTGGGCGGAGCGCACGGAGAGCTTGATCCCGCCGAACATGTCGGCCGGCGAGCCGTACGGCGTGTACGTCGTCGGAGTCGCATCGGCGAGCACGACGAACGGGTTCGCGGCGAGGAAGCCCCACACGTAGTCGAAGCGCGGCTGGAGCACGGTCCGCGTCTCCCAGCGGTCGCAGATCGGCTGGCCCTGTGCATCCCAGGCGCGGTCGCGCAACTCCACGTCGGTGCGGATGACGGACCCGGCCAGCCCGAAGAACAGAAGCGTGCCGAGGCACAGCGCCGCCACCACGAGGTACGTGTTCGCGACCGAGAACAGGGGCCGTGCGACGAGCCCGCTCCAGCCGACGCCGATCGCGGCGACGATCACGATCTCCGCCGCGAGGATGAGCAGCGAGACCAGCAGGACGTCGACGCGCACCACGCCCGCCAGCATCGACACCACGAGGAACGGGACCGCGACGAGGAGGAACGCCGCGCCGGTGATGATCGCGGCCAGGAGCTTGCCCACCATGATGTCGCCCGTGCTCGCGAGGGTGGTCTGGACGCTGGCGAGCGTGGCCGCCTCGCGGTCGCCATTGATCGAGGATCCGCTGAGCGTGGGCGAGATCAGCACGACGAGGAGCAGCACGAGCATCACGATCGCCGAGTAGGCGCCGGATCCCGCGGCCGGCGTGAACGAGAACGCCATCAGGGCGAGCACGGTGACGATGAGCAGCACGAGCGCGAACACGCCGAGCAGGATGTACCAGCCGGCGCTGCGCAGGCGCTGCGTGAGCTCGAGACGCGCGATGGTCCAGATCCGGGTGAGGCTCATCGCGCACCCGCCAAGGTGAGGAACGCCTGTTCCAGCCCGCTCTGCGCGGGCGCGAACGAGGTGACCGGCAAGCCCGCGCCGACGAGGCGCGAGAGGGCGGCGGCGGCCCCGGCCTCGTCGGGGAAGACCGCGAGCACGTCGCCGCGGTCCGTTCCCAGCGTGTGCGGGTCCACGCCGAGCGCAGCGGCGACCCGCAGCGGCGCCGAGCCCGTCTCCGGCACGAACCCGCCGTCCGGGACGCTCTGTGCCGCCGCCTCGGGCGGCGCGGTGTCCGGCAGGAGCCGGATCCGCCAGGCGCGCGCCACCGGTTCCGGAGCGGTGACCACCTCGCCCTGCACGAGGAACACGGCGTCGTCGATCACCTCCTCGAGCTCGCCCAGCACATGGCTGGAGATGAGGATCGTCAGCCCTTCCGCGGCGAGGTCGCGCAGCAGCACGCGCAGCTGCACGCGCGCCTCGGGGTCGAGCCCGGACGCCGGCTCGTCCAGCAGCAGCACCCGCGGCCGGTGCACGAGGGCCCTGGCGAGGCCGAGCTTCTGCTTCTGGCCGCGGGAGAGCACCCTGGCCGGCGTCGCCGCGAGGTCTCGCAGGTCGACGAGCTCGAGCAGCTCCTCCGTGCGCGCCGCCGCCTCGTCGCGATCGAAGTCGTGCAGCCGCGCGGTCGTGACGATGGTCTCGCGCACCGTGAGGGCCGGCCACGCGCCGAGCGCATCGGGCATCCAGCCGAGCACGCCACGGGCGGCCGAGGGGTCGGCCACCGGATCGATCCCGTCGATGCGGATGCGGCCGCGGTCGGGGGCGAGCAGGGACGCGAGCATCAGCAGCAGCGTCGTCTTGCCTGCACCGTTCGGCCCGACCAGTCCCGTCACCCGCCCGGGCGCCGCGGCGAAGCTCGCCCCGCGCACGGCGTGCACCGATCCGAACGACCGCGCAAGATCTGCGACCTGGATCCCACCCTCCGAAAGCTCATCCATGAGGTCAGCATGCCAGACGCCCCGCCGACCGCAGGGTGGCCGCGCTCAGCTCCGGAACGTCTCCGCACCGAGGTCGGGGTGGTCGACGAAGACGCCGTCGAGGCCGGTCTCGGCGATCCTCGCCCATTCCGCGCGGTAGTCGCCGAACGCGGCGGCCCCGCCGCTGCGGCGGAAACGCCGGTCGAGGAATGCGTTCTCCGGACGGCACGTCCAGGTGAAGACGCGCAGCCCGCGCCGGTGCGCCTCGTCGACGAGGTGCGGCCCGGCGTCCTGCAGCAGCAGCTGCTTGTCGACGCTGATTCCGTCCACGTCGCGGGCGAGCACGTCGAGGCCTGCCGGCGTGAGCGCGTCCGCGTAGGTCTGCGCGAGGTGCCCGTCCCGTGCGACGAGATCCGCCGGCGAGCCCGCCGCCTCCAGGAGGTAGACGAAGACGGCCCGCACGCCGCGCCCACGCAGCTCCGCCAGGACCGTCTGCTCGAACGACTCGATCCAGAGCGGGTGCTCCCCCGAGGCCCACCCGGCCTCGCGCAGGTCGCGCTCGACCAGCGGGGCCGGATCCCGTCCGATCCCGGCGAAGTAGGTGGCGTGCTTCACCTCGAGCACGACCCCGATCGCCCGGCCCTGTTCGGCCGAGGCCTCGCCGACGAGCTCCAGGAGGTCGGTCAGGCGCAGGATCGGCTCGGTGTCGTCGTGCTCGGCGGATCCGGGACGCAGGGCGGGGATCCTCTCCCGGCAGCGCAGGGTGGCGAGCTCGGCCCAGGTGAAGTCCTCGGTGAACCACCCGGTGAGACGCTCCCCGTCGACGCGCTTCGTGGTGCGCCGATCCGCGAACTCGGGATGGTCGGCGACATCGGTGGTGCCCGAGATCTCGTTCTCGTGACGGATCACGAGCACCCCGTCCGCGGTGACGACGACGTCGGGCTCGACGGCGTCGGCGCCCATCGCGAAGGCGAGGCGGTAGGACGAGGCGGTGTGCTCGGGACGATAGCCGGGAGCGCCGCGGTGGCCGATCAGGAGCGGACGGACGGACGGATCCGTCGGCGAGACGTCCTGCGGGATCCGTCGGGTCACGCTCTCAGCGTACGGCAGTGCTCCTCACGGGTTCCGCCGGTACTGTAGAAGGAAGATGACCACCACTTCTGAGGAGTGAGGCCGACCATGAGCAACTTCGCGTTCAACAACCCGGCGTTCAAGGAGCGGGATCCGCGCGCCGTCGCGACCTATCCCGGAGGCGCCCAGGCGGGCCAGAACGGTCAGTACGCGCCGCCTCCGCCGGCCGGCCAGTTCGCCGCGGCCCAGCAGGCGGCCGTCAACGCGAACCTCGAGGGCATGTACGCCGCACCGTCGGCCGGCGCCATCGAGACCGACCGGATGACGGTCGAGGACACGGTCTGGAAGACCGCGGGCCTGTTCGGCATCCTGCTCGTCTTCGCGGCGATCGGCTGGTTCTTCACGCTCGGCGGCGTCGCCGTGCCGCGCACGCCGACCGCCGTCGCGATCTGGCCGTGGGCCGTGGGCGCGCTCGGCGGCTTCGTGCTCGCGATGATCGTGAGCTTCACCTCGCGCAAGAAGGTGCGTCCGGCGCTGATCTTCGCCTACGCGGCGTTCGAGGGCCTCTTCATCGGCGGCATCTCTGCCTTCTTCGAGGTGCTCTGGCCCGGCATCGTGCTGCAGGCGACGCTCGCCACCGCGGCCGTGGTCGCCGTCACCCTCGCCCTGTTCGCGAGCGGCAAGGTCCGCGCGTCCGCGAAGATGACGAAGATCGTGATGATCGCGATGCTCGGCTACCTGCTGTTCTCGCTGCTCAACGTCGTGCTGATGGTGTTCAACGTGCTGCCCGCCAACCAGATGTTCGGCCTCTACAGCGCGAAGGTCGCCGGCATCCCGCTCGGCCTGATCATCGGTGTGCTCGTCGTCTTCCTCGCCGCGTACTCGCTGGTCATGGACTTCGACCAGATCCAGCAGGGCGTGCGCAACGGCGCCCCGCGCCAGTACGGCTGGCTCGGCGGCTTCGGCATCATGGTCACCGTGGTGTGGCTGTACGTCGAGATCCTGCGCATGATCGCGATCGCCCGCGGCAACAACTAGCCGCCACCGCGCTTCACGATGAAGGCCGCTCTCCTCGGAGGGCGGCCTTCGTCGTTCCCGCGCAGCCCGGCGGCGCACGACGGCTCGCTCAGCCGCGGGCCTTCTGCTCGAGGAGCGCACGCTCGCGGTCGTTGCCGGCCAGCGCGGCCGCGACCGCGAACTCGGAGCGCGCCTCCTCCGCGCGCCCGAGACGCAGCAGCAGCTCGGCGCGCGTGGCGGGCAGCAGGTGATAGCCGCGCAACGCGCCGTCGGCGATGAGCCCGTCGACGATGCGCAGCGCGGACGCCGGGCCCGTCGCCATCGCGACCGCCGCGGCGCGATTGAGCTCCACGACCGGCGAGGGGGCGATGCGCCCGAGCGCCTCATAGATCAGCACGATGCGCTCCCAATCGGTCTCCTCGACCGATGGTGCGACCGCATGGCACTCGGCGATCGCCGCCTGCAGCGCGTAGGCCCCGCGGCCGCGGCCGAAGGCGTCCGCCTGAGCCAGGGCGGCGCGGCCACGGGCGATGCGACCGCGGTCCCACAGACGACGGTCCTGGTCGGCGAGCAGCACCGGGTCGCCGTGCGCGTCGACGCGCGCCGGAAAGCGCGCGGCCGTGAGCTCCATGAGCGCGAGCAGCGCGTGCACATCCGGCTCTGTCGGCATGAGCGCAGCCAGCACGCGGGTGAGCCGGATCGCCTCGCGTCCCAGATCCGGGCGGAGCAGATCCTCTCCCGCCGTCGCCGCATGCGCCTCGTTGAACACCAGGTAGAGCACCCCGAGCACCGCACCGAGCCGCGCAGGGAACTCGTCGCGCCCCGGCACCTCGAACGGCGCCTTGGCCGCCGCGAGCGTCTTCTTCGCCCGCACGATGCGCTGCTGCACGGTGGCGGTCGGCACCAGGAACGCACGCGCGATCTGCTCCGTGCTCAGACCGCCCGCCACACGCAGGGTGAGCGCCACGCGCGCCTCGCGCGAGAGCACGGGGTGACAGGCGATGAAGACGAGCCGCAGCACGTCGTCGTCGATCGCGTCAGGATCCCAGGGCGGGGCGTCCAGGGCGGCGTCCTGCTCCCGCTCGAGATCGTGCGCGATCACCGCGAGTCGATCGTCGTAGCGCTCCCTGCGCCGCCATCCGTCGATCGCACGGCGCTTGGCGACAGCCGTCAGCCAGGCCGCGGGGTTCGCGGGCACGCCGTCGCGCGGCCATTGTGCGAGCGCCTCCAGCAGCGCGTCCTGCGCGAGATCCTCGGCGAGGCCGAAATCGCCGGTGAAGCGCGTCAGGGTGGCGACGATCCTCGCCGACTCGATACGCCACACCGCGGCGACGGCGCGCTCGGTCTGAGCGCCCGTCGCCGCGGAGTCGGATCCGGCCATCGCCGTCACTCGGCCGCGCGCGCGGCCGCCTCCTCGCGCCAGCCGGCCTCCTTCTGGATCCACTCGTTGTCGGCCGGGAAGTCCTCGAGCTCGGTGACGCGGCGCACCTCGAGGTACGCGCCCGGCGTGAGCGGCGCACGCTTGGCCCACTCCGCGGCCTCCTCACGCGTGGACACCTCGATGATCCAGAAGCCGTTGAACAGCTCCTTCGTCTCTCCGTAGGGGCCGTCGGTGACGAGCGGCGTCTCGGCCGAGAAGTCGACGACGAAGCCCTCTGCGGCGTCCGTGAGCCCTTCGCCGGCGATCAGCACCCCCGCCTTGATCATCGACTCGTTGTACCGGCCCATCGCCTCGATGACCTGCTCGAACGGCATGTCCTCGTACGCCCGCACACCCTGGTCGTCCGCGCGCATGATCAGCATGAACTTCATGATCTCTGTCTCCTCATCGGGGGTCGTCCTTCGACCCTCTCACTCAAGACGTCGAACGAGAAGACGCCGGATCGACAGCGCGTCGAAGATTCTTCGAAGATTTTCTAGACTCCGGATGTGACGTCCTCCTCTGCGCTCGCGAACGTGATCCGCGAGGCCCTGCGCGCGGCCGCGGATCCCGCCCTCGCACCCGGCCAGCAGGCCTACATGAAGTCGGCGATGCCGTTCCTCGGCGTGCGCGTGCCGGACGCTCGACGGCTCGCCACTCAGGCGGCGCGCGGGATCGACGACGTCGACGAGCTGCGCGACGCGGCGCTCGACCTGTGGCGTGCGGCCGGGTACCGCGAGGAGCGCTACGCGGCGCAGGCCCTGATGGCCCTGAAGCCGCTGCGCGGACGGCTGGATCTGCTCGACGTGCACGAGGAGATGATCCGCACCGGCGCCTGGTGGGACCACGTCGACGAAGTCGCGCACCGTCTCGCGGACCTCCTGGACTCCCACCCCGCCGAGCTGGCCGTGGAGCTGCGCGTGTGGGCCGACGACGAGGACCTCTGGATCCGGCGCGCGGCGATCATCGCCCAGCTGCAGCGCAGGGACCGCGTCGATCACGGCCTGCTCTCCGACGTGATCGAGGCGAACCTCGGCGACGAGGAGTTCTTCATCCGCAAGGCGATCGGGTGGGCGCTGCGCGATCACGCCAGGGCGGATCCGGACTGGGTGCGCGCGTTCGTCGACGCGCACCCGTCCCTCTCGCCGCTGAGCCGCCGCGAGGCGCTGAAGCACCTGGGCTGAGGCGGTTCCGCCGTCCTCGCTCAGCGGGCCCCGACCGGGGAGATCACTCCCACTCGATGGTTGCCGGCGGCTTCGAGGTGACGTCGAGCACGACGCGATTCACCTCGGAGACCTCGTTCGTGATGCGGTTGGAGATCTTCGCGAGCACGTCGTACGGCAGGCGGGTCCAGTCGGCGGTCATCGCATCCTCGGACGACACCGGACGCAGCACGACCGGGTGGCCGTAGGTGCGGCCGTCGCCCTGCACGCCCACGGAGCGGACGTCGGCGAGCAGCACCACCGGGCACTGCCAGATGGTCTGGTCGAGTCCGGCGAGAGTGAGCTCCTCCCGGGCGATCGCGTCGGCCTCACGCAGGATGTCGAGACGCTCGCGGGTGACCTCGCCGATGATGCGGATGCCGAGGCCCGGCCCGGGGAACGGCTGGCGGCCGACGATCGCCTCGGGGATCCCGAGCTCGCGTCCGATGGCACGCACCTCGTCCTTGAACAAGGTGCGCAGCGGCTCGATCAGATCGAAGTCGAGGTCGTCGGGGAGGCCTCCGACGTTGTGGTGCGACTTGATGTTCGCGGTGCCCGCGCCGCCGCCGGACTCGACGACGTCCGGGTACAGGGTCCCCTGCACGAGGAACCTGACCTTCTCGCCGGAGGCCTTCGCCTCCTCGACCAGGTCGCGCTGCACCTGCTCGAACGCGCGGATGAACTCGCGGCCGATGATCTTGCGCTTGGTCTCGGGATCCGTCACGCCGGCCAGGTGGCCGAGGAACGTGTCGGCCGCGTCGACGGTGATCAGGCGTACGCCGGTCGCCGCGACGAAGTCGCGCTCGACCTGCTCGCGCTCGCCCTTGCGCAGCAGGCCGTGGTCGACGAAGACCGCGGTGAGCTGGTCGCCGATCGCCTTGTGCACGAGCGCGGTGGAGACGGCGGAGTCGACGCCGCCCGACATCGCGGAGATCACGCGGGCGTCGCCGACCTGGGCGCGGATGCGCTCGACCTGCTCGGCGATCACGTTGTCGCTGTTCCAGTCGGCGGGGAGGCCCGCGCCCTTGTGCAGGAAGTTCTCGATGATCTCCTGGCCGTGGTCGGAGTGCTTCACCTCGGGGTGCCACTGCACGCCGTAGAACCTGCGCTGCTCATCGGCGAACGCCGCGACCGGCGTGGCCGGGGTCGAGGCGAGCACCGCGAAGCCCTCGGGCGCCTTCGCGACCTGGTCGCCGTGGCTCATCCACACGTTCTGCTCGGCGGGCTGACCGCCCAGCAGCGTGGAGTCGTTGACCGGGATCATCGCGTCGGTCGCGCCGTACTCGCGCAGTCCGGTGTTGGCGACCTCGCCGCCGAGAGTGCGCGCCATGTACTGGAAGCCGTAGCAGATGCCGAGCGTCGGCACGCCCAGGTCGAACACGGCCGGGTCGAGCTGCGGGGCGCCCTCCTCGTACACCGACGACGGGCCGCCGGAGAGGATCAGCGCGACCGGGTTCTTGGCCGCGATCTCGGCCGCGGTCACCGTGTGCGGCACGATCTCGCTGTAGACGCCCGCCTCGCGGACGCGGCGGGCGATCAGCTGCGCGTACTGCGCACCGAAGTCGACGACGAGGGCGGGGCGCTGCTCGGTGTCGGGAGTGTTGTCGGTCAACGGGCACCTTCCGTGGCGGGAGTGGTCGAGGAGGTCTGGTCGGCGTCGGCCTCGCGCCGGAAGAGGTAGGCCTTCACCTCGCGGGCGACGCGGGTCTCCATGAAGAAGGAGAGGAACGGCACCACGCCGCCGAGGGCGAGCATGATGAAGCGCAGGAACGGCCAGCGCATCAGGCTCCACACGCGGAAGCAGGCGAACAGGTAGACGACGTAGAACCACCCGTGCGCGACGAGGATCCCCATCGAGAGGTTGAGGCCGTTGCCGGTGGACTCCAGGCCGCCGTGCACGCCCTCCACCACCGGTGCGAACCAGAGGAATCCGCCGGATCCCCCCGCGAAGAGCTCGAGGTGGATGGGGGTGTACTTGAGCACCATCTCGGTCACCAGCAGCAGGAGCATGACTCCGGTGATGATCGAGGCGATCTGGTAGAACTTCAGCGCGCCGCGGATGGCCTGGAAGCTCTCAGGCTTGGGTTCGGGCATGGATCCATCCTAGCCGCCGGATCCTGTGCGCCTCCGGGCACGACGGAGGCCGCCGGGGCGAACCCCGACGGCCTCCGCAGGTCAGCGCGAGAGGGTCACTCCACGCGCAGGCGACGACGGGCGACGACGAGCCCCAGCCCGAGTGCCAGCAGCACCAGGGCGAGGAGCAGGAACGAGCCCGAGTCCGCACCGGTCAGCGCGAGGCCTCCCCCTGATGCGGCGGCGACGACCGTGATCTCGACGGAGATCTGGGCGCCGTCCGACAGGATCGCCACCACGTGGTGCTGTCCCGCGGCGGTGCCGGCGGGGATCGTGACCGTGGCCGTGAAGGACCCGTCCGCGGCCGCCGTCACCGAGCCGAGCGAGACCGGGGTGGAGTGGAGCTCGAGCGCCACCTTCTCGTTCTCGTACAGGCCCGATGCGGAGATCGTGACGCTGCCGCCCGCGGTGACCGAGGAAGCGCCGACCTTGAGCTGGCCCTTGCCGCGAACCACGGTGACGGCGGCGGTCGCCTCGTCCCCGTCCGCCTGCGTCGCGGCGACGAGGTAGTCGCCGCCCTTGACGGAACGCGGCACCACAGGCGCGGTGGCGAACGATCCGTCGCCGCCGACCTTGACCGTGCCGAGGTCGATGACCGTGCCCTTCTTGCCCTGTTCGCGCAGCTGGAGCGTCAGCGTCTCGCCCGGCTCGAACGCGGTGCCCGTCAGCGCCAGCTTCTCGCCGGCGAGGACCTTGGCCGCACCGACCGAGATCGTGCCGTTGAAGGATCCGGTGTCGGATCCGGCGACGGTGATCGGCAGCCGGAGCGACGTACCGGTGACCGCGACGTCGACCTGCAGAGCCTGCGCCCCGGTCACCCCCTCGGGGATCGGGAACGTCAGGGTCGCCGTGCCGGCCTCGTCGAAGGCGTCGACGGTGACCGCCGCATCGACCGTCGACGTGGCGAGCGCAGTGCCCCCCAGCGAGACGGTGACGTCGCCCGGAGCCTTCTCCCCCGCGCTGAACGCGAGCGAGCTGAGCTTCAGCGTGACGCTCTCCCCGGCCTTGTAGCCGGCGGCGTCCGCCGGAGCGCTGAGCACCGCGCCGACCGCGCGCTGCGCGAGATCGGGCGCCGCCGTCTTGTTCGCCGCGAACCAGTCGACCATCGACTGCAGGTCCACCTTGCCGGTGTCCTTCTTGTCGGTGCCCTGCTGGAATGCGGTGAACGCGTCGCCGCCCGCGGCGAGGAAGGCGTTGGCTCCCACCGTGTAGACCGCCGCCGGGTCGATCGGCGCGCCGTTGACCGTGATGCCCGTGATGTGCGAGCCCGCGGCGGCGGCCGGGTCGTAGGTGTACGCCAGCTCCTTCGAGACGCCGAGCTTCAGGAACGGCCGCGCCGAGCCGGCGGGCTGCCACTGCTGCTCGAGCACCTGCTTCACCTGGGCGCCCGTGAGCTTCACGGTCATCAGGGTGTTGGCGAACGGCTGCACCGTCGCCGCCTCGCGGTAGCTGACGCTGCCGTCCGCATCCCCCGCGCCGCTGGACGCGTAGGTGAGGTTGGCCCGCAGACCGCCCGGGTTCATCACCGCGAAGTCGGCGCCGGTCGACCACTTCTGCACGTCGGCCACGAAGTTGCCCAGGGTGGACTCGCCACCGCGGTTCTCCGTCTTGCCGTCGCTCTGCCGTGCGCGGTTGAAGTCGGCCGTGATGTCGCCGAGCTTGACCGAGCCGAGCTCATCGGCCTTCTTCTTGGCCGCGTCCACGATCGCCTGCACCGCGGGATCCGCCGGGTACTGCGGGACCTTGTTCACGGTGAGCGGCTTGATCTCGTTGGTGATCGAGAGCAGCTTCTTCGTGGCCGGGTCGACCTTCAGATCCATCAGTCCCATGTTCTCGCCGTACTGACCGGCGGAGACCACCGGACGACCGTCGATCACGTGGTTGTACGCGAGGTGCGTGTGCGCCGAGACGATCGCGTTCACGCTCTTGTCGACGCCGTTGACGATCTCACCCAGCCGCGACTCGGGCGTGATGCTCGCGACGTCGGTCGTGGTCGCCCCCTCGTGCACGAGCAGGATGATCACGTCCGCCTCGCCGTTGGAGGCGTCGCCGTCCTTGAGCTCGGCGGCGACCTTGTTCACCGACGTGGCGATGTCGCGCACCTCGAGACCCTTCATGCCGTCGGGCGAGACGAGGGTCGGCAGATCCTCGGTCACCGCGCCGATGAACCCCACCTTGACGCCCTGTACGTCCTTCACCCATGCGGGGGTGAGGGCCGGCTTGCCGTCGGCGGTCAGGAACACGTTCGAGCTGAGGTACGTCCAGTCCGCGCGCGGGATGACCCGGTCGCGGAGGTCGGCGTAGCCCTGGTCGAACTCGTGGTTGCCCGCGGCGCTCACGTCGAGACCGGCCGCGTTCAGCGCGTCGATCGTCGGGTTGTCCTGCTGGATGAACGACGTGAACGTCGAGGCCCCGATGAGATCGCCCGCCGCGGCGAAGATCGTGTTCGGGTTCTGCGCGCGGAACTGCTCGACCGCCCCGGCCACCACCGCGGCGCCGGCGGCGGCGCCGTCGGCCTCGATGCGTCCGTGGAAGTCGTTGATCGTCGCGATGTTGATGTCGATCGGATCCGCGGCGCCCTTGAGCCCCACCACGATCGGGTCGTGGTCGCTGGAGCGGTACGGCGTACCCGACTCGGTGGCGGCGAACGCGTAGCCGCGGTCGCTCCACTCCGGCGAGTTGATGTTCCAGACGCCGGCACCGGTGATCGCCTTCGCCGCGGACGGCGATGCGATCACGTGATCCAGGGATCCGAGCTCGCCGTCGAACGAGTACGTGTACTGCCCGTGCGCGAAGGTCGGCTCCACGTCGGTCCACCCGGCCTGGGCGAAGACGTCGATCGGGTCCTCCTTGCCGTACGCGTTGAAGTCGCCCACGAGGAAGACGTCATCGCTGCCGGAGCTCTTCTGCACCTTCTGCGCGAACGCGAGCTCGGCCTTCGCCTGCGCGACGCGGTCGGCGTTGAAGAAGCCCTGGCCGTCGGCCGGCTCGGGCCCCGCGTTCTGGGGCGGGGACTTCGACTTCAGATGCGTCGTGATCACCGAGAGCACGCGGCCCTGCGCGGTCTGGAACGTCTGCGCGATGGGCTCACGGGCGTTGCCGAACACCGTCTCGTCCACGACGGTCGACGCGTCGCCCTTGAGGGTGACGGACGCCTTCTTGTAGATGATCGCGGTCGTGATCACATCGGTGATCGACGTGTCGTTGAGCGCCTGCGGCGTGCGGACGTAGTCCCACACGTCGGATCCGGCTGCGTCGTTCAGCCCCTGCACGAGGTTCTGCAGCGGCGCGTCGAGCGGGAGTCCGAACTTCGGCCCGTTCTCGACCTCCATGAGACCGACCACGTCGGCGCCCAGTCCGTTGATCGCCGAGACGATCTTCGAGCGCTGGATCTGGAACTGCGCCGCCGTCTTCGCGCCACGCGCGTCGGCGTTCTCGCTGGAGAGCGTCGTGAAGAAGTTGTAGACGTTGAACGACGCCACCTTCACGTCGCCGCCCACAGCGGGCGGGGCGTCCGTGCGCGGGTTCTCGGAGCCGAACGTGGGCTTGTGCGCGGCGTCGCTGGTGCCGTTGATGGGCACCACCGGCTGCAGGCGCCAGTCGTCGAAGCCGTACTGGAGCACCTCGCCCTCCGTGGGGAAGTGCACGGTGTCGCCGTTGCGGACGACGGTGTCCTTCGTGAAGTACGGCTGCCCGCCGGTGTGGCCGCCCTTGCCGATCTGGGACGACCAGCCGTCGTCGAGCAGGATCCGGTTCGCCCGGTTGGCCGCGGTGATCGCGTCCGCCTCGGCACCCGGACGCACGGTCTCGGTCGCCTTGACGTTGAGCGCGTCGCCCGCGTTGAGCCAGAGCGTGCCGTAGTTGTACAGCTGGTGGCTGGAGGCGAGCTTGTAGGTGCCGCTCGGCGCGACGAGCATGTTCTCGTACGCTTCGCGATCGGCGCCGCGCACCGAGTCCGGCAGCGCGACGGGCTGCGGGAGCCCCGCCCCCGCCGTCACCACGGAGATGTCCCCGAGGGTCGCCGGGTTGATCTGGGTCTGGCCGAAGTACTCCGAGACCGTGCCGGTGACCGAGACGAGGTCGCCGCGTGCGACCGAGGGCGCCAGCGCGTTCAGGTACACGAAGATGCCGTCCGAAGCGCCCGCGGTCTTGACGTCGCCGCCCGTGCCCTGGGTCTGGATCGAGACGCCCTTGTAGCCGCCGGTGCGGTAGTCGCCGGTGACGATGCCCTGCACGGTGACGGTCTGTCCGACGAACGGAGAGCTGTCGGTCGTGCCCTGCACCTCGGCGATGCTCTTGGTCTCGCCCGGCGCGGGGGTGTCCGTCGGCGTGGGGGTCGGCGTCGGCGTCGGCTCGGGGTCGGGATCCGTCGCGTTGTTCTTGGTGTTGGTCGGCGTGATCGTCGCCGAGAGGGAGAAGTCGGCGTTGTTCGCGTCGGTGTCAGCGCCCTGCGTGCGGTTCAGCGATCGCACGTCGGTGTTGCCCGAGGGAGCACCGGCGACGGCGCCCTCGAAGGTGTTGGACGTGCCGTAGCCGATCAGGTCGATCACATCGGGGTTGCCCACGAGGGATCCGGTCGGCAGCGCGACCGCGGACGCGCTGTTGACGAGCGCGATCGTGCCGGTGGTTCCGCTCGGGTTCAGGCCGCCGGTCGCATCGGGGGCGGGAAGCGCCGCGCCGTTCGAGCCGTTGCTGCCGCCCTGGACCAGGTAGTAGCCGTGGGCGGGGATGGATCCGGCGAGCGGGACGACCCCGCTGAAGTTCGTGGTGCCGGTCGCGGACCGGTACTGCACCGAGGTGCCGTCGAGCGAGATCGCCGCGTCGGTCGGGTTGTACAGCTCGACGAACTTGTTCTTGAACGCCGCGCCCGCGCTCCCGCCGGAGAGGTACGCCTCGTTGATCACCACCCCCGTCCCGGACGTGTTGGCGAAGGCCGGAAGCGCCACCAGGCTGCCGAAGCCCACGGCGCTGACGGTGGTCACGGCGAGTGCGCACAGACGCGCTCGCCTTCTGCGATTCGCGACGGGAACCGCGTGGTTCTCGCCGGTGGGGACGGACGTCATCGGTGCTGTCTCCTCGGGAAGTGGAACGCCGGCTTCCCCGCGGGACCGCCGACGGCGCCGTCTGGGGGACGGCGCATACGTCCCGACCCTAGGCGAGGCTATGCACGGGCTTCAAGGACCTTAAGGAAGGGCTGAAAGGAGTTCACTGTCAGGACAACGGATCTTCACCCGGCGGCGCGCGAAGGTGCAGGAGATGCGGCTCCGATGCTCGAAAGAGCGACGGCGGCCGAGGCCCGCCCGCGACCGAGTCAGAGTGCTCCGGGATCCGGATCCGCGACGGATCGCCGCTCCTCGAACTCCTCGACCTCGCGCTCCCAGGCGTCCTTCGCCAGGCGGTACCAGAGGTAGAACGCGAACCCGGCGAAGATCGCCCACTCCACCGCGTAGAAGATGTTCAGCCAGTTCACCGAGGAGTGCTCCTCCGGCGCCGGCGAGGAGATGGCGTCGAGACCGCCGAGCGCGGCCGTCGAGGCCAGGAAAGGACGATAGACGTCGAGGCCCGCGGTGTCGTGCCAGAAGCCGAGCAGTGCCGCCGGCGACATCCGGTCCATGCGGGTGGGCTGGTCCTTCGGCGGGGCGACGGGCCCCTCGTCGGAGATCAGCCGCCCCTTCACGGTGACGACGGATCCGTCCGCGGTCTTCTCGAGGCGCTGCACCGCGGCCTTCGCGGCAGCCTCGTCCGCGGCCCAGCCGACCGCGACCGCGAGCGAGGTGGGCTTCGCCGTGCCCGAAATGCGGAGCTGACCGGTGACCCAGTAGCCCTCAGCCCCGTCGTTGAACCGCGAGGAGACGATGAGGAAGTCTCCGGGGATCCAGGATCCGCTGGCCTGGGTCCGCTGCCCCACGAGGGCGGCGTCCAGGTACTCCCCCGGCTTGACCACCTGGTCGAGCGGCAGCACCTTCTCGGTGGCGCCGGGCGGCGGGGGGCTGGTGTCGATCGCGCGGCCGAGCTGCCACTGCCCGAGCCAGGCGAACACTCCGGCCACCACGAGACACAGCAGCAGCATGCCGATCCAGCGACCGCGCAGCATGACCTCGCGCAGGGTCGGCGGGAACTCCGTCTCCGGCGATCGGGGTGCGGGCGAAGGGGCGGAGGGCGTGGACGACACGGAGCGGCTCAACGACAGCGCGAGTTCAGGACTCGTACGGGGACAGCACGACCTCGACGCGCTGGAACTCCTTGAGGTCGGAGTATCCGGTCGTGGCCATCGACTTGCGCAGCGCCCCGATCAGGTTCGCCGTGCCGTCCGCCACGGGGGCGGGGCCGTACAGGATCTCCTCGAGCGTCGCGACGCCGCCGACGGCCACGCGACGACCGCGCGGCAGCTTCGGGTGGTGCGCCTCGGGGCCCCAGTGGAAGCCCTGTCCGGGGGCATCCGTGGCGCGCGCGAGGGCGACCCCGAGCATGACGGCGTCGGCGCCCATGGCGAGCGCCTTGACGATGTCGCCGGAGGTGCCCACGCCGCCGTCGGCGATGACGTGCACGTACCGGCCGCCGGACTCGTCGAGGTAGTCGCGGCGCGCGGCGGCCACGTCGGAGACGGCCGTGGCCATCGGGGCGTGGATGCCCAGGGTGGCGCGCGTGGTGGAGGCCGCCCCGCCGCCGAAGCCGACGAGCACGCCCGCCGCGCCCGTGCGCATGAGGTGCAGGGCCGCGGTGTAGGTGGCGGCGCCGCCGACGATCACGGGGACGTCGAGGTCGTAGATGAACTTCTTCAGGTTCAGCGGCTCGGCGACGCTCGACACGTGCTCGGCCGAGACGGTCGTGCCGCGGATGACGAACAGGTCGACGCCCGCCTCGACGACGGTCTGGTACAGCTCCTGGGTGCGCTGCGGGGTGAGCGACCCCGCGACCGTGACGCCGGCCTCCCGGATCTCGGCCAGGCGCGTCTTGATCAGCTCGGGCTTGATCGGCTCCGCGTAGAGCTCCTGCATGCGCGTGGTCGCGGTGCCTTCATCGAGGCCCGCGATCTCGGCGAGCAGCGGCTCGGGATCCTCGTACCGGGTCCACAGGCCCTCGAGATCCAGCACGCCCAGTCCGCCGAGCTGACCCAGCATGATCGCCGTGCGGGGGCTGATCACCGAGTCCATCGGCGCCCCGAGCACGGGGATCTCGAACGGGAACGCATCGATCGTCCACGCGGTGGACACGTCCTCCGGGTTGCGGGTGCGCCGCGAGGGCACCACCGCGATGTCGTCGAACGTGTATGCGCGGCGCGCGCGCTTGCCTCGGCCGAGCTCGATCTCCTGAGTCACCCCCTCAGACTACCCGGGTTGCCTCTGCGCCCTCCGCGGGTGTGGATCCCGCCTCCACCGCGGCGACGCACGAGGGGAGAGCCGGACGCCGGGCCGCTCAGCGGGCACGCGCGACCCGGCGCTCGTCCCACACCGGGGCGTCCGCCTCGTAGACCTCGCCGTCCTCGCCGAACACGAGGAACCGGTCGAACGAGCGCGCGAACCAGCGGTCGTGCGTGACCGCGACGACCGTGCCCTCGAACCGGGCGATGGCCTCCTCCAGCGCCTCCGCCGACTCCAGGTCGAGGTTGTCGGTGGGCTCGTCGAGCAGGAGCAGCGTCGCGCCGGAGAGCTCGAGCAGCAGCACCTGGAACCGCGCCTGCTGACCGCCGGAGAGCTGCGCGAACTCCTGCTGCGCCTGACGCACCAGTCCGTAGCGGTCCAGGGCCGAGCTGGCCGCGTCGCGGGGCATGCCCGCCCGGCGGTCGTCGCCACGGTGCAGGATCTCGAGCAGCGTGCGTCCGGCGAACTCGGGGTGCGCATGGGTCTGGGCGAAGAGGCCGGGCACGACGCGGGCGCCAAGCACCGCGGTGCCGGTATGGGCGACCTCGTCGAGCCGCTCCCCCGCGCCGGTGAGGTGCCCGAGGGCCGGATCGGGATCGCTGCCCCCGCGCGCCAGCAGCCGCAGGAAGTGGGACTTGCCGGATCCGTTCGAGCCGAGCACGGCCACGCGGTCGCCGAACCACAGCTCGGCATCGAAGGGCCGCATGAGGCCGGTCAGCTCGAGTCCGGTGCACACGATGGCGCGTTTGCCGGTGCGCGCGCCGCGCAGCCGCATGTCGAAGTCCTGCGCGGGCGGGCGCTCCTCGGGAGGACCGGCCTCCTCGAACTTGCGCAGCCGGGTCTGCGCCGCCTGGTACCGCGAGGCGAAGCCGTCGTTCGCCGCCGCCTTGACCTTGAGGTTCGCGACCAGGGTCCTCAGCTTCTCGTGCTGCTCGTCCCAGCGCCGGCGCAGTTCGTCGAGCCGGTCCATCCGATCGGTCCGCGCCTGATGGTAGGTGCCGAACCCGCCGCCGTGCACCCACGCGGTCGCGCCCGCGCCGCCCGGCTCGAGCGTGACGATGCGATCGGCCGCCCTCGCGAGCAGCTCGCGGTCGTGCGACACGAGCAGCACCGTCTTGGGCGTCTCGCGCAGCCGCTCCTCGAGCCATCGCTTGCCCGGCACGTCGAGGTAGTTGTCCGGCTCGTCGAGCAGCAGCACGTCGTCGGGGCCGCGCAGCAGCGCCTCGAGCGCGAGGCGCTTCTGCTCGCCGCCGGACAGGGTCGCGAGGTCGCGGAACCGCGCCCGCTCGAACGGGACGCCCAGGGCGGCGGTCGTGCACTGGTCCCACACGGTCTCGTGCTCGTACCCGCCGGCGTCGGCGTACTCCGCGATCGCGGTCGCGTAGCGCATCTGCCGGGGCTCGGTGTCGTCCTCGATCAGAGCGTTCTCCGCGGCCTCGAGCGCCTCGGCCGCCGCCCTGATCCGCGCGGGCGCCACCGCGACGAGAAGGTCGTGCACCGTCTGTCCCTCGCGGCCGTGTCCGACGAACTGATCCATGACGCCGAGGGATCCGTCGATCGTGACGACGCCGGCATCCGGCGCCTGATCCCCGCGGATGATCCGCAGGATCGTGGACTTGCCCGCGCCGTTCGGTCCGATCAGGGCGCTCGTGGATCCGGCACCCACGCGGAACGAGGCCTCGTCGAGCAGGGGGCGGCCGTCGGGCAGGGTCAGCGAGACGCCGGCGACATCGATGTATCCCACGGTGGTGGTCCTTCCGCCCGCGAGCAGGTGCGCAATGGCGAGCCGACCAGGCTATCAGGCGCCGGAGCCGGCGCGGGCGGCGGCGCCCCTACAGCCGGTGCTCGCTGCGCGGAAGGACCTCGAGCACGTGCGGCAGCTTGTTCGGGAAGCACGCCCGGAACAGCTCGGTGATCTGCGGATCGGATCCGTAATCGTCCACGATCCGCAGGCCGATCATGGTGCTGATCAGCATGCCCTCCGCGAGGAACGAGCGCGCCCCTTCGGCGTCGAGCCCCATCTCGTCGCGCAGGAAGCGCCACACCCGCGCGAACCCCTGACGTGCGGCGGCGCCGATGGCCGGGTTGCTTCCGAGCAGGTATGCGTGCGCGAGGGTCTGATGCAGGCCGCGTACCTCGATCAGATCGACGTAGGCCTCGCCGATCCGCTTGCCGACCGGGCGCTCTCCCCCCTCGTCCGACGCCGCGAGCGCCGCACGGAACACGGCGAGCAGCCGCTCGACCGCGAACTCGATGGTCGCGAGGAACAGGTTCTCCTTGGTGCCGAAGAGGCGTACGACGTAGGGCTGGCTGACCCCGGCGGCGCGGGCGACCTGGTCGGTCGTGGCGCCTTCGTAGCCGCGCGAGCCGAACACCGTGAGCGCGGCGAGGATGATCTGCGCGCGCCGCTCGTCCGAGGACAGGCGGCGGCCCGGCTCCTCGGTCGAATCGGGGGCGGCGGTCGCGGCGGAAGTCATGCTGAAAGGTTATCAGCGAATGACTTGACTTTGTAATCATGCGATTACTACATTGATGCCAGCGCTGGTAATCATCCAATTACAACCGGGAGTCCTCCATGACCGAGTCCTCGTCGCTCACGACCGCGCGTCGCGAGCGATCCGCCCTGCGGCCTCGCCGTCCCCGCCCGGTGGCGCTCGTCATCGCCGCCGCGTCGCTCCCCATGTTCATGGCCACGCTCGACAACCTGGTCATGACCAACGCCCTGCCCGTGCTGCACCGCGAGATGGGCGCCACGATCGAGCAGCTGCAGTGGTTCGTGAACGCGTACACACTCGCGTTCGCCGGCGCGATCCTCGTGGCCTCCGCGCTCGGCGACCGGTTCGGCCGCCGCACCGTGTTCGTGCTCGGCATCGCCCTGTTCGGCGCCGGATCCCTGCTGGCGGCGCTCAGCGCGGATCCGGGGCAGCTCATCGCCGCGCGGGCGGTGCAGGGTCTCGGCGCGGCCGCCGTCATGCCGCTCTCGCTCGCTCTACTCACCGGCGCCGTGCCCGCGGCCCGGCGCCCCCTCGCGATCGGCATCTGGGGCGGCGTCTCCGGACTCGGGGTCGCAGTGGGCCCGCTCATCGGCGGCGCGATCATGGAGGGCTGGAACTGGCAGGCGATCTTCTGGATCAACGTGCCGGTCGCCGTGATCGCGATCCCGCTCGCCGTGCTGGTGCTCGCGAACGACTTCGGCGCCCGCATGCGCATCGACGTGCCCGGCGCCGTGCTCGCGGCCGCCGGAGTGCTGGCGCTCGTCCACGCCATCGTCCGCGGCAACGACGACGGCTGGGACTCGGTCGGCGTGATCGCCGAGCTCGCCCTCGGCGGCGTCCTCGTGATCGTGTTCCTGCTCTGGCAGTGGCGCTCCTCGGCGCCGCTGATGCCGCTGCGGCTCTTCCGCGACCGGTCGTTCTCGATCACCAACGTCGTCGGCTTCGCCTTCAGCTTCGGGACCTTCGGATCCGTGTTCATCCTGATCCAGTTCCTGCAGGTGGTGAAGGGCGCGACGCCGCTCGAAGCCGCCGTGCAGACCATGCCGTGGACGCTCGCCCCGATGGTCGTGGCCCCGATCGCGGGCATCGTCGCCCCGCGCGTGGGCACCCGCGTGCTGCTCGTCGGCGGCCTGCTCCTGCAGGGCGTGGCCCTGGGGTGGCTCGCCGCGCTCCTCTCCGTCGACGTGCCATATGCGGCCCTGGTGACGCCGTTCATCCTCGCCGGCGTCGGCATGGGGCTCGTGTTCGCCCCGTCCGCGACCGCGCTGCTGGCCACCCTCGGCCTCGTCGACCACGCCAAGGCGTCCGGGGTGAACTCCACCCTGCGCGAGCTCGGCGTGGCCCTCGGCACGGCCGTGATGACCGCGGTCTTCGTGGGCGCCGGCGGGCAGCTGCTGCCCGACCACTACGTCGACGCCGCGCGCCCGGCCGTGTTCACCGGCGCCGCGGTGCTTCTCGTCGCCACCCTCATCGCCCTGCGGCTGCCGGCCGGCACCGGCGGGCACACGGACGGCGAGCCCGTCGCCGGTGCGACGACCGCAGCTCCCGAGCCCGTCTCAGCCTGAGAGCTGGTCCCCCGGGTCCCCCGGCTCGCTGGTCGCGGATTGCGGCCTCGGACACCGCAAACCCGCAGACGGCGTCCAGCGAGCAGTCGGGGATCCCGGCGACGACGAAGGCCTCGGACCCGAACGGGATCCGAGGCCTTCCGCGTCGTCGGTCAGCGCTTGTAGTTGGGCGCCTCGACCACGATCTGCACGTCGTGCGGGTGCGACTCCTTGAGGCCCGCCGCCGTGATGCGCACGAACTTGCCGCGGTTCTTCAGCTCCTCGATCGTGCGCGCGCCGACGTAGAACATCGACTGGCGCAGCCCGCCGACCAGCTGGTACGCGACCGCGGAGAGCGGTCCACGGTAGGGCACCTGGCCCTCGATGCCCTCGGGGATCAGCTTGTCGTCGCTGGGCACGTCGGCCTGGAAGTAGCGGTCCTTCGAGTAGGAGGTCTGCTTGCCGCGGGTCTGCATCGCGCCGAGCGAGCCCATGCCGCGATACAGCTTGAACTGCTTGCCGCCCTGGAAGACGATCTCCCCCGGCGACTCCTCGGTGCCCGCGAGCAGGGATCCGAGCATCACGGCGTCGGCGCCGGCGACGAGCGCCTTGGCGATGTCACCGGAGTACTGCAGACCGCCGTCGGCGATCACCGGGATGCCGGCGGGACGCGCGGCGAGGGAGGCCTCGTACACGGCCGTCACCTGCGGAACGCCGACACCGGCGACGATGCGAGTGGTGCAGATCGAGCCGGGGCCGACGCCCACCTTGACGGCGTCGACGCCCGCGTCGACGAGCGCCTGCGCACCCTCGCGGGTCGCGACGTTGCCGCCGATGACGTCGATGTGGTCGAAGGAGGGATCCGCCTTGAGCCGCTTGACGAGGTCGATCACGCCCTGCGACTGGCCGTTGGCGGTGTCGACGACGAGCACGTCCACGCCCTTGTCGCGCAGCGCCTCGGCGCGCTCCCAGGCGTCGCCGAAGAAGCCGATCGCCGCGCCCACGCGCAGGCGACCCTGCTCGTCCTTGGTGGCGAGGGGGTACTTCTCGCTCTTGTCGAAGTCCTTGATGGTGATGAGGCCCGCGAGCTTGCCGTCCTCATCGATGAGCGGCAGCTTCTCGACGCGGTGCTTGGCGAACAGCTCGATGACCTTCTCGGCCGGAACCCCCACCGGGGCGGTCACGAGGCCCTCGCTGGTCATCACGTCGCGCGCGAGCGTGGTCTGCTTGGCGGATCCGGAGATGAAGCGCATGTCGCGGTTCGTGACGATGCCCACCAGGCGTCCGTCGGGGTCGACCACGGGCAGGCCGGAGATGCGGTACTTGGCGCACATCGCGTCGACCTCGGCGATCGTCGCCTCGGGGGTCGTGGTGATCGGATCCGTGATCATGCCCGACTCGCTGCGCTTGACGCGGTCGACCTGCGCGGCCTGATCGGCGATCGAGAGGTTGCGGTGCAGGATGCCCAGGCCGCCCTCGCGCGCCATGGCGATGGCCATGCGCGCCTCGGTGACGGTGTCCATGGCACTGGAGAGCAGGGGCGTGGCGACCGAGATGCGGCGCGTCACGCGGGACGACGTGTCCGCCTCGCTCGGGATCACGTCCGTATGCCCCGGAAGGAGCAGGACGTCATCATAGGTCAATCCGACAAAACCGAACGGGTCGTGCTGCTCCATGGGTTGCGGGGCTCCTCTTTCTCGCGCGCGTGTATCGATTCTAAACGCCGCGGGAGAGGCGGTATTCCCAGGAACGGCGCCGTCGGGCGCCGTGCTCGCGCGTCAGGGCACAGGGATCGAATCGGTCCCCGGGTGCGTCTCGTCGGCCGACCCGCGACCGGACCGCAGCCGCCGGGCCGCAAGGCCGAGGTCGATGAGGAACACGGCGATCGCCACCCAGACGATCGCGAACCCGATCCACCTCTCGATCGGCATCGGCTCGTGCATCACGAGCACGCCGACGAGGAACTGCATGATCGGGGTGATGAACTGGATCATCCCGATCACGGTCAGCCCGATCCGGCGCGTGCCCGCCGCGAACAGCAGCAGCGGCACAGCGGTGGCGACGCCCGCGAAGGCGAGCAGACCCGCGTGCAGCGGACCGTGCTGCCCCATCGTGATGCCGGTGGTGAGGCCCACGGCGATCAGCTGCACGACCGCGACGGGCAGCAGCCAGAACGACTCCAGAGTGAGGCCGCTGAGCGCGTCGACGGACGGCCCGATCTTCTTCTTGACCAGCCCGTAGATCCCGAAGGAGGCGGTGAGCGAGAGCGCGATCCAGGGGAACGTGCCATGCGCGAACACGATCACGAGCACGGCGACCGTGGCGATGCCGATCGCCACCCACTGCAGCCGGCGCAGCCTCTCCTTCAACACGAAGACGCCCAGCAGCATGGTGCCGATCGGGTTGATGAAGTATCCGAGGCTCGTCTCGACGATCTCGCCGTTCAGCGTCGCGAGGACGAACACCTGCCAGTTGATGTAGATCAGCACGCCGGCGAGCGCGGTGAGGGCCAAAAGCCGCGGTTGGCGGACGACGGCGAGCAGCGGCTTCCATCCTCGGGTGACGGCGAGCAGGATCACGCAGAACACGAGGGACAGGGCGACCCGCCACGCCACGAGCTCCCAGGGTCCGGTGGGGGCGAGCAGCAGGAAGTAGAGCGGCAGCACGCCCCAGAGCAGGTAGGCGCCGATCGCGAAGGCGACGCCGGCGGTCTGGGTGCTGCGGGTCGTGGTCACCGGTCAACCCTATTGCCCGTCCTGCCACCGCCTCCGCGTTCGAACGGATCCGGATCGCCGGGGACGACGAAGGCCCGGATGCGCAGGGGCATCCGGGCCTTCGAGACGTCAGTGCGAGCTCAGCGCACCACGACGGCGAGCACGTCGCGCGCCGAGAGCACGAGGTACTCCTCGACGCCGAACTTCACCTCGGTGCCGCCGTACTTGCTGTAGAGCACGCGGTCGCCGACGTTGACGTCGAGCGGCACGCGGTTGCCGTTGTCGTCGATGCGGCCGGGGCCCACGGCCACGACCTCGCCCTCCTGGGGCTTCTCCTTCGCGGTGTCGGGGATGACCAGGCCACTCGCGGTGGTCTGCTCGGCCTCGACCTGCTTGATGACGATGCGGTCCTCGAGCGGCTTGATGGAAACCGACACGGTCTACCTCTTTCTTGACGGTTCAAGACTTCGTTAGCACCCTCAACCCGAGAGTGCTAACGCCAGTCTAGGCGCAACGCTGGCACTCATGCAATCAGAGTGCCAGTCGATGTCCTCCGACCGGCCGTGGTCCCGCAGCCAGGGAGGGCGGGATCCATCCGCTCCGGATCCGACCGCCGCGGGGCCGCGACGTCGATAGCCTGGACCGTGTGGACATGAGCGAACTGCGAACCCTGCTGACGCCCGAGGCTCTGCGGGCGGTCGACGGGCTCGGCGAGGTCGCGTCCACCGACGCCGCGGCGAGCGCGGTGCTGCGGCTGCGGGCGGAGGGGCACTCCCCCGAGTTCGTGAGCGCCGTGGTGGGGCAGGCCCGCCTGCGCACCAAGGCGGCGGCGAAGTTCGGCGAGTTCGCGCAGCGGATGCTGTTCACCCGCGCCGGCCTGGAGCAGGCCACCCGGCTCGGCGTCGCCGCCCGGCACGCGGGCCGCATGCGCGCTGCCGGCGTGACCCGCGTCTCGGATCTCGGCTGCGGTATCGGCGGGGACGCGCTCGCGTTCGCCGGCGCCGGGCTCACGGTGACCGCGGTCGACGCCGACGAGGTCACCGCCGCTCTCGCCGCCTACAACCTCGCCCCGTTCGGATCCGACGCCGAGGTGCGGCACGGGCTCGCGCAGGACCACGCGCCGGAGGGGATGGACACAGGGGCGGGGACCGAGGCGGTGTGGCTGGATCCGGCCCGGCGCACCGCGGGCCACTCCGAGACCCGCCGCGTCTCGGCGGACGACTACTCCCCCTCGCTGGACTGGGCGTTCGCGCTCGCCGGCCGTGTTCCGACCGGCATCAAGCTCGGCCCGGCGCACGACCGCGAGGCGATCCCCGCGGACGTCGAGGCGCAGTGGGTCAGCGCCGACGGCGACGTCGTCGAGCTCGTGCTGTGGTCGGGCAGGCTGGCCCGCGAGGACGTGCGCCGGGCCGCGCTCGTGATCCGGGGCGATCGCGCGTTCGAGCTGACGGCGGCCGCCGACGCCGAGGACGCCGACGTGCGCCCGCTCGGCGCCTACGTGCACGAGCCCGACGGAGCGGTGATCCGCGCCCGCCTCATCGGCGACCTGGCCCGCGGCATCGACGCCGGCATGCTGGATCCGCACATCGCCTATCTCACCTCCGATGCGCCGGCGGAGAGCCCCTTCGCGTCGTCGTTCCGCGTCCGCGAGGTGCTGCCGGTGAATCCGAAGACCATCGCCGCCTCGCTGAAGAAGGCCGGCATCGGGCGACTCGAGATCAAGAAGCGCGGCGTCGATGTGGATCCGGCGGCGTTCCGCAAGAAGCTGAACCTGCGCGGCTCTGGGGAGGCGACCCTCATCCTGGTGCGCATCGGCGACAAGCGTCACGCGATCCTCGCCGACCGCGTCTGATCACCCTGCCGGCGGGCCGAGGACGACGCTATCCGCCCATCTCGTCCGGCGCAGGCGGGCTGGGCGCGCGCTGAGGGAACAGGCCGGAGGCCTGTTCCGTGATCACGATGTACCCCGCCGATGAAACCGGGTTCCACATCTCGATCCGGGCGCGGGGGCGGTCTCCGGAAGCGCGCAGATCGAGGCTCAGCATCGGCTCGTCGTCGCCGGACTGCGGATCCAGGCCGAGCGGCGCCGCGGTCGGATCGGCACAGCTGCTGCGCAGCGCAGGGTCCTCGACGACCAGGCACTGCTCGTTCTGCGTCGTGTAGCCCATCCACACGATCAGCCCTCGCCAGCGGGCCGCGAGGGCCACGTGCGCGAAGCCCTGCTCCCTGCGGATCCGCTCTGCGGCCAGCCCCTCGGCGTCCGTGAGGCCGCGGTCGCTCTGCGTGAAGTACTCCATCCTCTGCAGCGCTCCGATCGGCACGCCGTTCGCCGAGATGAGGACGTACCCGGCATAGGTCACCAGCGCGCGGGAGCGGTCCGCGGACACGTTCGTCGGCGCCGAGATCGCCTGCAGCGGCTGGCTCTGCAGTGCGTTCGCCGGCCGGCAGTCGCTCTCCATCGGCCTCGGCGCAGGCGGGGGCGCGACATCGATGATCAGGCAGCGCACCTCGCCGCGCGCGCTCGTCGCCGTCCACAGCAGGGCGTCGCCCTGGCGTGCCAGCAGCAGGAGGGATCCGGGGTCGAATTCGTCGTTGGCGGCGAGCACGGCGTCCCGGCGGGCACCCTCGCCGTCCCTCAGCGCGAGCCCGCCGACCGGCGGACGCGGGATACCCCATCCGATCAGCAGACCGATGAGGAGCAGCGCCGCAGCGGTGCCGACGAGGACGCGCGGGCGCGTCCCGCGAACCGTGGCGAACCGGGCGCGGAACCGGGAGAGGACCGGCCGTCCGCCGTCTCCCTCCGACTCCGGAGCCGGCGGCACCGCGGACGGCAGTTCCGCGTCCTGCCGTTCCGGCTCGGGAAGGGCGGCGACCGCGTCATGCTCGGCGCCCGGGGCCTCTGCCGCGCGCTCGGGGGCCGGAGACGGCAGCGCCGACCGCCGCAGCTCGGACAGGCGCGCGGCCTCGACCTCGCTCAGACCGGACCCGTCCCGTGCGAACGCACGACGCTCGAGTTCGCGGCGCTCGTCCTCGCGGGCCGGATCCGTCATGCGGCTATCCGAGCCAGCCGAACCGGTACGCGGCCCAGAGCAGCCAGCCCGCGCTGTAGAGGGTGGCGAGGATTCCGAGCGCGAGAGCCCAGACCGACATGCTGCGGCTCTCCCCCGGGCGGCGCAGCGACATGATCGCCGCCGCCACCGACACGATCGCGACGGGGATCCCCCAGCCCACGAACAGCGACGCGAACAGCGCCACGATCGCCGACAGCAGCGCCCATGGCGCCAGCCTCGGCTCGGACGCGGGGTGCGCCGGGAGCTCGGTCCCGTCGGTGGGGTGCCAGTGCTCCTCGTGCACCGTCTCGCCGTCGCGCTCGAGCTCCACAGGATCGGGCGCGGGGGCGTCCAGGAGGGGTCCGCTCTCCACGACCGCAGGGACGGGCGCGGTCGGCAGCCGGGTGTACCGATCCGGATCCTTCCCGCCCGTCTCCGTCATCATCCGACCCCGGTCCCCGCCGCGACCGCGTCGCGCTCCGCCACCTGGATCTCGGTCACCGGCAGCGTCGAATCCGCTCCGAAGGCGAGCGTGGACGGCTGCCGCCCCGAGGCGATCAGCTCGGCCGCGAGCCCGGCGATCATCGCCCCGTTGTCGGTGCACAGCGACAGCGGCGGGATGCGCACGGTGACGCCGGCCTCGGCCGCGCGGGCGAGTGCGACCTCGCGCAGGCGGCGGTTGGCGATCACGCCTCCGCCGAGCAGCAGCCGCGGCACCCCTCGATCGATGCACGCGGCGAGCGCCTTGGTCACCAGCACGTCGACGACCGCCTCGCGGAAGCTCGCCGCGACGTCGGCGACCGGAATGGGGTTGCCCGCTGCCTGCTCGCGCTCGATCCAGCGCGCGACCGCCGTCTTCAGGCCCGAGAAGGAGAAGTCGTAGCGGTGCTTCTCCAGATCCGAGGCGCGGGAGAGCCCACGCGGGAACCGGATCGCCGCCGGATCGCCGCCCACCGCTGCGCGGTCGATCTCGGGTCCGCCCGGGTAGGGCAGCCCGAGGATGCGGGCGACCTTGTCGAAGGCCTCTCCGGCCGCGTCGTCGACGGTCTCCCCGAGCAGCTCCACGTCGGTCGTGAGATCGCGCACGTGCAGCAGCGACGTGTGTCCGCCCGACACGAGAAGGGCGATCGTCGGGTATTCCAGCGGCACCGAATCGGGCGTCAGGATGTCGGCGGCGATGTGACCGACCAGGTGGTTGACGGCGTACAGCGGCTTGCCGAGCGAGACCGCGAGGCCCTTGGCCGCCCCGATGCCGACCATCAGCGCGCCCGCGAGCCCCGGGCCGCTGGTCACGGCGACCGCGTCGAGATCCTCCAGCCGCACCTGCGCCTCGGCGAGGGCCCGCTCGATCGCGGGCTGCATCTCCTCCAGGTGGGCGCGCGCGGCGACCTCCGGCACCACACCGCCGTAACGGGCGTGCTCATCCATGCTCGAGGCGATCGTGTTGGACAGCAGAGTGCGTCCGCGCACGATGCCGATCCCGGTCTCGTCGCAGCTCGTCTCGATCCCGAGCACGAGGGGTTCAGACATCGGATCCCTCCTCGTTCCCGTTCTCGGCGTTGCCGTTCTCAGTGTTGCCGTTCTCGGTGTTCCCGTTCTCGGGCCGGTTCAGCGTCTCTGCGCCGTCTCCCTCCGATTGTGCCCGATCGGGCGAACCCACCCGGAGAACGGCCGCGTCACGGCCGCGGAGCTCCAGCCGCATCACGATCGCGTCCACGTCATCGGGCTGGTAATAGCCCGCACGGCGGCCGATCTCGACGAACCCCTCGGAGACGTAGAGCCGCTCGGCCACGGGGTTGTCGGCGCGGACCTCGAGGAACACCTCGCGCGCCCCGCGCTCCGCCGCCTCCGCGAGCAGCGCGCGCAGCAGGGCCCTCCCCCGGCCGGATCCGCGGTGGGCCGCGTCGAGCGCGATGGTCTGGATGTCGGCGTCCGCGGATCCGCGCAGGGCGCGCACTCCGCCGTATCCGACGACGAGCTCGCTCTCGCCCGCGGACTCCGCATCGACCAGATAGCGCCCGTGCGGGCTGGCGAGCTCCGCGGCCATCATCTCCGCGCTCCACGCATCGGTCGGGAACGAGCGCCGCTCGATGAGCATGATCGCGTCGAGGTCGCCGGGAGTCGCCGGGCGGATCACGACCCGACCTTCTTCGGCGCCGCGGGCACGCGGGCGTCCGGCGGGCGCAGGTACAGCGGCTCGGATCCGGTCAGCGTGCGACCGGCGGCCACCGCCCGACGCGCCACACGTGCGAGGGCGGCGCCGGAGATCTCGGTCACCTCGATGCGGCGCAGCGCCCCGAGCCGGCGGTCCACCTCGGCCTGCGGCACGAGCACCGTGTCGACGACGGCGTGCGGGATGCCGTCGACGTCGATGCCCTCGTAGACCGTCACGGCGGTCTCGCGGCGGCGCGCGTCGGTGAGGATCGCGAAGGGCTCGGCGGGGGCGTCCGACTCGATGACGGCGAGCGCGGCCGCGTGATGGCTGGGCACCGCGATCACGGGCACGCCGCGGCCGAGCGCGAAGGCGCGGGCCGCGGCGATCCCGATCCGCAGCCCTGTGAACGGCCCGGGTCCCATCCCCGCGGCGACGTGGGTGAGGGTCTCGGCGGCGGCCTCGTCGGTCGGCGCCGCGCCCGCGCCGGCGGACGGCGCCGCGGCGAGCACCTGCTCCAGCAGCGCGCCGATCGCCTCGGCATGCCCGAGGTGCCCGGTCTGGGAGACCTCGGCGACAGTGCGACCATCGCGGCCGGTCAGGCCGACGGCCGAGCCGAGGGAGGTGTCCACGCCGAGAATCACCCTTCCAGGGTAGTCCGTGCGTGCGCGACGGCCCGGTCGGCCTCGTCCGGAGGGCACCGCGGCTGGATCAGCGCACGGGCACGACCGCCCGCTCCCAGCGGTCCCCGCCGCGGGTCTGCGCGAGGGCGGAGGCCTCGGCGGCGGCCGACGTCAGCGCCTCGAGATCGTAGTCGGCGTCCCGCGCGCCGACCCACCCGATGCTCGCCGACACGCGAAGAGGTGCGCGCGGCCCGGAGTCCTCGATCGTCGACACGCGGGCGAGGAGCGCCCTGAGATACCGCCGCACCTCGTCGTCGGAGCCGGGGAGCAGCGCCAGGGCGCGGCCGTCCGCCGCCCGCTCCACGTCGGCCACGACAGGGAGGGCATCGACCACGTGCTCATGGAACGCCTGCACGATGCTCGCGAACGCCGCCGGGCCGACGGCCTCCTGGACGTCGGCCGGATCGTCCAGCCGGATGTCCAGGAGCGACCACGCCGGATCCTGGTGCTGCCGCGCACGCGCGAGGCGTCCCGCCAGGGCGGCGCGGTCGTCCTGACCGCCCCTGCCGCCGCCGCGCAGCAGAGCCTCGCCCCGGGCCAGCAGCACGATCGTGATCGCCGCGCACTGGCTGGTGAGCATGATGCCGACCCCGTTGATGTCGCGGAGCATGCGCAGCTGATCGCCCGGGGCGGCCCCGACGCCGGCGATCCCGGCGGCGACCCCGAACACGGCGACCACGACGAACGCCGAGGAGACCAGGGCGAGCGGCAGCACGACGTCGCGTGCGCTGACCCGCAGCCGGAACAGCTCCCACGCCGACATGCCGGCGAACACGGCCCCCGCGGAGAACACGATGCGGAAGACCACCGGATACGCGTCCGTGGTGGAGGCGACGGTGAGCAGCGCCGGCCCGATCACGATGTACGCGACCGCGGCGGGCCAGAACGCGCGGCGCCCGGCGTAGAAGCGGATTCCGAGCCACAGCAGCGGCTCGAAGCACACGATCAGCCCCGAGGAGAGCGCGCGCAGCGGCGCGCTGTCGAACTGGTTCGCCGCGACCCACACGTAGGTCGCGAGCATGGCGATGCCGAAGCCGACCGACCACGTGATCGTGGCCCGGCTCGGTCGCGGCATGAGCGCGAGCCCGAACACGAGCGCCGCGGACAGCGTGACGACCGCCACCAGCGTCGCCGAGGTGTTGACGGTGATCCCGATGGGAGCAGTGGCGATGTTCATGCGTCGTTCCTCTCTGGGCGCCGGGGCAGCCGCACGCGCATGCGCGTCCCCTCGCCGAGCCGGCTGTGCACGTCGACGGTGCCGCCGTGCGCCGTCACGATGTCGCGCACCGTGACCAGTCCGAGCCCCGTGCCCGGCACGCCTCCATGCGCGGCCTGCTCGCCGCGGAAGTAGGGCTCGAAGAGCCGCTCGACATCGGCGGGAGCCATGCCGGATCCCGTGTCGGCGACGACCAGCTCGGCCAGCGCATCGTCGGCGACGTCGAGCGAGACCACGATGGATCCTCCCGCGGCGGTGTACTTGACGGCGTTGCTGAGGAGGTTGTCGATCACCTGACGCAGCCGGAACGCGTCCCCGTAGATGAGCAGCGCGGAGGCGCCCGTGACGTCGACGCGGATCCGGCCCGCGGTCGCCGTCGGCAGGAACGAGGACACCGAGGCCCGCACGAGGGCGTGCAGGTCGACGGGCTCCGACAGCACGCGGCGTGCGGGGCGGGAGGCGTCCAGGGCCGTCGTCACCAGATCCTGCATGCGCTCGGCCGCGCCGGCGACCACGGTGAGCTGGTCGGCGGCGCGCGCGGGCAGATCGTCGCGCTCCAGCAGCAGATCCACGTGCCCCACGATCGCGGTGAGCGGGTTGCGCAGCTCGTGCGTGAGGATCGCGGACATCAGCCGCCGCTCCTCGGCCGCCGCGAGCGCGGCCGTCACGTCGTCGATCCTGACGAGGTTCACGGCGCCCTGGTCGGCATCGCTCGCCATCGGCCGGGTGCTCACCTCGAGGGCCCGCCACACGCCGTCCGCGTCGTAGAGCCACACCCGCTCCCCGTCGAGCTGCTCACCGCGGCTCGCGCGGGCGAGCACGGTGCGGTGCACCGGGACGGGCTCTCCTTCGCGGTCGTCGTACTCGACCGCGGGCGCCGGCAGGGCGATGCCGTCGGCGTCCACGCCGTAGAGCCGGCGATACGCGTCGTTCATCTTCAGGATCACGCCGTCGTCGCCGAGCGCCACGAGCGCGGTGTCGAGCGCGTCGATGATCTGGGTGACGCGGCGCTCATGCGTCTCCGCGCGCCGGGCGATCCTGTCGATCTGCTCGGACCGCCGCCGCAGGAGCCTGCTGGACGCGCGCGAACGCTTCACGCCGATCCGGATCGTGGTGCCCAGGAAGCCCAGCGCGAAGGCGGTGATGAGCACGCGCAGCACGACGTCGGAGAAGAGCCCCGTCTGGTTCGCGATCGTGAACAGGAAGGCGGTGATCAGCGCGATGCCGCCGAACACGGCGATCATCGAGTAGTACGTGGCGATCCACGTGATCGGGATCACCCACAGGAACCCCAGCCGGATGTCGGGGGCCTGCGTGGTGAGGCCGATCGCGACGATGTCGACCATCGGCACCGCCAGGATCCCGGCAGGAGGGATCCGGTCCCAGGGCAGCACGAGCACGACGATCGTGGCGACGAGGGACAGCAGGAGTCCCGCGGTGAACAGGGGCGTGGCGAAGACGGTCGGTTTGAGGGCCGCGACGAGCACCGCGATCGCCACCGTGGTGCTGACGAAGATGAGCTGCCAGCGCCAGATCGACGCCCTGCGGGACATGCCGATCCTCTCTCTTGCGCGGCGCCGCGCCGACGCCGGATGCGCCACGCGGACCGGGACCGGAACCCGGCCGCTCAACGCTTCCGCAAGGTTATCCAAAGAACGCCCGAAGGCGGTTCAACCGGGATATCGCGCCGCATAGCATCGCTCGAGACGGACCCCCCTCCGTCGCCGGATCCGCGGCCCGAACGCGGATCCGGCACACCTTTCACTCCCGTGCCGCATCGGATCCGTCACCACCCGCCGAAGGAGAATCGCGATGACCGCTCCTTCCTCCACCCGCCCCGACCGGCCCCGCCGGGGCTGGACGGTGCTGACCGGCCTGCTCGTGGCGCTGACCGTCGCCATCGGGATCGTCGCGGTGCCGTGGTTCCTGCTGCAGGACACGCCCGGATCCTCCGCCGCGGCCGGGCCGCGCTGGTTCGGCGGCTACGTCGACGTCACCGCGGGAGGCGGGACGGCGGCTATGGCGAGCACGACCGCCGCGGACGCCGTCGTGCTCGCGTTCGTGGCGTCGGCGTCGCAGGATGCCTGCCTGCCGAGCTGGGGCGGCGCGTACTCCCTCGCGGAGGCGGGGCAGGCCCTGGATCTGGACGGCCGGATCTCACGGATGCGACAGCACGGTCGCCCCGTGGCCGTCTCGTTCGGCGGTGCCGGGAACATCGAGCTGGCCGGATCCTGCGGCTCGGTCGGCGCTCTCGCAGGCGCCTACGCGGCGGTGCTCGACCGCTACGCCGTGACGACCATGGACCTCGACCTCGGCACCCGCAGCCTCGACGATCCCGTGGCCGGTGAGCGCCGCGCGCAGGCGGTCGCACAGCTGCAGGCGAACCATCGCGCCCGGGGCGCCCGGCTCGCCGTGTGGCTCACGCTCCCCGCGGGGCACGGCGGGCTCAGCACGGACGGCCTGCGCAGCATCCGTCAGATGCTCCAGGCGGGGGTCGAGCTCTCCGGCGTCAATGCGCTCATCGGAGGCGACGACGCCTCGGCGCATGGAGCATCGACGGGCGCCGACGCCGTCACGGCGCTCACGGCCGTGCACGACCAGCTCGGCCGCCTGTACGACGATCTGAACGTGTCGCTCCCCGCCGACGACGCCTGGACGATCATGGGCGCCACTCCGACGATCGGACGCACGGCGGAGCACGGGCCGGTGTTCGCGCTGGACGACGCGGCCACCGTGAACGCGTTCGCCCAGAAGCACGGTCTCGCCCGGCTGTCGATGTGGTCGGCCAACCGCGACCGTGCCTGCGCGGTCGGCGCTCCGGCCGCCGATGCCGCCGCGGGCTCGTGCAGCGGCATCCCGCAGCAGGATGAGGCTTTCGCAGACGTGCTGGGACGCGGGTGGGGAAACGGCGCGGCGGACTCGGGGACCCCGAGTCCGCCCGTCTCCTCGGCGCCTCCGGCCCCGACTCCCGTTCCGAGCCCGGACCCGTAACCGGGATCGGAGCGGAGGCGCCTTCGGGAGGCGCCGCCCCGCCCCGGGACCCTGCCCGGAGGCGGTCGCCGGAATCGACGGGACTCGATCCGGCCGTGGTCCCGGGAGCCGAAGGGGACCGGCTCCCGGGACCGCACAGGGGGCGCGTCTCGGGACGACGCCCCGGACGGGGGGCGCGGACGAGGGATCTGCGCCGCATGGGGAGGCGCGGGCGGGGGCCCGCGCCAGGACCGGCGATGCTCGGGATGTCGCCGACGGGGGTGCCGGACCTTCACCCGGCACCCCTCCGAGCACCCGAGGGCACCGGAAGTCCGATCGGTGCTCGACGGTCAGCCTCGGCCGTCAGCCCTCGACGGCATCGTCGTGCGCGGTGAGACGGTAGCCGACGCCCCGCACGGTCTCGATGTAGCGGGGCACGGCGGTGCTGTCGCCGATCTTGCGACGCAGGTTCGCCATGTGCGCCTCGATCGCGCGCTTGTCGGGATCGCCGACGTACGACGCGGATCCGAACGCCTCTCCGCGCAGCACCAGCGCGAGGTCGGACTTGCTGCGCACCCGCCGCTTGGACTCGAGCAGCGTGGCGAGCAGGTCGAACTCGGTGGGCGTCAGATCCACCTCCTGCTGCGCCACCAGCACGGTGTGCGTGTCGAGGTCGAGACTGATGTCGCGGTGCGCGTGCCATCGTCCGGCGGTGCCCGCCGGCGGATGGGCCGCGACGGAGGGATTGCGCGCGGCTGCGCCCTGGGCGACGCCGGAGGGGATGCGCGCCGCGGGCGCCGCGTCGCTCGCCTCGGGGGTCGCACCGGCGGTCGTGGCGGGCGACGGCTCCGGGTTGCGGGGACGGCGCAGCAGCGCCTCGATCCGCGCCCGGAGCTCACGCGGACGGAACGGCTTCACCAGATACTCGTCGGCGCCCGAGGTGAGACCGAGCACCACGTCGGACTCCTCGCCGAGGGCGGAGAGCATGATGATGAACGTGCCGCTGACGGCCCGGATCCGTCGTGCGGCCTCGAACCCGTCGATGCCGGGCAGGTTGATGTCGAGCGTGGTGATGACCGGCCGGTTCGCGGCGACCGCGGCGACGCCCTCGAGCCCCGTGCCCGCCAGCACCGTGCGGAAGCCGGCGGAGCGGAAGACCTCGTCCAGCAAGGAGCGGACGTCCGGATCGTCCTCGATGATCACGGCGGTCTTCGTGGCGTCTTCGGTCATGATCTTCCCTGCAGCTCCGGTCGTGAGCATCATATCGGCATGCCGGTGGCACGCCGATCTCGCTCAGCGGCCGGCGCGGGCGATCGTGACGATGCGGGGCGCGTCGGCGTCGAGGTCCTCCGCGGCGAGGTCGTCGGAGGTCGCCCCGATCGGGCGCTCCAGCTCGATGTCCCACCAGCTGTCGGCGAGCTCCTCGGCCATGCCGCGTCCCCACTCCACCACCACCACGGATCCGGGCACGTCCACGTCGAGATCGTCGAGCTCCGCCGCGGATCCGAGCCGGTACGCGTCCATGTGCACGAGCGGCGCACCGCCGATGAGGGACGGATGCGTGCGCGCGATCACGAAGGTGGGACTCTGCACGGGGCCTCGCACGCCGAGCCCTGCGGCCAGCCCGCGGGTGAACGTGGTCTTGCCCGCGCCCAGGGGCCCGGTGAGGATCAGGACGTCGCCCGCGACGAGGTCGGATCCGATCCGTCGTCCGAGCTCCTCCATCGCCTCCGCCGTGCGGATCTCGTGCCGTCCGGCCAGCTCGTCCAGGGCGGTCACGAGACGCTCCGGCGCGGCACGCGCGGCCCGATCCGCGTCACGATCTCGTAGTCGATGGTGTCGGCCGCGTCGGCCCAGTCCCTGGCCGAGGGCACCCCGAGCGTCGGGTCGCCGAACAGCACGACCTCGTCGCCGACCGCGACCGGGTCATCGCCCACGTCGACGAGGAACTGATCCATCGCGATGCGCCCGGCGACCGAGTAGCGCCGGCCTCCGATCTGCACCGGTCCGCGCCCCGACGCCTGGCGCGGCACGCCGTCCGCGTAGCCCAGCGGCACCAGCGCGAGCGTCGTCTCCGCCGCCGTGCGGTGCGTGTAGCCGTAGGAGACGCCGGTGCCCGCCGGCACCCGCCGCACGGCGGCCACCGCCGCGCGCAGGGTCATCGCGGGACGCAGGCCGAGATCGCTCGGCGAGCGGTCGTCGAAGGGGCTGACGCCGTACAGGCCGATGCCGATGCGCACCGCGTCGAGGCGGGTCTCCGGCAGATCGATCGCCGCAGCGGTGGCGGCGAGATGACGAAGCTCCGGGCGGACCCCGTTCGCCTCGGCCTCGGCGCACGCGGCGTCGAAGGCCGCGAGGGCTGCGCGGTCGTCCTCGGGCGAGGTGTTGGAGACGTGGCTGAACAGGCCGACGATGCGGATCCGCCCGATGCGCTCCAGGCGCGCCGCCTCCGCGAGCAGCCGGCCGCGATCGGCCGGGGCGATGCCGTTGCGGCTCAGCCCCGTCTCGAACTTCAGGTGCACGCGGACCGGATCCGCGCCGCGTCCTGCCTCGGAGGCGGCGATCAGCTGCTCGAACGACGAGACGCCCAGCTCGATGCCGGCCTCGGCGGCGTCGTCGAACCGGCGCCCCGGCGCGTGCAGCCAGGCCAGGACCGGGGCGTTCACGCCGTCGCGCCGCAGCTGCAGCCCTTCCTCCACCGTGGCGACCCCGAGCCGGGTCGCTCCGCCGGCGAGCGCGGCGACCGCGGCCGCCGCGGCGCCGTGCCCGTATGCGTTCGCCTTCACGATGCCGATCACCTCGACGCCGGTGAGCCGGCGCAGGTGCCGGGTGTTGTCGCTGATCGCATCGAGGTCGATCGTCGCCTCGCGGAACGGCGCGGTCATGCGCGCTCCTCCGCGACGACCCCCGCCGTCGTGGCTGCGGCCCCCTCGGCCACGACGTACGCGGCGGCCAGACCCGCGTCGTGGGTGAGCGAGAGGTGCAGCGTGGTGATGCCGCGCTCCGCGACCGCCTCAGCGGTGCTGCCGCTCAGCAGGAAGTAGGGCCGGCCGGAGGGTTCCGAGGCGATCTCGATCTCGGTCCAGTGCACTCCGTCGGATCCGCCGAGGGCCTTGATGAGCGCCTCCTTGGCGGCGTACCGCGCAGCCAAGGACGCCAGTCGGAGCGTCTGCTCCGACGGGGCGAACAGCCGCTGCATCAGCCGGGGCGTGCGGGCGACGGTCCGCTCGAACCGCGGGATGTCCACGAGGTCGATGCCGGTGCCGATGATCACCGATTCAGACTACCGGGCGGGATCCGCGCGTCCGGATCCCGCTCGGTGGCCACCTCGATGCGCGTGGACCTGCCGGGTGCGCCCCGGGTCACTCCACGGTGACGGACTTGGCGAGGTTGCGCGGCTGGTCGACGTCGAGACCCTTCGCCGTGGCGAGCGCCATCGCGAAGATCTGCAGCGGCACCACCGCGAGGATCGGCTCGAACAGGGCCCCGGCGAGCGGGATCCGGATGACCTCGTCGGCGAACGGCAGCACGGCCGCGTCGCCCTCCTCGGCGATGACGATCACGCGGGCGCCTCGGGCGCGGATCTCCTGGATGTTCGACACGACCTTCGCGTGCAGCAGCGCGGAGTGGCGCGGCGACGGCAGGAGCACGAACACGGGCTGACCGGGCTCGATCAGCGCGATCGGGCCGTGCTTCAGCTCGCCCGCGGCGAAGCCCTCGGCGTGGATGTAGGAGATCTCCTTGAGCTTGAGCGCGCCCTCGAGCGCGATCGGGTAGCCGACGTGGCGGCCGAGGAAGAGCACCGAGCGGGTGTCCGCCATCCAGCCCGCGAGCTGCGTGACGTGCGCCTGCTCGTCGGCGAGAACCTTCGCGATCTTCGCGGGCAGCGCCTCCAGGTCCGCGACCGCGGCGGCGGCGTCGGCGGCCGAGACCGTCCCGCGCACGCGTCCCGCGTGCAGGCCGAGCAGCAGCAGCGCCGTGATCTGCGCGACGAACGCCTTGGTCGAAGCCACCGCGACTTCGGGGCCGGCGTGGGTGTAGACGACCGCATCCGACTCGCGCGGGATGGTCGCGCCCTGCGTGTTGCAGATCGACAGGGTGCGCGCTCCGCGCTCGCGGGCGTACTTGACCGCCATGAGCGTGTCCATGGTCTCGCCGGACTGGCTGATCGAGACGACGAGCGTGTTCTCGCCGATCACCGGATCCCGGTAGCGGAACTCGTGCGCGAGCTCGACGTCCACGGGCACGCGCGCCCACTGCTCGAGCGCGTACTTGCCGACCATGCCCGCGTACGACGCGGTGCCGCACGCGGTGATGATGATGCGGTCGATGCCACGGAACAGCTCGTCGGATCCGTCGAGCTCGGGGATGACGACCGCGCCGTCCTGCACCCGGCCGCGGATGGTGTTGGCGACGGCGTCGGGCTCCTCGGCGACCTCCTTGGCCATGAAGCTCGGCCAGCCGCCCTTCTCGGCGGACGCCGCATCCCAGGACACGTCGAACGGCTCGGGCGTGACCGGGTTGCCGGCGAAGTCGGTCACGGTCACCGCGGCGGGAGTGATCGCGACGATCTCGTCCTGACCGATCGCGAGCGCACGGCGCGTGTGGTCGACGAACGCGGCGACATCGGATCCGAGGAAGTTCTCCCCCTCGCCCAGGCCGATGACCAGAGGCGAGTTGCGGCGGGCGGCCACGACCAGACCCGGCTCGTCCTTGTGCACCGCCAGCAGGGTGAAGGCGCCCTCGAGGCGGTTGACGACGGCGCGGAACGCCTCCTGCAGGTCGCCGGTGCGACGGTACTCGCGCCCGATGAGCGCGGCCGCCACCTCGGTGTCGGTCTCGCTGCGGAAGTCGACGCCGTCGGCCTCGAGCTCCGCCTTGAGCAGGGCGAAGTTCTCGATGATGCCGTTGTGGATCAGCGCGAGCCGGTCGTCGTCCGCGAGGTGCGGGTGCGCGTTCGCGTCGGTGGGCCCGCCGTGCGTGGCCCAGCGGGTGTGCCCGATGCCGGTCGTGCCGTCCGGCAGCGCGGCGTCCTCCAGGGAGTCCCGCAGCACCTGCAGCTTGCCGGCCTTCTTGCGCATCCCGAGGGATCCGTTGTCATCGATGACCGCGATGCCGGCCGAGTCGTACCCTCGGTACTCCAGGCGGGCGAGCCCGGCGAGCAGGATGTCCTGGCTGGGGCGCGGCCCCACGTATCCGACGATTCCACACATGGTTTCAGGGTACGGCGGGAGTTTTGCGCAGGTTCCGAACGAAATCAGACGCCGGCCCTGTCCCAGCTCGCACCGAAGTTCGCGGGCCTACCCTGACGCAATGGGGACCGAGAAGGTGCTCTGCGTCGACGGTTTGGGGCCGCACGCATGAGCCGCAGGAATCGTCGTAGCGTCGACCGCGAATACCGCACGCCCTGGCTGCTCAAGGAGATCTCCGGCGCACCCGTATGGGCGATGATCGCGTTCGGCGTCATCGTCACCGGGATTGCGACCTTCGCGTTACTGCATCGCTAGAGCCGAGGCGCCTCCCGGGCGCGCGGTCCGGCGCACGACACGAGGTGACGGCAGCCCGGACAGAGCGAACGCGCGGCGCATCCCGGCCGCGTCTGCGAAGCCCGCGTGCTCGGCGATCTCCGCGAGGCCGAGCGGCGCATAGTCCGTGTCGCTCATGAGGTCACGCGCCAGCTCGACGCGCGCTCGGCGGAGCTCATCCGCCGGCGAGCTGCCCTCGGCGGCGAACATCCGCTGCAGCTGACGCACCGACAGATGCATGTCACGGGCAAGGCCCGTGACATCGAAGTCGCGCTCACCACGGCGGACGAGCATGAGCGAGCGGGCCCGATCGATGCCGGACGCCTTGCGTCCCTCGACGATCCCCCGCGGCGCCGCTTCCACGAGCACGCTGAACACCATCTCGGCGATCAGCCGCTCCACGAGGTAGTCGGTGTACACCGTCGGATCCGAATGCTGGGTCAGCAACGAGCTCAGGAACGCATGCAGGCCACGGCCGAGCGTGCTCGGCGGAATCACCTCACTCGGCGCACGCACACCGGACTCGATCTCGGCCAGCGCGCCCCAGGGCACCCACACGCACATGACGCTCCCGGCTGCGACGGCGGTCACGGTGACAGTGCGGTGCGGGTGCAGAAAGCACAGCGTTGCCGCCGGCGCCTCCACCGTCACACCCTCGCCCCCGAGGACCCGGAGCGGGCCGGTCGCGATGAGGATCCCGGCGATGGCGTCGCTCTCGCCGGCCTGGGCCGCCCAATGCCACTCCGCCCCCTTCTCGAGTGCGTGCTGAGTGGCCAAGACGCCTCGGTAGCGTCGCGCCACGAGCGGATTCTGGCGCCCCGATCCGAGCTGGCGCATCACCGCGCCGACGTCGATTGCGATCCCCATATCGCGACCTCCCCGTAGGTCTCGCGGGTGCGACTCCCCAGTCGCAAGCGCCCGCGTGAGCGTCATTGTACGCGCCAAAACACGTCATGCGAACCATCGGTTTCGCGACACGCCGCACTGGGGGGGCAGGGGAACCTCGGGATCGGCTAAATGACCGGTCCGGAGTGGGCGTGCGCCGGAGTGCCCTTCACGTCGCCCGCGCACGGCGGCAGCTTTCCCAGGGGCGCCGTCACCGAGCCGGTGCGCGCGACGCCGGCATCGGAGTAGGCGAACGAGAGCGTCGCCGTGCCGTTGGCGGAGTCGGTGAAGAGCCCCGCGTCGACGTAGAGGGCGACCTTCTTCTTCGGGGGCACCGTGTACGAGGATGTCAGCCGGCCGCCCGCCGAGAACTTCGCCTCCCTTGCCTGTCCGTTGACGAGGAAGCTCCCGAGCACGATCGTGAGGGGCGCCGCCGTCGTGTTCTCGAACGAGAACGTGCCGTGGTAGTACTTCGGGTTCCCGGGATGCTTGCAGAACGACCCCGCCTGATACGACGGGACGAGCGGCGTCCGGCCCCCGGTCCCCGGCGTGCTCGCGCCGCCGCCCGGAACGCCGGTGGTGGAGGCGCTCGCCAGCGGCGCCGCCACGGCCATCGCGATCACCGGCAGGCTCCACGCCGCCCCGCGCACCACGGTGCGGCGGGAGAGACCACGCTGCTCCCCCGCCTGCGCAGTGCTGTTGTTGCTGTTCCCGGACATGCATGCCTCCCCGGACATCGGTCGCTGTCGCTCTCCGCGCCGGGCTCCCCCTGCCCGGCGCGCAAGATCCCGACTCTGCCGAAGGACGGCGCGAAGGAGCCGTCAGGGTGTCGCGAAATTCACGAAGGAGGGCGCGATCGTGTCGCGCGCGGGTCAGATCGCGGTGCGCGCCTGCAGGCGCCGCGGCGTCGGCAGTCCCTGACTGAGGAACGCACGACGCATCCCGGCGACGTCACGGAAGCCGGCGCGCTCGGCGACCTCGTCCAGCCCCTCGGCGCCGGCGTCGATGAGCCGGCGCGCGTGGTCGACGCGCTGACCCCGCAGCTCCGCCAGGGGCGTGGTGCCCTCGCGGGCGAACAGACGCTGGAGCTGGCGGCGCGAGAGGTGCAGCGCCTGCGCGAGGGAGTCCACGCCGAACGCCGGATCCGTGCGCCGCGACCGCACGATCTCCCGGGCACGGTCGATCGCGCGCGCTCGGCGCTCCCCCGGGTCGACATCGGCGAGCACTCCGCGGATGGCGCCCACGATCAGCCTCTCGGCGAGCGGGCCCTCGTCGACGCCGGATGCGTCCGCGAGCATGCCCAGCAGGAACGCGTGCAGACTCCGGGCGATCGCGCCGTCGGGCAGCACCTGCCCCGAGCCGGCGGCGGCGCCGGCGGCTTCGGCCACGGCGTCGTGACGCACCCACGCACAGGTGACGGATCCGGGCCGTGCCGCGATCATCTCGACGGCCTGATCCGGATGCAGCAGGCAGACGGATCCGGCGGGGACGACCATCCCCCGGTCCTCCCCGACGCGCACGCGCAGCGGTACGTCGGCGAAGCACAGCACGAGCAGCTCGTCGCCGCGCCGCTCCTGCGCCTCCCAGCGCCACGGCCGCGCGGGATCCACGCGATGCCGGCTGATCAGCGCGCCGGCGCAGCGGAGCAGTGCGAGCGGGTGCTCTTGCTCCGTCCCCAGCCGCCCCAGAGCAGCACGGGAATCGATACTCTTCCCCATCCCAGACATCCCCATGTCCACCCGGGAGTGCGATTTCCCCATCGCTCCGACTCGTCCGGGCGGATCCAGAATACTGGTATCACGGACGCCGTCTCCCGGCGTTCGTTCAGCACCGCGTGCGTCAGCGCGCGGGCGGCCGCTCCCCGTGCAGGCTCTCGTAGACGTCGTCGACGAACTCCGCGATCGCCGAGGCGCCCGTCACCGGACCGCCGGCGAGCATTCCGTCGGCGCCGAGGAGCACGGCGGTCGGCGTGAACCAGTGGTCCGCGAGCGATGGCCCGACATAGCGCAGCGGATCGTGCACGGTCTGCGGTTCCTCGGCTGAGGCGAGGCGGCTGTCCTCGGGCGCGCTCTGCAGCAGGAAGCGCACCGACACCTCGGGCAGCAGCGCCCGGTACGCGTCGATCCTCTCGATCACGGGCGTGCAGGATCCGCAGGTCTCCGAGACGGCGAGCAGCAGCACGGGCTTCGTCTCGGCGAGCTGACGCAGCGTCACGGTGCTCCCGTCCGCGAGCGTCACCGGAACCGCGGGAATCCGGGCGCGCAGGTAGTCCTCGAGCTCTGCGTCATCGGCCGGACCCGCACCGGATCCGCCCGCGACGTGCGCTGCGGGTGCGGACTCCCCCGCCTTCTCCTGCACCAGGACGAAGGTGACGGCGACCGCCGCGAGCGCGAGCGTCCACGGCCAGAACGCGATCGCGAGCACGACCGTACCCCCGAACAGAGGAAGGGCGCCGATCGTGAGTGCGGAGATCACGGCCAGCAGCGTCAGCCAGCCGTTGCGCACGAGCGTGCGGCCGGTGATCGGCTGCCGTTCGCCGAAGCAGGCGCACGAGGCGTCGGGCGTCTTCCGCCGCGCGCGCCACACCATGACCAAATAGGCGGCGAACAGCAGCACCGCGACGACGGCCGCGGCGACGCCCAGCAGACCCCCGAGCAGCAACAGGGCGGCCGCGAGCACGAGCTCGGCGACGGGGTGCAGCCGGATCAGCCAGTCCTTGCGCAGTGCGGCGGGAAGCCCCAGCGCCTCCCACCCCTCGGCGTCGTCGGGCGTGCGCAGTTTCGCGACCCCGCTCACGACCAGCACGCCCACCAGGATGAGCGTGGATGTCAGCGCCGCCGCCGGCAGCAGAAACTCGATCAGAGCAGTCCCCATCCGGCCAGTATCCCAGGAGCGGGAGCGGCCGGGGTCCGGTCAGAGCTTGCGCAGGAGCACCGATTCGACCGCGTGCGAGGCGCCCTTGTTCAGCACCAGCGTCGCCCGGTGCCTGGTCGGCATCACGTTCTCGATGAGGTTGGGCATGTTGATCTCGTTCCAGTAGCCCATCGCCGTGGTGACCGCCTCCTCGTCGGTGAGGTGCGCGAACACGTTGAAGTAGGACGACGGATTGGTGAACGCGCCCTGCCGGAGCGCGAGGAACCGGTCCACGTACCACTGCGCGATGTGGTCGAGTTCCGCGTCGACGTAGATCGAGAAGTCGAAGAGGTCGCTCACCGCCACATCGTTGGGCGCCGGCGGCGGCTGCAGCACGTTCAGCCCCTCCACGATCACGACGTCGGGGCGGCGCACGACCACATGGGCGTCGGGCACGATATCGTAGCGGATGTGCGAGTAGAACGGCGCACGCACCTCGTCCGCACCGCTCTTGACCTTCGTGAGGAACTCGATCAGGGCCCGCCGGTCATAGGACTCCGGGAAGCCCTTGCGATCCATGATGCCGCGGCGCTCGAGCTCGGCGTTCGGGTAGAGGAACCCGTCGGTCGTGACGAGCTCGACACGGGGGGTGCCGGGCCAGCGGCTCATCAGTTCCCGCAGCAGGCGCGCGATCGTCGACTTTCCGACCGCGACGGATCCGGCCACGCCCACGACGAACGGGGTCGTGTCGTCGGCCTCGCCGAGGAACTGGTTCGTGGCCTCGCCGAGGCGCTTGGTCGACGTCGCGTACAGGCTCAGCAGCCGGCTCAGCGGCAGGTAGACCTCTTTGACCTCGGTGAGGTCGAGGCGGTCGCCGATGCCGCGGATCTCCACGACCTCGGTCTCGCTGAGCGGCTGGTCGAGATCGGCGGCGAGGCGCGCCCAGTCGGCGCGGTCGATGCGGCGATACGGAGACAGCGACGGCAGCGTCTGCGGCGCGAGGGGATCGGAGCTCACGCGCTCCATCGTATCGGCGCGCCGACCGCCGTCCGGTGCCGCTGCCGTGCCGGACGCCCCTTCGCTGGTCGCCGTTTGCGGTTCTCCCGCGCTCGAAGCCGCAACGGCGACCAGCGAGCGGAGATGAGACGCTCGCGTGCACGTCACCTCCGCCGAGTAGTCTTCCCCCGTGCGTCTCGGAGTGCTCGACATCGGATCCAACACCGTCCATCTGCTCGCGGCCGACGTGCATCCCGGCGGACGACCGCTCGCGACCACGAGCGACCGCACGGTGCTGCGGCTAATGCGGTTCCTCACCCCGTCCGGCGCCATCAGCGAGGAGGGGGTGCAGGCGCTGCTCTCGGCCGTCGCCCAGGCGCGCGCCCTCGCCGAGCACGAGAAGGTCGACGCCCTCCTCGCCACGGCGACCAGCGCGGTGCGCGAGGCGGCGAACGGCGCCGACGTGATCGCCCGGGTCGAGGCCGCGCTGGGCCAGCCCCTGCAGGTGCTCGACGGAGAGACCGAGGCCCGGCTCACGTTCCTCGCCGTCCGGCGCTGGTTCGGCTGGGCGGCCGGGCAGATCCTGCTGTTCGACATCGGCGGCGGATCGCTGGAGGTGGCGGCGGGCTCGGAGGAGCTTCCCGACGTCGCCGCCTCGGTGCCGCTGGGAGCCGGCCGCTCGACGGTGATGTTCCTGCCCGACGACCCGCCCGGCGAGGAAGCGGTCGAGAGGCTGCGTGCACACGCCGCCGACGTGCTCGCACCGGTCGCGGAACGGCTCTCCGCGCTCCCCCGCCCCGATCACGTGGTCGGCTCCTCCAAGGCGATCCGCTCGCTCGCCCGTCTCGTGGGCTACCCGGCGCCGGGCTGGTCGGGATCCGAGCGGATGCTGCTGCCCCGTGCGTCACTCGGATCCTGGATCCCCCGGCTCGCCCGCCTGCCCGCGTCGGCGCGGCAGGAGCTGCCCGGGATCACGCCCGACCGCACGTTCCAGATCGTGGCGGCCGCGGTGGTGCTGCACGCCGCGATGACGGCGATGAAGGTGGACGAGCTCGAGGTGTCGCCGTGGGCTCTGCGCGAAGGCGTGCTCCTGCGCTACATCGAGGACCGGGCGCACGACGACGACCGCTGAGACAGCGGCTCTCCCGCGCCCGCATCCCCTACCCTGGTGTCATGAACGACGCGAGGGATCTGGGGTCACCGCGCGGCGAGTCGCCGATGCCGCTCACCCGACGAGAGCTGCGACAGCGCCGCGAGGCCGCGGCCGTCGCCGAGGCGTCAGGGGCGCATCTCGACGAGCGGCAGGAGCCGGATGCGGCGGCGGCACCGCAGGACGCACCCCGCCCCTCGGACCCGCAGACGCCGGACCGGCCTCCCGGCGGTGCCTCCTTCGGCTCCCTCGCCGGCATGTTCGCCGACACCGTGCGGGCCGTCTCGGCCCAGCCCACGGTGCTGACGGTGTGCACGGGCAACATCTGCCGTTCGCCGCTCGCCGAGTCGCTGCTCCGCGCGCACCTCGCCGACCTCGACGTCCGCGTGCACAGCGCCGGCACCCACGCGCTCGTCGGCCATGCGATGACCGAGCCCGCGCAGCAGCTCGCCCGCGACCGCGGCGTGGATCCTGCCGTCGCCGACGCCCACCGGGCCCGGCTCCTCACCGAGCCGCTGCTCGACGACGCCGACCTCGTCCTCACCATGACCACGGAGCAGCGCGACTACGCCGTGCAGCTGCTGCCGCGCCGGCTGCACCGCGTCTTTCCCGTGCGGGAGTTCGCGCGACTCGCGCAGGATCTCGACGACACGCAGCTGCGTGTCATCGCCGACGCGGCGGGCGACGACCCCCGCGAGCGCCTGGTGGCGGTCGTCGAGGCCGTCGCCGGCCGTCGAGGCGGATCGGCACCGAAGGGCGAGGACGTGATCGACCCCTACCGGCGCTCGACGGCGGTCTACGAGGAGTCCGCCGCGCAGCTCACCCCGGCACTCGTCGAGGTCGAGCGCGTGATCCGCGCGGCCCTCTGACACCGCAGGCGGAATCGGCCTGCCGCCCGTTCTCGCGGACGTGCAGGCCGACCCCCTGAACGGCTACGGCATGCAGATGCCCGACACGTCGAACGTGAACGGCCCGACCCAGATGTTCTGCGGCGGTCGGTCGTTCGCCGCGCGCCCCGAGTTGTTCACGATGAAGTCGAGCGAGAACGCGCTGACCGATGCCGCGGTGACGTTGACGTTGCCCGCGCTGCTGGCGGCATCGACCTCGACGTTCGGCGCGCTGGTCGACAGGCGCCAGCGGTTGGACGGGATCCCGCTCCCCTGCAGCCACGTGGGATTGTAGCTGCCCGTGCCGGCCGACACCGAGACACGCTCGGCGCCGCCGTTGCCGTCGAGCGCCATGAACCCGTCGATGTCCTTGATCGTGTAGGCCAGGTTCTGCACGGTCGTGGCGGCGCCGCCCAGCGCGAACGTGAAGGTCACCGTCTCGCCGCCGCCGTTGTTGACGAGACCGAGGGTGTCGAGGGCCAGGTGCACGCTCGGCTTCGCCTCGCCGCCGTGCATGTCGACGTCCTGAACGAGGTTGTTCGCCGTGTTGATGGCCATCTGCGCGACACCCGTGTGCACGGCGCTGAGCGTCAGGGTGAGATCCTTCCCATCGCCGAAGGGATCGGTCCAGGTGAACTGCGACGCCGTGGCCCCGGCGCGCACATAGGCCGCCGTCTCCGTGCTGAGGTGCTTCGTGCACGCCGCCGACGCGGCGGACATCGGCGTCGCCGCCACTGCCGCCAGGACGGGAACCGACCACGCCGCGCTCTTGACGACCGTTCGTCGCGTCAGCTCTCTCGACCGGCCGCGCTCGACGTCGAGTTCTTCCATTCTGTCCATCCTCTTCTCCCCGATCTGCGGCGGCCGGGGTGCCACCGCCTCTGGACAGAAAGGAGTGGCCCGCCCTCGAAAAGTGACGGCGCGACGCAAGGTTCTTCGCCCCTTGGCCGGTGCCTGCCGATGCCGGCCCTCCCCGACACCCGCGGCTCGGTTTCGTCGCCGCTGTCAAGACCCGTCATACTGGTCTGCAGGGGGCGGTACTATGTCGGCTGTCCACGTCCGAAAGGACCTCCCACCCCCGTGTCATCCCTTTCGACCACGCGCTTGCTGGAGACTCACCTCGGTCTCAGCTCGCACCATTCCGGCCTCGTCAGCGCGCGCGCGTTCCGCTCGATCCTGGTCACGGTGCACCGGCCGCAACAGCAGCACTGGACCTGGCGCGAAGTGGCCGACGAGCCCCACGCCGCCGTGCTGTTCGCTACCGGTGAAGGCGCGGACGGTACCCCGCTCCCGGTCGCGCGGTTCGTGCCGCCTCACGCCGTCGAGAGCATCGAATGGAGCCGCTCCAGCGAGGTGATCGCCGTGTGGGTCCCGCTCGAGACCCTCCGGGAGCTCATCCACGACGCCCCGCTGCGCCCGCTGACGCTGCATCCCACTCCGATGGTGCAGGCGTTCCGCGCCTTCACGCTCGCGATCGCGCGCAACACCGAGGACTCGACGTCCATCTCGCGGTACGCGATCGAGCGCCTGCTCGCGGAGATGGTCTTCGGCGCCCTGCTCGAGGTGTTCGCCGGGGATCTCCCCGAGCGCGGGCAGGCGCCGTTGGCGGAGCGCGCGCGTTCCACGATGTTGCTGCACCGGGAAGATCCGCAGTTCACGATCGCCGAGCTCGCCAGCGAGCTGCATGTGTCGCTCCGCCACCTGCAGCGGGCCTTCGCGAAGCTGGGCACCACGCCGGGAGATGCGCTGCGGCGCCTGCGGGTCGAGCTCGCCGAGTCGCTGCTGCGCAACCCCGACTACGAGGTGCTCACGATCGAGGAGATCGCCGCCCACTCCGGGTTCACGAGCGGCCTGCAGCTGCGCCGCGCGCTGCGGGCCGAGGGCCTGCCGTCGCCGACGAGGATCCGGCCCTCCCGCTGACGGGTGCGGCCCGGGGGCATCCCGCCGGTCAGACGCGTCGGCGCACCACCCCGGCCTGGATGAGCTCCGCCAGTGCCGCCTCGACCAGCTCTCGCGGATCCCCGTGCTGCGGCGCGCCGAACTCGGCGACGACGTCGTCGATGATGCCGGCCGTCGAACGGCCGGCGCGCAGGGCATCCCAGATGACCGGCGCGATCCCGTCGAGCACGTGCACCCAGCGCTGGGCGAGCACGACGACGTGATCGCCGCAGCGGATCGCATCGGTCACCTCGGAAAGGTCGAACTCGGGGTTCTCCTCCGTGACCAGTGCGGGCTCCCACTCGCCGTGCACGCGGGCGTGGTCGAGCAGCTGCGGGACGATCGGCGCGACGGTGGCGGCGTCGGGGTAGGTCAGGCGCACGACGCCGCCGATCCGATCGCAGAGGGCGGCGACCGTCTGCAGCGGTGTCGGCAGCTCGGCGAGATAGCTCATCTGCGGCGCCAGCTCGGCGATCGCATCGGGGAACGTCACCTGCTCGATGCGCGGCTCCGGCTGCGCGGCGTCGCGGGTGATCAGCACGAGGGCGGTGAGCGCCAGCGGGGCGTCCGGCACCGGCTGCAGGCCGGCGGCGTCCGGCGAGACCTGCTCCTTGGGGCGCCCCTCCCGCACCATCGAGAGGGGTTTGCGGTACGGCAGCACCGTGCGTGCGGTGTCGACCGCGATCGTCTCGTCGGAGATGTACCCGTGCACGGCGCCCAGCGCGCGGCTGAGCGTCGTCTTGCCGCGCCCGGAAGGCCCGACGAACGCGGCGACCCGGCCCTCCGGGTCCGACACACCGCAGGCGTGGAACATGAGCAGCTCGCCGCTGCGCGCGTTCAGCGCGGCCAGCGTGACCTGCACCGTGAGCGATTCGGCGAGGGCGTCGCCCTCCAGCCCGGCCGCGACGGGCACGTCGGCGCCGGGTTCGATCGCGGGGTCGTACGGAACCCGGGCTCCGGCCCAGGAGGCGCGGATCGCGTCGACGACGTCACCGGGGACGCCGTCGGCGAACGTCAGGCGGATCCGCACGCCGAGCGCGCTGACATCGAGCGGAGCGTACCGGGTCCCCTCCGGTGCGGACGCCTCGGAGGCCATCACGCCGCCTCCGACTCCCCTCGCCGGCGCGGGCCGTCTCCGTGTACGGTGCCGGACGGCAGCTCCTGCTCGTCACTGCGGTAATAATCCCCGTGGTACTGATACCCGTAATACGCAGCACCACTACCCCGACGCGGAACCTTGTTCAACACCAAACCCAAAGCAC
>NZ_JYIT01000076.1 GCF_000956545.1 Microbacterium azadirachtae
CCGCCGCGCAGCTCGTGGGCCCGCTCCTCGGCGGCCTGTTCGTCGACCTGCTCTCCTGGCGCTTCGTGTTCCTCATCAACGTGCTGCCGATCGCGGTGACGCTGGTGCTGCTGTCCCGCCTGCATCTGCCCGACCCCCCGCGCACGGTGCGGGTCGACTGGCTCAGCGGCGCGCTATGCGCGATCGGCCTCGGCGGTGTGGTCTACGCGCTCATCGAGCAGCCGCACCAGGGCTGGTCGTCCCCCGCCATCCTCCTCACCGGGATCGGCGGCGCCGCCCTGCTGGCCCTGTTCCTGCTGCGGCAGCGGCGTCCGCAGCCGCTCATGCCGCTGTCGCTGTTCCGGGTGCGCAATTTCGCCTGGGGCAATCTGGCCACCCTGTTCGTGTATGCGGCGCTGTCGCTGAACGGCTTCGTGCTCGGCGTCTACCTGCAGCAGGGCGCGGGGCTCAAGGCCACCGAGGCGGGGCTGGCCAGCCTGCCCATCACGATCCTGATGATCCTGCTCAGCTCCCGCGCCGGCCGGCTGGCCGGGCGTCTCGGACCCCGGCTGTTCATGGCCGCCGGTCCGCTGATCATGGCCGCGGGGGTGCTCCTGCTCCTGCTCGTCGCCGAGCAGTTCGACTACTGGTGGCAGGTGCTCCCGGCGATGATCGTGCTCGGCGTGGGGCTCTCCGTCACGGTCGCGCCCCTCACCTCGGCGATCCTCGGCTCGATCGACGAGAGCCGATCCGGCATCGCCTCGGCGGTCAACAACGCCGTGTCGCGTGTGGCCGGGCTCCTCGTCGTCGCGATGCTGTCCACGATCGTGGGCGGCACGCTGAACCTCGCGGGCTTCCACACGGCCACGCTCGTCACGGCTGCGCTCTTCGCGATCGGCGGGATCGTGTCCTGGATCGGGATCCGACGTCCCGCGGCCGAGCCGGCGATGCCGGATCCTGCCGTGTCGGATCCGTCCGCCTGAGCCCCGCGGCCCGGAGCGGCCGAGCGGGAGCGGGTCAGAGCGGCAGATCCGTGTGCGGCAGGTCGGTCGGCGGCACCGCCGCCCAGTCGGCCGGGACGCGCCCCTCGGTCCACCGGTTGAGCACACCGCCCGGCACGTCCTCGCGCACGAGCGAGAACGCGAGGTGGTCGCGCCAGTCGCCGTCGATGTGGATGAACCGGCGTCGCAGCCCCTCGTAGCGGAAGCCGAGCTTCTGCACGACGCGCAGACTCGGCCGGTTCTCCGGGCGCAGACAGATCTCGATGCGGTGCAGCCCGAGGTCCGTGAAGGCGAGATCGGTCGCCATCGCGACCGCCGCCGGGGTGATCCCGTGCCCCGCGAAACGCTCGCTCACCCAGTAGCCGATGGTCGCGGAGCACAGCGAGCCCCGCATCACGCCCCAGATGTTGAGCTGGCCGGCGATGACCCCGTCATACTCCATCACGAACGGGTAGCCGGTGCCGTCGCGGTACTGCTGCAGCAGACGGCGGATGCTGACCCGCATGTCGATGCCGGTCTGCAGGCCGGGCAGCGTCGCCTCCCACGGCTGCAGCCAGCGCCGGTTCGTGACCAGCTCATGCTGCAGCGGGCGCGCGTCCTTCGGCCGGATCAGCCGCAGCTCCACCGGTCCGTGCCGCATCGGGGCCGAGATGTCCACGAGCCGCTCAGATCCCCTCGGCGAACTCCTTGAGCCAGACGCGCAGGTCCGGCCCGAGGTCGTCGCGGTCGGCGGCCAGCTGCACGATCGCCTTGATGTACTCGAGGCGATCGCCGGTGTCGTAACGGCGGCCGCGGAAGATCAGGCCGTGCACGCCCGGGCCGTCCGGGTCGGCGGCCAGCTCCTGCAGCGCGTCCGTGAGCTGGATCTCCCCTCCCTTGCCCGGCGGGGTGCGCTCCAGGATGTCGAAGACGGCCGCGGGCAGCACGTACCGGCCGATCACGGCCAGGTTCGACGGCGCCTCCTCGCGTGCCGGCTTCTCGACCAGCCCCGTCACGTGGCGGACGTGGTCCGGTGCGCCCTCGGGGATCCCGTCGACGGCCGCCGTGCCGTAGAGGTGGATCTGCTCCGGCTCCACCTCCATGAGCGCGATCACGGCCGCGCCGGAGCGCTCGTGCTCGGCGATCATCTCGGTGAGCAGGGGATCGCGCTCGTCCATGAGGTCGTCGCCGAGGAGCACCGCGAACGAGCTGTCGCCGACGTGGGTGCGGGCGCGGAGCACGGCGTGCCCCAGTCCCTTGGGCTCGCCCTGACGCAGATAGTGGATGTCCGCCAGGTCGCTGGATGCGACGACGCGAGCCAGTCGGCTGTGGTCGCCCTTCTGGCTCAGCTTGCCCTCGAGCTCGGGGACGGAGTCGAAGTGGTTCGAGATCGCGTTCTTGTTCCGGCCGATGATCACGAGGATGTCCTCGATGCCCGCGGCCACCGCCTCCTCGACGACGTACTGGATCGCCGGCTTGTCGACGACGGGCAGCATCTCCTTGGGCATCGCCTTCGTGGCCGGGAGGAACCGCGTGCCCAGACCCGCCGCAGGGATCACGGCCTTGATGCGTGCCTTCGTCATCTGCTCAGCTTAGGGCGCGTCGCGCGCGTCGAACCCTGCGTACAGCGCGGACGGCGCGGATCGCCTCGCGTCCGCACGTGCGCCCCGCCGGTAGAATCGGGGCCATGCCGGGCGCCATCGACCATGCGAAACGCGCGCTGCGCGCCGACCTGCGCGAGCGTCGCGCGCTGCTGTCCGACGCGCAGCGGGCTGCGGCGGAGGCGGCCCTCACGGCACGTCTGAACGATCTGGTCGCGACGACCGGCGCCCGCTCGGTCTCGTGCTTCCTGTCCACCACGACCGAGCCCGGCACCCGCACCTTCATCCGGGAGGCCGTCGCGCGCGGGATCCGGGTGCTGCTGCCCATCACCCGCGAGGACGGCCTGCTGGACTGGGCCGTCGCCGGCGACGAGGACGAGATCACGACCGGGCTGCACGGTCTGCCCGAGCCGACCGGCGAGATCCTGAACCCCATGGCGCTCGACGAGGTCGACCTGCTCCTGGTCCCCGCGGCCGCCGTTGACCGCACCGGGATGCGCATGGGCTGGGGCCGCGGGTACTTCGACCGCACGCTCGGCTCGATGCAGAAGTGCCCGCCCGCGTACGCCGTCGTGTTCGACTCCGAGATCCTCGACGAGGTCCCCCGGGATGTGCACGACCAGCCGGTCACCGGCGCGGTCACGCCCGAGCGCACCGTCGTCTTCCCCCTGACCTGACCCTTCCTCACCGAGACCCTGCGAGGCCCCATGCCCACTTACTCCTACGCCTGCACCGCCTGCGGCCACCGCTTCGACGCCGTGCAGTCGTTCTCCGACAGCGCGCTCACCGAGTGCCCCGAGTGCCACGGGCGGCTCCGCAAGGAGTACGGATCGATCGGCGTGACGTTCAACGGCTCCGGCTTCTATCGCACCGACTCGCGGTCCGGATCCGGCTCGTCGTCCTCCTCGGGTGCATCATCGAAGGCGGAATCGACGGCGAGCGCCAAGCCGGCGCCCGCCTCCGCACCGGCCTCGGGATCCTAGGCCGACCTTTCAGGGGAGAGAAAGAACAATGATCAAGGGCTTCAAGGAGTTCATCCTCCGCGGCAATGTCATCGACCTGGCCGTCGCGGTCGTCATCGGGGCGGCGTTCTCGGCCATCGTCGACGCGATCGTCAAGGGACTCATCAACCCGCTCATCGCCCTGTTCTTCAGCGCACAGGATCTCAACCACCTGGTCTGGGAGGTCCCCAACCTGCAGGGCACCACCACCACCTTCGCCTACGGCTCGATCATCGGGGCCGTCATCAACTTCCTCGCCGTCGCCGTCGTCATCTACTTCGCGTTCGTGATGCCGATGAACCACTTCAACCAGCGCCGGGCCGCGAAGGCCGGCGTGACGGAGGAGCCCGAAGCCCTGCCCAGCGAGCAGGAGCTGCTGATCCAGATCCGCGATCTGCTCGAGAAGCAGAAGTCGGCCTGACCTGCATCCTCGACGCCCGGCGCCCTCGTGGCGACCGGGGCGTCGTCGTCTCGGGACGCACGGTCAGTAGTGCGGCGGCACCTCGCGGCGCATGCGGTCGTCGTTGGGGCCGCCGGTCCCCGTCGCGGGCGCGGAGCCGTCGCGATCGCGCTCGTCGGGTTCGGCGTGCGTCCCCGGTGCGGGGGTCAGTCTCGCGCGCCGCGACCCGCGCACCCGCACGACCCGCTGACGGGAATCGGTGGCGTCGGCCCGCGGCTGCGGGTCAGGATCGTCAGGCATCGTCGACGTCGAGGGGTTGCGTGTCTCCATCGACGCGCGGCGCGTCCAGCGGGACTCCGAGCACGGCGCCGATGCGGCGGGCCACCCCGGCCGGGTCGCTGTACAGGTCGAACGCGTGCACGCGGATGTAGTGCCAGCCCAGGCGCCGCAGCACCTGCGGGCGCAGGCGCAGCGTCTCGCGCAGCGACTCGGGTCGCGACTCCGGATCCGGCTCGATCACCACGGCCTTGCCCGCGTGCTGGGCGACCAGGGGCAGCAGGCCGCGATAGTCGACGTCGACGGCGATGCCCAGGCGGCGCAGCTCACGGGCGAGGGCCAGCGTGAGCGGATCCGCCTGGTCCTCCGCGCGCTCCTCGCGCGCGTGGCCCGCGAGACCGCCGAGGATCGACATGAGCGTGGCGGCGCCGTGATCGAGACGGCCCTCGTCGAACGACGAGGGGCGGATCGAGGAGACGATCACCATCGACCGGCGAGCCCGGGTCATCCCGATCGTGAGCAGGCGGTCGCCGTCGGGCGAGGAAAGGTCGCCGAAGTCGCTGAGAACCCGGCCGTGCTTGGTGACGCCGAAGCCGAGGGAGAAGATCACGCGGTCGCGACTCTCCGCGGCCGCCTCCTCCAGCGTCAGCACGATGAACGGCTCCTGGGTGTCCCTGCCCACGAACTCGGCGACGTCGCTACGCCCGGCGAAGGCGACCGACACGGCGGCGAACACGCGCTCCGCGTGCGTGCGGCTCGCCGTCACCACCATGAGGGACTCGGTGGGGCGGTGCACCGCGTGCTCCACGACGAGCGTGACCACGCGCGCGACCTCGGCCTCGGGGCTCTCCATCGCGCCGGTGTCGGGGTTCGGGATCCCCACGCCGCCCTCGACGTAGTCGACCGTGAGCGACCCGCGGCCGAGGTACGAGCCGGCCCACGGCAGCGACACGATCTCGCCGCCGTAGAACGCGTCGTTGATGAGCGAGGCGAGGTCCTCTCCCCCCGCGCGGTAGCTGCGGGTGAGCGTGACGACGGGGAGGAGCTCAGAGAGGCGCTCGAACACCGACACCTCGTCGAAGGGCTCCTCCTCGTCCCGGTCGTCGGCGGGCACCGTCGCGACCTGGAAGGGCGTCGGCTTCTGCAGCACGGGATCGCCGAACGCGACGATCTGGCGCGCCCGCCGGATCGCGGGCGTCGCCTCGGCCAGGTTGATCGCGGCGGCGTCGACCAGGATCACGGTGTCGAACTCGACGGAGTCGGGCAGTTCGGGCACCTGGTACGGCGACGCGATCCAGACGGGCGCGAGCACCCGCATGAGGGTCGGGGCCGCGGCCACCAGCTCGGCGACCGTGGTGCGGTGCTGCGTGAGCGCGTGGCGGAGGTTCTGCGCCTCCGTCGCCTCGTCGACGATCGCGATCTTCCACTGCCCGCTCAGCTGCCAGGCCAGCAGCGGCCCGGCGGCTCCGGCGTGCGCCTCGTCCACGAGGCGGAAGTCGCGCTCCAGCTGGTCGACGACGGACGTGTTCGCCCCCAGCAGCGAGCGGTTCTGCCGCAGCGCCTGCTCGAGCAGCGACTGCCACCAGGCGTATTCGAGCTCGACGCCGACGCGGTCCTCCGAGAGGTGCCGGGTCGACAGGTCGACCAGCAGCGGCTCCAGGCCGAGCGAGGCCAGCTCGTCGCGGATCCGGGCGCGCTCGATGAGGTTCTCGAAGACGTCCGACTTCGCGGCCAGGCCCGCCAGCGTGCGCACGAGCCTCGCCACCGGAAGCGCGGCGAGCGGCTCGCGCCGCCCCAGGGCCGCGTCGAGCTCGGCGAGCTGGGCGTCGACGTCCCGCCAGGCGACCGAGGCGTCCGCGAGGCCGAGCGGGATCTCGGGCGCGACCCCGGCGTCGACGTAGCGCTGCCACTCGGTGCGCTGCGCCTGGATGCGCGAGAGCGCCTCGTGCATGTCGCCGACGTGCGCGCCGGGCCGCACGTACTCCTTGGCCAGCTGGCGGAGCCGGCGGCGATTGGCCCCGGTCATCGCCGGAGCGTCGCGCCGGCTGCCGTGCGCCTTGATGAGCTCGCCGAGAGGACGCTCGAACACGGCCGGCGTGAAGCGGTCCAGGGAGTCCCGGATGCCCCGGAGCAGGCGCAGGTACTCGCCCAGCTCCGCGATGGTCGCGAACGGGCGCATCCGCGTCTGCGCGATGAGCTCGTAGCCTTGCTCGAGCAGGTCGGGGACCGTGCGGGCGTGCAGGCTCTCCGCGAGCGCGTGCACGCGGTGCGCCTCCTCCGTGGAGGAGAACACCACGCCGTACCACGGGGAGTCGTCCGGCCCGAACCGGAACTCGCCCAGCCGCGCGGCCTGCGCGAGCGCCTCGCCGGCGCGGGTGCGGTCCTCGGCGAGGTTCTGCAGCGCGGTGCGTCCGAGCCGGGCCGTCGTGGTCGGCGGCGTCGGGAGCAGCGCGAGCCGGGTCAGCATGCGGGTGGCGTCGAGCACGCTCGCGCCCAGCGCCGGATCCTTCTCGGTCAGGGCGCGACGGTAGTCGCGCAGAACGGTGCGCAGCCGCACCAGGGCGTCGTCGATCTCGGCCAGCTTGGGGGCCGCGGCCTTCTCGTTGCGGCCGATCGCGCGCACCAGATCCCGGCGCACCGACGCGGGAGACACCGCGAAGCCGTCCAGGCCGATGCCGCTCAGCCGGTGCCGCACGCCGTCGAGCGTGGAGCGCCGCGGCGAGACCACGAGCACGCGCCGTCCTGCGCGCACCAGTTCGCCGATCGCGTTGATCACCGTCTGCGTGCCGCCGGTTCCGGGAAGCGTGGAGACGGTGAGCGAGTGCCCCGCGGCGATGCGGGCGAGCACCTGCTCCTGCTCCTGGTCCGCGTCGAGAAGCAGGTTGTCCGACGCCGGGGCGCGGTCGTCGGGCCCCGCCGCCGAGGGTGTCGGGCCGGGGGCGCTGATGCGTTCGCGATCGGCGGCGTGACCGGCGAGCGCGTTCAGCATCGGGTGGTCGAGGTCGTGCGCGTCGCGGGCCATCGCCGTGCCCACGTCGGCGAAGGTGGACACGACCATGCGCGGCTGCACCGAGAACGTGTCGACCGACTTCGTCGCCGCGCGCAGCATGTCGATCGCGGGCTGCGGGGCGAACACGCCGTTCTGGTAGGCGAGGGCCGCCAGCCGCGCGTCGTCGATCGTGATGCCGAAGTGGTCGCGCGCGATGCGCACCAGCTCGGGGTTGAGGGAGAACTGGCCGTGCAGCTTGAGCTCGTAGTCGGCGTAGTGACGGCGGATCGCCAGCGGGCGCAGCAGCATCGGCGCGGCGTAGTCGACGCCGCCGATGCGCCAGGTGCACAAGCCGACCGCGAGGTGCACCGCGTCGAGGCCGCGCACCGTGCGCAGTTCGGTGTTCTTCGCCGTGATGCGGTCGGCGGCCAGGCGTGCGTTGCGCAGACCCACCTCGTCGCGGAAAAGGTTGGACAGCAGGGTCGATCGACCGGTGATGAACTGCGGCAGGCTCCCCGGATGCGCCCGCGAGATGTCGATGCCTGCTGCCGCGACGTCGCGATACGCGGTGAGCGGCGAGGGTCCGCCGAGCTCGGCCGCCTCCGCCCTCAGACGCGCGCGCTCGGTCGTCGCCGCATGCGCGACGCGCACTCCCGGTTCTGCCACATCGACGTCGCTGGGCGTCACGGACCTGTCCTCCGCATTCTTCCCGTCACGTCGCCACACACGACAAAGACTAGGCGTGTCGGACGGGTGGAACCGTCAGATCCGCTGGGTTTTGCCGGATTCAGCTCCGTTCTCCCTCCACAGCGGGCCTTTTCCGACTTCTTCCCCCCGTTTGCGCGCTCCCCGCCGGCGGCGTCGGCGGCGTGATCGAGGATGGGGGCATGAGCTTCCGCTACGACTTCGCCGACACCCCGTTCGGGGATGCGCTCCTCGTCTTCTCCGATGACGGACTGGTCGCCTTCGATCTGCCGGAGGGCATGCACCGCGACTCCCCGTGGGCGCTCGAGGCGATCACCCGGATGCTGCACACGCTGCCGGAGCCGGATCCGGGAGCGGGAGCGGAGATCGACGAGCTGCTGCGCGCCTACTTCGACGGGGAGCCGATCCGCTTCGACCAGGAGCTGCGCCTGGACTGGCGGCTCGCGAACGGCTTCACCCGGACGGCCCTGCAGGCGGTGTGCGAGATCCCCTGGGGCGAGACCGCGAGCTACGGCGAGGTGGCGGCGCTCGCCGGGAGCCCCGGGGCGGCCAGGGCCGTCGGCACGGCGTGCCGCACCACACCGTTCTCGATCGTCGTGCCCGTGCACCGTGTGGTGCGCGCCGACGGCTCGCCCGGGCAGTACGGCGCCCACCCCGAGCGCAAGCAGTACCTGCTGGAGCTCGAGTCCGACGCCGCCGCGCATCGCCCGCCCGCGGACGGCGTCCGCCCCGGCGTGTAGGCCGCCGGGGCGGACGCGCCTCAGTGCTCGACCGCCTTCTCCGCGCCGTAGCCGGTGAGCGAGCGCACCTCCATCTCGGCCGCGAGACGACGGTCCTCGGTGCCGCGGTCGAGGACGGATCCGAGCCATCCCAGGAGGAAGCCGAGCGGGATGGAGAGGATCCCGGGATTCTCGAGCGGCCAGATCGCGAAGTCGACACCCGGCAGGAACGACGTCGGCTTCCCCGAGAACACCGGCGAAAGCACGATCAGGATGACCGCCGCCGCGAGCCCGCCGTACATGCTCCAGACGGCACCACGGGTCGTGAAGCGCTTCCAGAACAGCGAGTAGAGGATCGTCGGAAGGTTCGCCGAGGCGGCGACCGCGAAGGCGAGGGCCACGAGGAAGGCGATGTTCTGCCCCTGCGCCCCGATGCCGCCGAGGATCGCCAGCACACCGATGACGATCACCGTGCGGCGTGCCACGCGCACCTCCCCGTTCGGGTCTGCTTCCCCGTCGTCGCCGCCCCTGCCGCGCTTGACCACGTTCGCGTAGATGTTGTGCGCGAACGACGCCGCCGCCGTGATCGTGAGCCCGGCGACGACGGCGAGGATCGTGGCGAACGCGACAGCCGAGATGAAGCCCATCAGCACCGGTCCGCCCAGGTGGAGCGCGAGAAGGGGCGCGGCGGAGTTCACCCCTCCGGGCGCCTTCGTGATCGTCTCCGGCCCGACCAGGGCTCCGGCGCCGTAGCCCAGCACCAGCGTGAGCAGGTAGAAGACGCCGATCAGCCAGATCGCCCACACCACCGAGCGACGGGCCTCTTTGGCCGTGGGCACGGTGTAGAACCGCATCAGCACGTGCGGCAGACCCGCTGTGCCGAGCACCAGGGCCAGGGCGAGCGAGAGGAAGTCCCACGGATTGGCGCCGTACTTCAGCCCCGGGCCGAGGATCGCGTCCTTGGGGTCGGACGTCGATGCGGCGACGGCGCTCTCCAGCAGGATGTTCAGGCTGAAGCCGTTCAACGCCAGCACCCAGATCGTCATCGCGACCGCCCCGGCGATCAGCAGGCCGGCCTTGACGATCTGCACCCAGGTCGTGCCCTTCATGCCGCCGATGAGCACGTAGACGATCATGAGCACGCCGACCACGGCGATGATGAGCGACTGGCCCAGCCGGTCGCTGATTCCGAGCAGGAGCGAGACCAGGCCTCCGGCGCCCGCCATCTGCGCGAGCAGATAGAAGAAGCACACGGCGAGGGTCGTCAGGGCCGCCGCCATCCGCACCGGGCGCTGCTGCAGTCGGAAGGACAGCACGTCGGCCATCGTGAACTTGCCGGTGTTGCGCATGAGCTCGGCGACCAGCAGCAGCGCCACCAGCCAGGCGACGAGGAATCCGATCGAGTAGAGGAATCCGTCGTATCCGTTGACGGCGATCGCGCCGCAGATGCCGAGGAACGATGCCGCGGAGAGATAGTCGCCCGCGATCGCGAACCCGTTCTGCGGCCCGGAGAAGCTGCGCCCTGCGGCGTAGTAGTCGGCGGCGGTCCTGTTGTTGCGGCTCGCCCTGATCACGATGAACAGGGTCACCGCGACGAACGCGAGGAACACCGAGATGTTCAGGATCGGATTGCTCTGCTCGAGCGTCGCATCGGCGACGGCGCGGACGCTCATGCGTCGCCCTCCGCGTTCTCCAGCGTCTCGCGAATGCGCGCGGACTGCGGATCCAGGCGGCGATTCGCGAATGCGACATAGCCCATGGTGATGGCGAACGTGGTCACGAACTGGCCCAGCCCGAACAGCAGCCCGATGGTGATGTCGCCCCAGACCCGCTGCGCCATGAACTCCGGCGCGAATGCCGCGAGCAGCACGTACACGAAGTACCACACCAGGAACAGTGCGGCGAGCGGGAACACGAAGGACCGGTGATCCTTGCGCAATCTCTGGAACGGTGGGGACTGCTGCACCTGCAGATAGTCGATCGCGTGCGAACGCCGCGCATCAGTGGATTCGGACCTGGGGCCTCCTTGCCTCATATCGGTGTCCTGCGACGCGCCCCGATGCGCGCCGAGGTGATAGCGTCGACGCTACGAAAGGCGGGGACGCGGACGTCACCCCCGGAAGTTGGTAGTCGGTGAGCACCTTCGAGACCATCGGATCCGATGCGGATCTCATCGCGCAGGCCGTGCGCGAGCTCATCCGCCGCACCCGGTTCCCGGTCGCGTTCGGCGGTCTGCTGTCCGGCGGCGAGGTGCCGGTGACATCGATCGTCGGCTCGCGCACCCGCAGCCTGGAGGGCCTGCGCGTGCAGCCTCAGCGCGGACTCGGCGGGCGGGCGATGACCGAGCTGCGCCCGCGCATGACGCACGACTACGGCTCGTCACGGCAGATCACCCACGACTACGACGGTTTCGTGCTCGGCGAGGGGCTGCGCACCCTGCTCGCGATCCCCGTGGTCGTCTCGGGCCGACCGCGCGGCGTCCTGTACGCCGGTGCCTGGGACGAATCACCCGCGGGAGGCGTCGCCGCCGCGCCCGCGATGCAGATCGCCGAGGAGCTCGCGGGCGAGCTGCGCATCCGCGAGGAGGTGGAGCGCCGCCTGCGCGCGGCGAACGCCCCCACTCCCCCGCCGGAACTGAGCCCCGCTCAGCGCGAGAGCCTGCGGGAGGGCTTCGCCGAGCTGCGCTCCGTCGCCGCGCTCGTGCAGGATCCGGCGGTGCGCACGCGCCTCGGCGACCTCGAGCGCCGGCTGCTCGCGCTCTCGGCGCCGGCCTCGCCGCCGAATGCGCCGGACGTGCACCTCTCCCCGCGGGAGAGGGATGTGCTGGCCTGCGCCGCCCTCGGGCGCACCAATGCGCAGATCGCGGAGGAGCTGGGGCTGCGCGAGTCGACGGTCAAGGCGTATCTGGGGACCGCGATGGCGAAGCTGGACGCCCCGACGCGGCACGCCGCCGTGGCCGCGGCGCGCCGCGAAGGCCTGATGCCCTGATCGCCGCCGCCAGTGCCCGGGCCCGCGCTGCCCTGCTCCTGCTCAGGTGCACTCGCTACCCTGGAGGCAGCGCGTTTGCGCACCCGGACGAGGCGGGCCAGTACCCGGACAGCGAAAAGACTGGCTCTCAGGAGGCCCGCCATGGCGTGGATCGTGCTCATCATCTCCGGACTGTGCGAAGCCGTATGGGCGACAGCGCTCGGCAAGTCCGAGGGATTCACCAGACTCTGGCCGAGCGTAGTGTTCGTCATCGGCCTTGCTGCGTCCATGTTCGGACTCGGCTGGGCGATGCGGGAGATCCCGACTGCCACCGCCTATGCCGTCTGGGTCGGAATCGGCGCGTCGCTCACGGTGATCTGGGCGATGATCACCGGCGATTCCGCGGTTTCCTGGATCCGGATCGTTCTGATCCTCGGATTGGTCGGCTGCATTGTCGGATTGAAACTCATCGACGAAGGCCATGCGTGACATTCCGCATTCCAATGATTGCCCTGCGCATTTCCTGCCCGTAGATTCTTCAGCATGGCACGCAAAATCGTTCATCAGCTCGTCGACGATATCGACGGTTCCGTTCTCGAGGTCGGGGAAGGCGAGACCGTGCATTTCTCGCTGGACGGATCCGCTTATGAGATCGACCTGACCAGCGCACACGCGGCAGACCTGCGCGCCGCGCTCGCACCGTACATCTCCTCCGGACGACGCACCCAGCGCGCGGCGACCGGGCGCGCGGTCTCGGCATCCAAGCGTCCGAACCGGAACCCGGAGACCGCGTCGATCCGCGCCTGGGCCGGCGAGAACGGATACAAGCTCTCCGAGCGCGGCCGCATCCCGGCCGACGTGATCGAGGCTTATCGCGCCGCGCACTGATCCCCGACACGAAAGGGACCGCTCCTCGGAGCGGTCCCTTTCGTCATGTCTGCGCGGAGTGCCCCCGACAGGATTCGAACCTGCGACCTGCCCTTTAGGAGAGGGCCGCTCTATCCGGCTGAGCTACGAAGGCGCACTCCCAGTCTAACGATCGGCCGCGCTGCTCTACGCCGCCATCGCCAGGTACGGCTCCCAGCTCGGGTCACTGCGCTCGGATCCGCGCACGGTCCATCCGGTGCCGCGCGGCGGGCCCGGGTTCAGGCGCAGCTCCCAGCCCATCTCCTGCGGCGTGCGGTCGCTCTTCACGTTGTTGCAGCGGAGGCAGCACGCGACGAGGTTCTCCCAGGAGTTCTTGCCTCCGCGCGAGCGCGGGAGGACGTGATCGATCGTGGACGCCGATTTCCCGCAGTATCCGCAGCGGTTGCCGTCCCGGCGCAGCACCCCGCGTCGCGTCACCGGCGCATACCGCGTCCTGGGCATCCGCACGTAGCGGCTGAGCACGATCACGGCCGGGCGGTCGAAGCGTCCGTTCGCGGCCCAGACCGGATCGTCGTCGACGCATTCGACGACAGAGGCCTTCTGGTTCATCACCAGCACGAGAGCGCGTCGGAACGACACGATCGCGAGCGGTTCGTACCCTGCGTTGAGCACCAGTGTGCGCATCCTGCATCCCTTCGATTCGCCCGGGACGGCTTCCCGGGTTCTCGACCGCGCGCAGGCAGAGGGTCCGCTGGATACGAAAACGGCGCTGTCTACGAGAGACAGCGCCGTGAGCGCACGGGGATTCCGTGCAGATCCTGCGGGCAATGCCGAAGGACGAGGCGACCGAGTGCATCCGTGGTTCGGATGGCCGGTATTCGTCCCATCGTGTTCCTCCGCCCTTGCGACGACGGAATCAGGCTAACCCATGCCGCTACGACAGCACGGAGAACTTCCGGTGAACGGCGTCCGTGTCGGCTCTGAGGCCGCTCAGAGCACGTTGGCCTCGAGCCAGGCGAGCGGGTCGATCTCGGTGTTGTTGATCAGCACCTCGAAGTGCAGGCAGGAGCCGGAAACCCACCCGGTGTTGCCGACCTCGCCGAGGTACTGTCCGGCGGTGACGCACTGGCCCACCGAGACCGCGCGGGTGTTCATGTGCCCGTACAGCGTGGAGAGGGCGCCCGAGCCGCTGAGCGCCGGGTGGGAGATCTCGACCGTCTCGCCGTAACCGCCGTAGCCGCCCTGGGAGATGGTGACGCAGCCGTCCGCGATCGCGTAGATGGGCGTGCCGATCGGGGCCGCGAAGTCCTGCCCCATGTGGCTGCGCCCGCTGCGAGCGGCGCCGAAGCCGTCGCTCAGGGTGTAGCTGCCGGCCACCATCGGGTAGATGACCTGACCGGGCTGCGCGATGGACGGCATGCTCGTGCGCACGGAGGCGGTCGTCGCCGAGGCCGAGGCGAGAGCGGCGGCCTTCGCCGCTTCGAGCGCCTTCGCCTGCTCCTCCGCCGCCTTCTTCTGCGCGATCTCGTCGGGCGTCGTCGCGGTGAACTGCTCCCGCGTGCTCGGCGCCTGGGTCGCCTCGGAGGCGACCACGATCGACTGCGCGTTGTGCGCGGCGACCTGCTGCGCCGTCACGGGCGATGCGCCGGCGGACGCGGTCGTGCCGGTGGCGAGCGCCGGGAGGGCGATCGCGGCGACCAGGGCGCCGACCGCGGCCAGGATCGACACGGATCGGATGGATCGGACCACGGACCGTCCGGCCTTGGGGGCGGCCGTGCTCCGGGTCGAGCGGGTCACCTCGGAGCGCGTGGTCTTTTCGAGTTCTCCAGCCACAGGGCTTTTCCTCCAGGCCTCGGCGCGGTGCGCCGGTTCGTCCGCAGTCGCATGCACGACGTCCTGCATCGTGCTCGGGGTAACCGTGGCGGTGACGAACCGGGAGGCTCCGTCACGGTGATCGTCGGCGGGCTTCTCGCCGACGACCTCCCCGACGTTACCCGATCGTGATGATCGTGTCACCCCTGGATTCGCAGAAAGGTCTCGCACCGGTCGCGGATCGCACTCCGATGCGGGAGCGGAACGACGGGATCAGCCCGCGTTCGCGGCGAGCCAGGGTTCGGGATCGAGCACGGAACCACCGATGCGCACCTCGAAGTGCAGGTGGGACCCGTAGGAGTTCCCGGTGTTGCCGACCAGACCGATCAGCTGACCGGCCGCGACCTGATCGCCGACCTCGACCATCCGGCTCCCGTACACCATGTGCCCGTAGCGGGTCTCCACCATGGTGCCGTTGAGGTTGCTCATGATCATGATCGAGACGCCGTAGCCGCCGATGCTCTCGGCGGAGGCCGTCACGGTGCCGGCGGCCGCCGCGTAGATCGGCGTGCCCTCGGGGGCGATCATGTCCCACCCCTCATGGCCGCGACCGGATCCGGGTCCCTCGCCCGGCGTGAAGCTCGTCACGGGGTAGCGCACCGCGCCGGAGCCCGGCGCCACGAGGGCGAGACCGGCGATCGACGGACGGGAGCTGGACGAGACCGTGGCCGCCGCGGCGGCGGCGCGCGCTGCCGCGGCCTCCTCCGCCTTGCGCTTCTCGATCTCGTCGGGGGTGGTCGCGATGAACTGCTCCCGCGTCGTCGGCGCCTGGGTCGCCTCGGAGGCGACCACGATCGACTGCGCGTTGTCCGCCGCGAGCCGCTCGGCCGTCACGGGGCCGGCGTCGGCGGGCCCGCTGGCCGAGGCGAACGCGGGAAGCGCGATCGCGGCCACCAGTGCGCCGACGGCGCCGAGGATGGCGACGGTGCGCACCGGACGCACCAGTGCGGCGGAGCGGGAGCGCGCCATCGTGCGGTCCTCGACTGCCGGGCTCGCGGTGGTCGTCGTCTCGATCGTAGTCTCAGGCAAAGTCTGTCCTCCGGCCTCTGCACGTCGCCGCACCGGTCCGTCGTCATACGGTCGGTCCGCACAGGGCGCGGACGCACGTCTGCCCACGGCGGCGACGGGCCGATGAGGCGAGCGCCGTGGACTCCGTCGACGGGTAGAGGACGACGGCCCTTCGACGCTACCCGAAAGTCACGGGCGAGTCACACCGACCTAGGGATCCGCTGAACGTTGATTTCCCGCGGATCCGGCGCCCAGCGCACAGGTGACGCCCAGGCTCCGACGCGGCGGGGCCCCGCGATCCGCTCAGGCGACGAGGAAGATGTGCGAGGCGAGCTCGACGGGCAGTTCGAGGCCCTCGTCCTGTCCGTCCACCTCGATGAGGACGTAGCCCTCGTTGAAGCGGAACCGCCCGCGCGCCCCGGGGACGACGCCGGCGTCCCGCAGCTGCTCCAGCAGCTCCGGGTCGACCTGCGCGGGCTCCGCGAGGCGGCGCACCGTGCCCTCGGTCGGCGTGCCCGCCGTGTTCATGTGCTCGACGAGGCCGATCACGCCCTCGTCGAAGGTGCGCGCGGGAGTGCCGCCGAGCTGGTCGAGGCCGGGGATCGGGTTGCCGTAGGGCGACTCGGTGGGGTGGCCCAGCAGTTCGACGAGCCGGCGCTCCACCTGCTCGCTCATCACGTGCTCCCAGCGGCAGGCCTCGTCGTGCACATAGGCCCAGTCCAGCCCGATGACGTCGGACAGCAGGCGCTCGGCGAGGCGGTGCTTGCGCATGACGTCCACGGCCTTGCGGCGTCCGGCCTCGGTCAGCTCGAGGCGGCGGTCCTCGGAGACCACCACGAGACCGTCGCGCTCCATGCGGCCGACCGTCTGCGACACCGTCGGGCCGGAGTGGCCGAGGCGCTCGGAGATGCGAGCGCGCAGCGGGACGATGTTCTCCTCCTCGAGCTCGAGGATGGTGCGGAGGTACATCTCCGTGGTGTCGATCAGATCGGCCATGGATCCCCCTGTGTGGTCGTGCCGTACGCGCGGCTGCAAGCTGTTAGGCAAGCCTACCTTCTGCGGATGTGCCCCGGCGCTGTCGTGCCGTGCACCGTCATGACCCTCAGCGCACGCCCGTCGCGGGGCGTCACACGGTCGGGAGAGGCCCCGCGCCCCCGCCTAGAATCTGTGCATGGCGATCGAGATTCCCCGCGAACTTCTGCCCGTCGACGGCCGCTTCGGATGCGGCCCGTCCAAGATCCGCCCGGAGCAGGTGAGCACCCTCGCCGCCGTCGGATCGAGCCTGCTGGGCACCTCGCACCGCCAGGCGCCGGTGAAGAACCTGGTGCGCAGCGTGCGAGAAGGACTATCCTCCCTGTTCCGCCTGCCCGAGGGGTACGAGATCATCCTCGGCAACGGCGGATCCACCGCGTTCTGGGACGCCGCCGCGTTCGGCCTCATCGAGAACCGCGCGCAGAACCTGGTGTCGGGAGAGTTCGGCGGGAAGTTCGCCAAGGCCGCCGCCGCCCCGTGGCTGCAGGCGCCGGATGTGCGCAACGCCGAGCCCGGCGCGCGCGCGGAGGCCGAGATCGTCGACGGCGTGGACGTGTACGCGTGGCCGCACAACGAGACGTCCACCGGGGTGGCCTCGCCGATCCGGCGGGTCGCGGCCGACGGTGCGCTCACCGTCATCGACGCGACGAGCGCCGCGGGCGGCATCGACTTCGACGTGACCGAGACGGACGTCTACTACTTCGCTCCGCAGAAGAACCTCGGCTCCGACGGCGGCCTCTGGTTCGCCGCGGTCTCGCCGGCCGCGATCGAGCGCATCGAGCGCATCGCAGCCTCCGGCCGGTACATCCCCGAGTTCCTCAGCCTGAAGAACGCGGTCGACAACTCACGCCTCGAGCAGACGCTCAACACCCCCGCGCTCACGACCCTGCACCTGCTCGACTCGCAGCTGCAGTGGATCAACGGCAACGGCGGCCTCGCCTGGGCCGCGGCCCGCACGGCCGAGTCGTCGCAGGAGCTGTACCGCTGGGCCGAGGCGAGCCCCGTCGCGACCCCGTTCGTCGCGGACCCGGCCGACCGCTCCCCCGTGGTCGCCACGATCGACTTCGACGACTCGGTCGACGCCGCGGCCGTGGCCAAGACGCTGCGCGCCAACGGCATCGTCGACACGGAGCCATACCGCAAGCTCGGCCGCAACCAGCTGCGCATCGCGACGTTCGTCTCGATCGAGCCCGACGACGTGCGCCAGCTGATCCGCTCGATCGACTACGCCCTGGAGCACCGCGACGCCTGACGGCTGCAGACCGGACATGAGAAAGGGCGTCCCCGGAGGGGCGCCCTTTCTCATGTCCGCTCAGCCGGAGGATCACTCCTCCTCGGCGTCGTCCTCATCCGAGTCGTCGTCCTCATCCGAGTCGTCATCGTCCGACTCCTCGCCATCAGACTCTTCGTCGTCATCGTCCGCGTCGTCGCCTTCCGCAGCGGCGGACACGTCGAGCTCGTCGATGTCCACGCCGTCCAGATCGCCGGCGTGCAGCCGAGGCCGGTCGCCTTCCTCGTCGTCGAGCTCGTCATCGAGATCGTCGGCGTCGAGATCGTCGGCGTCCGCGTCGAGCTCTTCGTCCGACCCCGCCGACGCGTCGTCCGCGCCGTCATGCTCTGCGGACGCGGCGAGCTCGGCCTGGTGCGCGCGGTACTCCGCGAGGCGCTCGGCCCACGGCACCCACTCAGGAGCGAGCAGCGCGCCGTCGCCGGGGAGCAGCTCGGCCTCGAGCACGGTGGGCTCTTCGTCGTCGACCTGGGCGACGGACACGGTCCAGTACCACCCGGGATACCCGCCGAGGCGGTTCTGGAACCGCAGGGAGATCACGCCGTCGGCCTCCGGCAGATAACCCGCGGGCGGTCCCACCGTCGAGGCCGGGGTGATCTCGTGCAGTGCGGCGAGAGCCAGGTCCCGCGCGCCGAGCAGGCGCTCGTTCGGCAGGGAGACCGGAAGCGGCGTGTCGACCGCGAAGCGCTCCTCGACCGCCGGCGCGACGTCGGCCGGTTGCTCGGCGAGCGAACCGGACGGCTCGAGCTCCTCGAGGCCGGCGGCGTCGGTGTCAGGCATCGAAATCCTCGGCGACGTTGCGCAGCACGGCGGCGATCTTGCGGCCGTGGCTGGAAGACGGGTATCGGCCGCGACGCAGGTCGCCGCCGATGCCGTCGAGGAGCTTGACCAGGTCCTCGACGATCACCGCCATGTCGTCGGCGGGCTTGCGCTTCGTCTTCGCCAGGCTCACCGGAGCCTCGAGCACACGCACCGAGAGCGCCTGCAGCCCGCGCTTGCCGTCGGCGACGCCGAATTCGACACGGGTGCCGGCCTTGACCGTGGACCCGGCGGGGAGGGACGTGGCGTGCAGGAAGACGTCCTGGCCGTCATCGGTGGTGATGAAGCCGAACCCCTTCTCGTCGTCGTAGAACCTGACCTTGCCGGTGGGCATGGGAGAAACCTCGCTGCATCGTTCGTGGAGATGGATCCGACGGGATCCGATCGGGACGCGTGCGGAAGCTCCGCACCCCACCAGCCTACCGGTCGGCGAGCGGGTAGGCTGGGCGGGATGAGCACTCGGCCGCCAGCCCCCGAACCGGAGATCCGCGGGATCGACCGGTTCCTCACGTTCGGCTCGCTGACGCTGGCTGCCCTCTCGGTGATCTGCTTCTTCACGATCATCCTCGGCACAGCGCTCGGCATGAAACAGGCCGATTTCACGCACGGCGCCTGGCCGATCGTCGGCGTCTTCCCGTTCTGGGGCCTGCCGATCGCGTTCCTCATGATCGTCGTGCTGCTCATCATGAGCTTCGTGCGGAGAGGCCGCGCAGCCCGGCGTTCCTGACGCCCTGCGAGCTGTTCTCCCATGAGCACCCACGCGCGCCTTCTCGCCGAGGCGCTGTCCGCGCGCACGGACGACCAGCTCGCCGCGCTGTTCCGCCGCCGCGAGGTGCGCCCCGACGCGTCGTGGAACGATTTCTTCGACGCGGCTGAGGCGCTGCTGGATCCGTCGTCCGTGGCGAAGGCCCTCCCCCGCCTGACCCGCCAGGAGGCCGCGGGACTGCGCGCAGCGGCATCCGGCGGCGATGCCGGCGCCGCGGCCGAGGCCTTGCGCGCGCTGGCCCTCCTCCCCCCGGCCGACGGCCCGGTCGCACCGTCGGTCGCCGCGGCGGTCGCCGGGCGGGAGATCCCGCAACCGCACCGGCCGGAGACCCCGCAGGGACTCGATGAGGCCGCCGTCGCGCGCGCGGCGGAGCGCGCCTTCACGACGGTCGCCACCCTCGCCGACGCCCTCCTGCTCGCGGAGGAGGGCCCTCTCGCCCTGCTCGCCGGAGGCACGGTCGGGCTCTCCGAGAAGCGGCGGCTCATCGACCGCGGACTGCCCGACGACGCGGCGCTCCTCGACGACGTCCTGGGCCTCGCCGCCGGAGCAGGCCTGCTGCTGCCCGTCGAGCGCACGCTGCGGCTGTCCGACGCCGGCGCCGTGTGGCTCCGCCTCGCGGGCCCGGAGCGCTGGGCCCGGCTGGTCGGCGGGTTCCGAGCCTCGCTGCCCGCAGCGCTGCGCACGCAGGAGGGCGGCTGGATCCCGCTCGCGGCCTGGCCCGACGAGCACCCGTGGGATCCGTCGTGGTCCGACCGCGCGGCCGCGCTCGTCCGCCAGGCCCGTCTGCTGGGCCTCGTCGCCGACGGCCCGGAGCACGCAGCGGGCGGCGTGGGCGCGGAGACCCCGTGGGCCCGCGCCGCGCGGGAGGGCGCGGAGCCGGATCCGCAGGGCCTGAGCGCCTACGTGCCGGCGGAGGTCGATCGGATCTTCCTGCAGAACGACCTCACCGCGATCGCCCCCGGGCCCCTCCTGCCCGCGCTGGATCTCCGCCTGCGCGCGATGGCGACGCGGGAGTCCGCGAGCCAGGCGTCGTCCTACCGCTTCACGGCCGACTCGCTGACCGCCGGCCTGTCCTCCGGCGAGACGGAGGAGAGCGTGCTCGCCTTCCTCGAGGACATCTCGCTGACCGGCGTTCCCCAGCCGCTGCGCTACCTGCTCGCGCAGAGCGCCAGCCGGCACGGGCAGGTGCAGGTCGGGACGGATCCCGGGAGCGGACGCACGCGGGTGCGCAGCGCCGACGAGCACCTGCTGCAGGCGATCGGGGTGGACCAGGCTCTGCGCCCGCTCGGGCTCGTGCCAGAGACGACCGCCGACGGAACCGCGGTGCTCACGACCCGCGTGAACCGCGACACGGTGTTCTGGGCGCTCAGCGACGAGCACTACCCGGCGGCCCTCGTCGACGCCGACGGGGCGGTGGAGCGGCCCGTGCGCGCCACCGCGGCGAGCGCGCCGCCATCGCCCGACGACGCCGCGCGCTACGCCGCACTCCTCGCCCGCCTGCGCGAGGCGCGGGAGGAGGACGCCGACGCGGCGTGGCTGGAGCGCGAGCTCGAACACGCGGCCCGGCAGCGCGCCGTGCTCGCCGTGGAGGTCGCCATGCCCGACGGCACCGCGCGCGAGCTCGTCCTCGAGGTGACCGGCTTCGGCGGCGGCCGCCTGCGGGGCCGGGATCGGGCGAGCGACGTGGAGCGCACGCTCCCGATCCGCTCGATCCTGTCGACCCGCCCTCTCGAGGACGCGGGATCCTGAGCGCAGCACGCGTCGCCGACACCACCGGCGCGCGCCCCGACCTCGACGCGACCGGTAGACTGATCCGCTATGTCTGATGGCCCGCTGATCGTCCAGAGCGACCGCACCGTGCTGCTCGAGGTCGCGCACGCCGACGCCGAGAGCGCGCGGCACGAGCTCGCGATCTTCGCCGAGCTGGAGCGCGCACCCGAGCACATCCACACCTACCGGATCACCCGGCTGGGCCTGTGGAACGCCCGCGCCGCGGGGCACACCGCCGACGACATGCTCGACACGCTCGATCGCTGGTCGCGCTTCCCGGTGCCGCCCTCCGTGTCGGTCGACATCCGCGAGACCGTGAACCGTTACGGCCGCCTCGTGATCGAGCGCGACGACGAGGGCGTGCTCATCCTGCGCTCCTCGGATCCGGCGGTGCTGACCCAGGTCGCCGGCAACAAGCGCATCCAGCCGCTCCTCATCGGCCACCCGGCCCCCGACGTCTACGTCGTGGACGCCTGGGCGCGCGGGCAGATCAAGCAGGAGCTCCTGAAGATCGGCTGGCCCGCGGAGGACCTCGCCGGCTACACCCCGGGCACCCCGCACGAGATCGGTCTGGCCGAGGACGGCTGGACGATGCGCCCCTACCAGCAGCAGGCGGTCGACGCGTTCGCGAAGGACGGCTCGGGCGTGGTGGTGCTCCCCTGCGGCGCAGGGAAGACGATCGTCGGCGCCGGCGCGATGGCCGCCACGAAGACCACCACGCTCATCCTCGTCACGAACGCGGTGTCGGCGCGGCAGTGGCGCGATGAGCTGATCAAGCGCACCAGCCTCACTCCCGAGGAGATCGGCGAGTACTCGGGGCAGGTGAAGGAGGTCAAGCCGGTCACGATCGCGACCTACCAGATCCTCACCGCGAAGCGGAAGGGCCAGTACGCGCACCTCAGCCTGCTCGACGAGATGGACTGGGGCCTCGTGGTCTACGACGAGGTGCACCTGCTCCCGGCGCCGGTGTTCAAGCTGACCGCCGATCTTCAGGCGCGGCGCAGGATCGGCCTCACCGCGACGCTCGTGCGCGAGGACGGCCGCGAAGGCGACGTGTTCAGCCTCATCGGCCCCAAGCGCTTCGACGCCCCGTGGAAGCAGATCGAGGCGCAGGGCTTCATCTCCCCCGCCGCCTGCTACGAGGTGCGCGTCGACCTGCCGCCGGACGACCGGCTCGAATACGCCGCCGCGACCGACGACGAGCGCTACCGGCTGGCGGCGTCGGCACCGGCGAAGATCACCGCCGTGCGCGAGCTCATCGCCAAGCACCCCGGCGAGCGGATCCTCGTGATCGGGCAGTACCTCGACCAGCTCGAAGAGCTGTCCCAGGCTCTGAACGCGCCGTCGATCACGGGCGCGACCCCGGTCGACGAGCGCGAGGAGCTCTACCGGCAGTTCCGCGAGGGCGAGATCGAGCTGCTCGTGGTCTCGAAGGTCGCGAACTTCTCGATCGACCTGCCCGAGGCCTCGGTCGCGATCCAGGTCTCCGGATCCTTCGGCTCCCGCCAGGAGGAGGCGCAGCGCCTGGGACGGCTTCTGCGGCCGAAGCAGTCGGGGCACACGGCGAGCTTCTACACGCTCATCGCGCGCGACACGGTGGACCAGGACTACGCGCAGAACCGGCAGCGCTTCCTCGCCGAGCAGGGCTACAGCTACACGATCATGGACGCGCACGAGCTCGAGGCGGCCTGACGCACGACGCGGCGTCAGGCCGCGCCGGCGAACCATTCCAACGCCAGCCGGACGACCTCGTCGGGACGGTCATCGGTGAGGAAATGCGCGCCGCCGTCGACGAAAGCGAGCTCGAACCGGTCGGCGTGCTGCGCACTGTTCCGACAGATGCGGCGCACCGTCGCCTCTGCGAACGGGCCGTCCTCGCTGCCGAACACGCAAAGCATGGGCGGGCGCAGGCGCATCCGCTTGTAAACGCCGCCCATCAGCCGCCTCGAGACCGGGATCACCATGCCGCGGTACAGCGCTGCCACGGCACGTTCGATCTCAGGGCGCTCGTGCGCCCGCAGGTAGCCCTCGATCGTTTCGTCGGCCATCCGGTGCGCCGCGTACCTCGGTCCGAACAGATATCGCAACGAGCTCCCCGCGCGGTGCAGGACCAGCGCGGGCATGTGCGAGAACGCCGGCATCAGCCGGGGCGAGAACTCCATGAACCCCGGCGGCACCGCCACCTGCACGATCGCCCGCACGCGCTCCGGGTTCCGGTACGCCAGCTGCATCCCGGAGATGGCTCCCATGTCGTGGCAGAGGAATCGCGCAGCGCCGATGCCGAGAGCGTCCAGCACCGCGGTCACGTCATCCAGCTGGGACTCCGCCCCGAACCGTGCATCGTCGGCCTCGGGCCAGCCTGAGCCGCGCAGATCCGGACAGACCACGTGGTATCCCTCTGCGGCGATCGCCGGCGCGATGGTGCGCCACTGCCACCAGTGCATCGGGAACCCGTGTAGAAGAACGACCGGATCGCCCGTGCCGATCGACGCCACATGGGTGCGCAGACCCCGTGTCATCACCATCGTGTGGGTGAAACCGGCTGCCTCGGGGAGCGGTGGCGACCATTCCGCAGAGACGGATGCGGATGCGTTCATGGCGCGACCTCCCTGTCGTCGCACTGCGCGGACCGCTGCGGTTCGCCCTCTCAGGGTACTACGATCATAGTGTCGTCTCTACTATGAAAATAGTGATCTACGCTCGTCCCATGAGCACTACGCGACGTCGGGCGCTCGATGCCGCTGTGGCACTGATCGGCACAGAGGGGATCCGCGCGCTCACCCATGGCCGCGTCGACGCTGCCGCCGCACTCCCTCCAGGATCCACGTCGAATCACTTCCGCACCCGGGCAGCGCTCGTCTCCGGTGTCGTCGAGTGGCTGGCGACCCAGGAGCGCGCGGACGCCGGCCTCCCGGACATCGGCTCCGCCGACGACTTCATCGACACGCTCTCCCGAATGATCGAGCTCCAGTCCGGCCCCCTCGCGGCGCGGACCAGGGCGCGCTACGCGCTGTTCCTGGAGGCGGACGAGGACGCCGCGCGACCGCTGCGGGAGCAACGGCTCGGCATGGAGGCCTGGGTGCGCGGGATCCTGACGCAGCTCGGCGGAGATGCAGCGGCGCCCCGCACCGCGTTGGTGATGGCCGCCGGCGACGGTCTGCTGCTGCACCGGGTCACCGTCGATCCCCACGCCCCGATCCGCGAGGTGATCGCGCGTGCCGTGCATGCCGCCCTGGACGACTGAGCGGCCGGTGCCGGCTCAGGCCTGCGGGATGACCGTCAGCACCCGCGCCGTGTACTCCGCGAACGCCGCCATGAACTGACGCAGGAACTCCTCGGTGCCCGGCGTGGTGACGCGTCCGTCGTCGTCGATGAGTCCCGGGGAGTAGTGGATGTAGGCCTCGGGCGCGGTCATCTGCCGTGCGTTGAGGAAGCCGAGCGTCGCCCGCAGCGACTGCTGACCGACCGCGGTGCCGATGGCACCCATGGAGGCGCCGACCACCCCGGTCGGCTTGTGCGCCCACACGTTCTGCCCCCACGGCCTGCTGCCCCAGTCGATCGCGTTCTTGAGCGGCCCCGGGAGTGAGCGGTTGTATTCGGGGGTGACGAACAGCAGCGCATCGGCGCTCGCGACCTGAGCTTTGAAATCGAGCGCGACCTGCGGATAGTCGGCGTCGAAGTCGCGGTTGTACAGCGGCAGGTCGGCGTAGGAGATCTCGAAGAACTCGAACCCCTCGGGAGCGAGATGGGTCAGCGCGTTCGCGAGACGACGGTTGATGGACTCCTTCGAGAGGCTGCCGACGATGACGCCCACCCGGTACGGGCCCTCGTGTTCGATGATGTCGATCTTCATGGCATCACTCTGCACCCGGCACCCCTGCTTCACCAGAGGAATGGCCCGCAATCAGCCCGAACACGGATCCGGTCACCATAATGGGGGCATGACTGAAGCGCGCATCCTGGTCGTCGACGACGAACCCAACATCCGCGATGTCCTCTCCACGGGCCTGAGCTTCGCCGGTTTCTCGGTGAAGACGGTGGCCAACGGCGCGGCCACGATCTCGGCCGTGCTCGAGGAGGAGCCAGACCTCATCATCCTCGACGTGATGCTGCCCGACATGAACGGCTTCAGCGTGACCAAGCGCCTGCGCGGCGCCGGGTTCACCGCGCCGATCCTCTTCCTCACCGCGAAGGACGACACCGAGGACAAGATCGAGGGGTTGAACGCCGGCGGCGACGACTACGTCACCAAGCCCTTCGCCCTGGACGAGATCGTCGCCCGCGCTCAGGCGATCCTGCGCCGCACCATGCAGGCCGACGAGGAGTCGGTGATCCGCGCCGGCGAGCTGTCCATGGATCAGGACACGCACGACGTGTTCGTCGGATCCAGCCCGATCGAGCTCAGCCCGACCGAGTTCAAGCTGCTGCGGTATCTCATGCTGAACCCCAACCGGGTGCTGTCGAAGGCGCAGATCCTCGACCACGTCTGGGAGTACGACTTCAACGGCGACGCCGGCATCGTGGAGAGCTACATCTCGTACCTGCGCCGCAAGATCGACCCGCACACCGAGGAGCCGGTGATCCAGACCAAGCGCGGCTTCGGCTACATGCTCAAGGTGGGGAAGACCGCGTAGCGGATGGGCGAGCCCGACGCGATCACGCGATGGTGGCGCCGGATCAGCCTTCGCGCGAAGGTCACCGGCGTCACCGTCGGCGTGCTCGCGCTCGGCCTGATCGTCACCGGCATCGGCACCATGCCGATCCTGCGCAACCTGCTGATCGGCAACGTCGAGTCGCAGCTGCCCGCGCTCGTCACCAGTGACCTCGCGACGATCACCCCGAACGCTGCCGGCGGGTTCAGCGCCGCCCTGAAGGACGAGCGGCCCGGGCTGTCGGAGTACTTCGTCGCCGTCTACGACGCCCAGGGCGCCCTGGTGTTCTCCGGCGGTGGCGAGGCCAAGGCCACGAAGCCCGAGTTCCCCACCACGTACACGCTGGCGCGCGCGACCCTGGACGCAGGACGCACCGATCCGATCGTGCTGCGCGGTGCGGACGGGTCCGAGTTCCGCGCGGCGGTCGCCGTGCGCGAGGATCCGACCTCGAACATCACCTTCATCCAGTTCGTCGCGCTCTCGCTGAATGAGCCGGACCGCATCATCGCGACCTTCTTCGGCGTCTTCACGACCGTGGCCCTGGTCACCATCATCGTCGCGGCGCTCGCGACGCGCGGACTGGTCACGCTGACCTTCCGCCGGCTCGGCCGCGTGGAGTCGACGGCGATGGCGATCGCGGCCGGCGACTTCAGCCAGCGCCTCGCCGATCTCGAGCCGACCACGGAGGTCGGCCGCCTGAACGGCGCGATCAACACGATGCTCGACCGGCTCGACGCCTCGATCGCGCAACGGGACCGGTCCGTGCAGCAGATGCGCCGATTCGTCGGCGACGCCAGCCACGAGCTGCGCACGCCACTGGTCAGCGTGCGCGGCTATGCCGAGCTGTACCGAATGGGCGCGATCAAGGGCGACGAGGACACCGCCCGCGCGATGGACCGGATCGAGAAGGAGGCGCTGCGGATGGGCGTGCTCGTCGAGGATCTGCTGGCCCTCGCCCGGCTGGACGAGCAGCGCGAGCTCACCATCGAGCCGCTCGACCTGCGACCGCTCGCGCAGGACGCGGCGCTCGACCTGCGCGCCGCGGCGCCCGAGCGCACCGTGACCGTGGTGGACATGACCGCGGAGGCGCCGCAGGCCGCGGCCGCGGAGCCCTCGGTATCCCCCATCACCCGACCCGCACCCACGGCACGCGCCGCGAACGCCCGCGGCCGCATCCCCGCGATCCTGCGCCGGCGTCCGCGCGAGGACAGCCCGGTGCCGGAGATCGACTTCTCGGAGGCGGTGGTCGCGCCGGTCTCCACTCCGCCGATCGTGCTCGGCGAGGAGAACAAGGTGCGCCAGGTGATCGCAAACCTGCTCGGCAACGCCCGCCGGTTCTCGCCGGGCGACTCCCCCATCGAGGTCGTCGTGGGGGCGGACCGGCATCGCGGGGTCGGCTGGTTCTCGATCGTCGACCACGGCGAGGGTGTGCCGGAGCAGATCCGCGATCAGATCTTCCAGCGCTTCTGGCGCGCCGACTCGTCGCGCACGCGCGACACCGGCGGCGCGGGACTGGGTCTCGCGATCGTGGCGTCGATCGTCCGTGCCCTGAACGGCTCCGTGCAGGTCACGGAGACCGTCGGCGGCGGCGCCACGTTCACCGTCTCGCTGCCACTCGCGCCCTCGCGCGCCACCCCCGAGCATCTGCTGCAGGACACGCAGCCCATCGAGCCGCTCGACCTGCCGCGCTGAGCCTCGGGAGCCGGCCGACCGGCCCGCACAGGCGTCGCCGCTCACCGTCTGTGCACGCGATGCGCGACCGGCCGTACGGGGGCGGTGCGGGGACCTAGCGTCGGACGCATCCGCTGTCCCGACGAAAGGTTCTCCCATGTCCGTCTTCACCGTCGACACCGACGCCGTCGCCACCACGCGGCTCTCGGTGGGCGCCACCGCCGAACGACTCCAGAACGACGCCGCGGCCATGATGGCGCAGCTCACCCAGCTGCAGTCGTCCTGGACCGGCGCCGCATCCGCCGCCTGCCAGGACGCCGCGGAGCAGTGGCGCGGCGCACAGGCGCACGTCGAGCAGGCGCTGGCGGCGATCGCGCAGGCGCTCGGCTCGGCCGCGCAGTTCTACGCCCAGGCCGAGAGCGACTCGACGGCGCTGTTCCGCTGAGCGAGCACGTCCCTGCGGTGCGGATCGCCCTGCAGGGACGGAGAAGGCCCCCGGGACGGATCCCGGGGGCCTTCTCGATGGAGGTCTGGACTCAGAAGTCCATGCCGCCGGACGGGTCGCCCATCGGAGCGGGGGCCTTCTCCGGCTTGTCGGCCACGACCGCCTCGGTGGTGAGGAACAGGCCGGCGATCGACGCGGCGTTCTGCAGCGCCGAACGGGTAACCTTGGCCGGGTCGATGATGCCCTGCGCGAACATGTCACCGTACTCGCCGGTCGCGGCGTTGAGGCCGTGACCCGTGGGGAGCTCGGAGACCTTGTGCGCCACGACGCCCGGCTCAAGACCGGCGTTGAGGGCGATCTGCTTGAGCGGCGCCTCGATCGCGACGCGCACGATGTTCGCGCCGGTCGCCTCGTCGCCGACGAGCTCGAGGCCGTTGAGGGCCTTCGTGCCGGACTGGATCAGGGCGACGCCACCACCGGCGACGATGCCCTCCTCGACGGCCGCCTTCGCGTTGCGCACGGCGTCCTCGATGCGGTGCTTGCGCTCCTTGAGCTCGACCTCGGTGGCCGCGCCCGCCTTGATGACGGCCACGCCGCCGGCGAGCTTGGCGAGGCGCTCCTGCAGCTTCTCGCGGTCGTAGTCGCTGTCGGTGTTCTCGATCTCGCGACGGATCTGCGTGACGCGACCCTCGATCTGGGAAGCCTCGCCGGCGCCCTCGACGATCGTGGTCTCGTCCTTGGTGACGATGACCTTGCGCGCACGGCCCAGCTCGGCGAGCGTGGTGTTCTCGAGCTTGAGGCCGACCTCCTCGGTGATCACGGTGCCACCGGTGAGGATCGCGATGTCCTGCAGCTGCGCCTTGCGGCGGTCCCCGAAGCCCGGAGCCTTGACGGCCACGGACTTGAAGATGCCCTTGAGCTTGTTCAGCACGAGCGTCGCGAGAGCCTCGCCCTCGACGTCCTCGGCGATGATGACGAGCTCCTTGCCGTCCTGGATCACCTTGTCGACGACGGGCAGAAGGTCCTTGATGTTGGAGATCTTCTGGTTCGCGATGAGGATGTACGGGTCCTCGAAGACGGCCTCCTGGCGCTCCGGGTCCGTGACGAAGTAGGGGTTCAGGTAGCCCTTGTCGAAGCGCATGCCCTCGGTGAGCTCGAGCTCGGTGCCGAAGGTCTGCGACTCCTCGACGGTGACGACGCCCTCCTTGCCGACCTTGTCGATCGCCTCGGCGATGAGCTCGCCGATGGCCGGGTCGGCGGCGGAGATGGACGCGGTGGCGGCGATCTCCTCCTTGGACTCGATCTCCTTCGCGCTGGCGAGCAGCTCCGCGGTGATGGCCGCGACGGCCTTCTCGATGCCCTTCTTCAGGCTGATCGGGTCGGCGCCGGCGGCGACGTTGCGCAGGCCCTCGCGGACGAGCGCCTGAGCCAGGACGGTGGCGGTCGTGGTGCCGTCTCCGGCGACGTCGTCGGTCTTCTTGGCGACCTCCTTGACGAGCTCCGCGCCGATCTTCTCGTACGGGTCGTCGAGCTCGATCTCCTTGGCGATGGACACGCCGTCGTTCGTGATGGTGGGGGCGCCCCACTTCTTCTCGAGCACGACGTTGCGGCCGCGCGGGCCGAGGGTCACCTTGACCGCGTCGGCCAGGATGTTCAGGCCGCGCTCGAGGCCGCGGCGGGCCTCCTCATCGAAAGCGATGATCTTTGCCATGAGTTCTGTCGTCCCTCCTGGACGTAGACATTGGGTTTAGCACTCAGATCAGTCGAGTGCTAAATCCAGTCTGGCACTCGACCCCTGAGAGTGCAAGCCACGGCGAGCACCACCGCTGTCAGCCCGTGGCGCCGTCCCCGCCCGTGTCCGCGGGAGTCGGCTCGCTCGTGGGCGCGTTCTTCGCGAGATCCCTGCCGATCACCACGGTGAGCTGCTTCTGGCCGGGCACCACGTCGTCCCCGTAGCGGTCGCTCTGCGCGATCTTCGTCGCGCCGAGGAGGGTGGCCAGAGCCTGAGCAGGGGCCTTGTCGGCCTCGGTCTTGTAGTAGACGGTGGTGGTCGGGAAGTCCTGCGTGTCGGCATCGCCCGGCGCCACAGAGCCCGCGGCGAAGCCCGCGTTGACGATCGTGTCCCGCGTCGCCGCCGCCAACCCGTTCACGCCCGTCGCGTTGAGCACGAACACCGCGTAGGTCGTGTCGAGCGCCGGCGGCGCCGAGGTCGCGGTGCGGGAGATCGAGGGCAGAGGCTCGCTCTGGTCGAAGCCGATCTTGCCCATCGTGAGCATCGCGGCGAAGATCCCGACGGCGATCAGCACCACCGTGGCGATCGCCGCCCACAGCAGCACGAACCAGCCGCGCATGCCCGGGTTCTCGGCACGGTGGGCGCCGACGCGTCCCTGCGCGTGCGGGATCACGTCGAATCGGTCGCGGGCGGATTGTGGCATCCCATGATGTTATCCGGCGGGTCCCGTCGGATTCCCTGAACGACAGGCCGACCCGCCGCGGGTCAGCCCGCGGACAGAGCCGTGCGGCCCGCCCGGCGCGCAGCGGCGTCGTCGCGGATCCGGCGCAGCCGGCGCACGAGCATGGGATCCGCCGCCAGGGCCTGCTTCGTGTCGATGACGCGGTCCAGCAGCTGGTAGTAGCGTGCCGGGGTCAGCTGCAGCTCGCCGCGGATCGCCTCCTCCTTGGCGCTCGAGTGCCCGGGACGCCGGGCCTCGAACTCCAGGATCTCGCGCTCGCGGTCGCTGAGGAGGTCGGTCACCTGCCCAGGCTACGTCTGCGACGCCCGCAGGGCGGGGACGACGCGCCCGATGCGCGGCCCGCAGAGCCGGCGGAAGCGGGAGAATGGAAAGGACCCCGGGAGGATCCATGTCGCACCGCGTGACCAAGACCGATGCCGAATGGCGTGCCGAGCTCGCCCCGCAGCAGTACGCCGTGCTGCGCGAGGCCGCGACGGAGCGGCCGTGGACGGGCGAGCTGCTCGACGAGCACCGCGCAGGCCTGTACACGTGCGGCGCGTGCGGTGCCGAGCTCTTCCGCAGCGGGACCAAGTTCGACTCCGGCTGCGGCTGGCCGAGCTTCTACGAGTCGGTCCGCCCCGAGGCCGTGGAGCTCATCGAGGACACCAGCCTGGGTATGGTGCGCACCGAGGTGCGCTGCGCCGCGTGCGGCTCGCACCTCGGCCACGTGTTCCCCGACGGCTTCGGCACCCCCACGGGCGACCGCTACTGCATGAACTCGATCGCGCTGTCCTTCCAGCCGGACGAGGGCGCCGCCGAGGCATGAGCGCTCTCGAAGCCGCCCGTCGCCGGCAGTCCTGGTCGAAGGTGACCCCCGAGGCGCCGACGCGCGAGCAGCTGCTCCCGCTCGTCGCCGCGGCCGGCCGCGTGGCGGACCACTCCTCGCTGCAGCCCTGGCGGCTGATCGAGCTGCGCGGAGAGGACCGGATCCGCCTCGGTGAGGCGATCTCCCGGGTGCGCGGCGACGACGAGCCCTCGACCAAGCCGCTGCGCGCCTCCCTGCTCATCGCCGTGGTCGCGAGCTACCGGCCGAGCGAGAAGGTCCCGCGGTGGGAGCAGGAGGCCGTCGCCTCGGGCGTCGCGCACCTGCTCAGCCTGCTGCTGGACGAGGCCGGGTGGGGCGTCATCTGGCGCACCGGCGACTACACCCGCAGCCCCGAGGTGGCCGCGCTGCACGGGCTCGGCGAGGACGAGGCGCTGCTCGGCTGGCTCTACGTGGGCGGCAAGCCCGACCGCTCCCCCGGCTCCCGCCGCACGGTGGATCCGGAGCCGCTGCTGACCGCGCTGCCGCGCTAGACAGCCCCTCCGCGCTCGACGGATCCGCTCTCGCGCCGCCGACGCGGCCAGGGCAGCGCCACCAGCACGGAGAGGCCCGCGGCGAGCACCATCCCGATGACCTGCCACGGCGCGGGACCCGCCGCGGGAGGCCAGAAGAGGTCGATCAGCACCGAGACGACGAGCTGCCCGAGCACGGCGCCCAGCCCCATCAGCAGCACCCCGGTGCGCGCCACGATGACGACGCCCAGCAGGATGTAGGCCGCGCCGAGCAGCCCGCCCAGGTACAGCCAGAGGTCGCCGGGGAACGCGGTCGGGAGCGGGTGCGGTGCACCCCTGACCAGCAGGCTCACGGCCACGGACGCGGACAGCACGACCACCCCGCCGAGGAAGCTGATGTACGTGGCGCCGAGCGGCGAGGCGAGGCGCTGCCCCAGGCGCCCGTTCACCGCCGACTGGAAGGCGATGCCCGCGCCGGTGAGGAAGGGCAGCACGAGCATCCACAGCGGTGCGCGCGAGAGCACGTCGCCGCCCAGCGAGAACCCGACCGCGACCAGGGCGCACAGTCCGCCGATCAGCCGCCCCGGAGTGATGGCGACCACGCCGGCCGGACCGAAGCCGACCCGGTCGAGCAGCAAGCCGTGCAGGGTCTGACCCGCCACGACGCCGACCGTGAACAGTGCGACGCCGAGGACCCCGGCGACCAGCCCCTGCGTCGACACCGTCAGCGCACCGCACGCGCCGCCGAGCAGCATCCACCAGGGGACGCCGCCGCTGCGCACTCCGCGCCACACCCGGCCCAGGGCCGCCCGGCCGGACCCGCGCAGCAGCACCGGCACGCTCAGCAGCACCAGCCCCACGGCGAAGGACACCCAGCCGGCGAGGACGCCGTTGTCGAGCCGCACGCCGAGCTGGCCGTTCACACGCGCCTGGATCGCGGTCATCGCGCCGATCGCCACCGCTCCGCCGAGCGCCAGCGCGGTGCCGGCACGGGGCGGGCGCGGCGGGCGATCGATCACCGTCCCGAGCCTACTCGGCGCGGATGCGCCGCCGGCCGCGCCGATGTCGGTGCCGCGCGGTACGCTCCAGCCATGTGCGCGAGCTACGGACTGGATCCCCGGTTCAGCGATCAGCAGCTGATCGAGGAGGCCGACGACGAACTGATGGAGGGCATCCGCGCGTGGGCGCGGCGCAACGCCGACGAGGCGGTGCGACCGACCGGACGGCTGCTGCGCAACCTCAATCCGATCCTGCTGCCCTCCGATCCGGCTCCGCTGCTCGAGGAGGCGTGGTGGGGCTTCCTGATCGACGGCAGACCCTCGCGGTTCCCCTCGATCAACACCCGCTCCGAACGGCTGCAGGAGCGCCCCGGCGGGCTGCGCGGCCGGGCGATCGTCCCCGCGACGCGCTGGTTCGAGATGCAGAAGCCATCGAAGACCTGGCACGAGTTCGGACTGGACGGCGCGCTGTTCGGCATGGCGGCGGTGACGCAGCGCGGCCGCGCCGAAGACGGGTCCTGGTTCACCTGCTATTCGATCGTGATGCAGCCCGCGCCCGAGCGGCTGACCGGGATCCACGACCGGATGCCGGTGCTGATCCCCGCGGGGTTCGCGAACGACTGGCTGACCGGAGAGCCGACGCGTGAGCTGATGGACGAGGCGCTGCTCGCCTCGTCCGACGCGACCCGGTGGGTGCAGGCCGCCACGATGACGTCGGCGCCCTGAGCGCCCCGCCGGACGGGATCGGAGCCTCCTGCCGGACTCGAACCGGCCACCTGCGGTTTACAAGGCCGCTGCTCTACCAGATGAGCTAAGGAGGCGTACAGCGGTCGCGCTCCACGGCGCGACCGCTCCACAGCGTAGCAAGCGCCCGGCAGGGCCGGTCGCCGTGCGGCCCTGGGATCAGGGCGTGACGGTCGGGCTCGGCGTGGGGGTGATGGTCGGACCGGGCGTCCCGTAGTACGAGTCGCTCGCCACGGACAGCACGAACTGGCTGAACTCGGCGGCGTCCGTGAGGGAGCCGGCGTAGACCTGGCCGTTCACGACGATCGTCGGCGCGCCGCTCAGCGCGGCCTTCTTCGAGCCGGGCAGCGGCCCGTCGACGGCTCGCTGCGTCACATCCTTGACCCAGGAGTCGTAGGTGCCGTCCTCGACGCACCCGCGCATGCCCTCCGCGTCCTTGACGCCGCTGTCGACCGCGAGCTTCACGAGCTCCTTGTCGCTCTTGCCGTCCGTGTCCTGCTTGGGCTGATCGATCAGCAGGGCGTGGTTGTAGGCGTAGAAGACGTCGGGCTGCCGCGCTGCGACGCAGGCCGCGGCGGACGCCGCGCGCAGCGAGTACTTGGTGCCGTTGGAGTTGGCCGTGAGCAGCGCGACCGGGTGGTAGGTCACGGTGGCCGCTTCCTGGTCGACCCACGTCGCGAGCTGCTTGGCGTTCGCGCGCTCGAAGTCGCCGGCCCCCGGCGAGAGGTAGTCGACGTACACATGGATGTCCACCGGGCCGGACGAAGACGTCGGATCCGGGGTCGGCGTCGACGACGCGGTCGCGGACGGCGCGGCGGCGCTGCTCGGGCTGGGCGTCGGAGTGGAGGCGGCGCGGGCCGACGCGAGGTCGCCCTTCGTGACCTCGACGCCGTCGTCCTTCAGGTTCGACGGGCTGAGCGAGGGCTTCGACACCGCCGACCCCACGGCCCACGCCACGGCGCCGCCGGCGGCGCCGACGACGACGATCGCGACCACGGCGATGATCACGCGTCGCATGATCCGGGCGCGGGACTGCTGGGCGTTCACCTGCTGGGCCTTCTCCCGCACGGCCGCACGCGAGTGCGAGGGCGTGGGGACGTTCGGCGTTTCGTCGCTCGACATCGTTCCTCTTGGTTCCTGGGGATGGGCCATCCCGGCGTCCGACCGCCAACGGGCGCGGCACGGCACGGGTTCGATGCTAGCCAGGCAGGCTGAGAAATGCCCAGACGAGGACTGGCCGCTCCCTGCGAGCCCGGAAGCGGAAAGCGCTTCACGGGGATAGACCTCCCCGGACGGCGCATGTCATACTGAACGCGGCCCGACGGCGGGCCACGGCGGGCTCACCCTCGTCGCTTTTTCACTACGGATCGTCCGGCACGTACCTGCCGGTGAAGGAGAAGACAATGGCAACCGTGACCTTCGACGAGGCCACCCGGCTCTACCCCGGCGGCACCCGCCCCGCGGTCGACAAGCTGAACATCGAGATCGCCGACGGCGAGTTCCTGGTTCTGGTCGGCCCCTCCGGCTGCGGAAAGTCCACCTCGCTGCGCATGCTCGCCGGCCTCGAAGAGGTCAACGCGGGCCGCATCCTCATCGGCGACCGCGACGTCACCGACGTCCCGCCCAAGGACCGCGACATCGCGATGGTGTTCCAGAACTACGCCCTGTACCCGCACATGACCGTCGCCGAGAACATGGGCTTCGCGCTCAAGATCGCCGGCGTCGGCAAGGAGGAGCGTGCCGCCCGCGTGCTCGAGGCCGCCAAGCTCCTCGACCTGGAGCAGTACCTCACCCGCAAGCCGAAGGCGCTCTCCGGCGGTCAGCGTCAGCGCGTCGCCATGGGTCGCGCGATCGTGCGTCAGCCGCAGGTGTTCCTCATGGACGAGCCGCTGTCGAACCTCGACGCGAAGCTCCGCGTGCAGACCCGCACCCAGATCGCGTCCCTGCAGCGCCGCCTCGGCGTCACCACCGTCTACGTGACGCACGACCAGACCGAGGCGCTCACGATGGGCGACCGCATCGCCGTGCTCAAGGACGGCCTGCTGCAGCAGGTCGGCTCGCCGCGCGACCTGTACGAGAACCCGAGCAACGTGTTCGTCGCCGGCTTCATCGGCTCCCCCGCGATGAACCTCTTCGCGGCCGACCTCGCCGACGGCGGCGTGCAGTTCGGCTCCGAGGTCGTCCCGCTCGACCGCGAGACGGTCAGCGGCGCCACGGGCTCGCAGATCACGGTCGGCGTGCGCCCCGAGGACATCACGGTCGGCCCCGCCGACGGCAAGGGCCTGTCGGTCGTCGTCGACCTGGTGGAGGAGCTCGGCGCCGACGGCTACCTCTACGGGCACACCGAGATCAACGGCAAGCGCACCGACCTGGTCGCGCGCGTCGACGGCCGCAACCACCCGAACGCGGGCGAGACCGTCACGCTGGCCGCGAACCCGGGCCACGTGCACGCGTTCGACCTCGAGTCGGGCGAGCGCCTGAACAAGAAGCCCATCGCGGCTTCCTGAGCATCCGATAGCGCGACGCGGCGCGGGGGTTCGTCCCTCGCGCCGCGTCGTCGTCTCCGGGGCGGTCCCGCCCCTGGCTCGAGCCCGAGGAGCAGGCATGAAGGACGCACTGAGCATCACCGCGAGCGCGGTGGATCCCGGGCTGCTGTCGCTGCCGTGGTCGCAGCCGCTTTCCAAGTGGCCGTCGGAGGTGATCGTGTCCCTGCCGAAGGGACTCTCCCGGCACCTGGTGCGCTTCGCAGACCTGAGCGGATCCGTCGTCGCCGTCAAGGAGACGACGGAGGAGATGGCCCGGCGCGAGTATGAGATGCTCGGCAACCTCGCACGGCTCGACGTGCCCTGCGTCTCGCGCGTGGCGGTCATCGCCGGCCGCACCGACAGCCGCGGCAACCCGCTTCCGGCAGCGCTCGTGACCTCGCACCTGAAGTTCTCGATGCCCTATCGCGCGCTGTTCACGCGAGTGCTGCGTCCGGACACCGCCACGCGGCTCGTCGATGCGCTCGCGCTGCTGCTCGTGCGGCTGCACAACGTCGGCTTCTACTGGGGCGACGTGTCGCTGTCGAACGCGCTGTTCCGCCGCGATGCCGGGGCCTTCGCCGCCTATCTCGTCGACGCCGAGACCGGCGAGCTGCACGAGGAGGGGCTCACCGACGGCCAACGTGCCTACGACCTGGATCTGGCCCGCACGAACATCGCCGGCGAGATCCTCGACCTCGCCGCCGGCGGGCGGCTGGAGCGGGGCGTGGACGCGGTCGCGATCGCCGACGGGATCGTGTCCTCCTACCGGTCGCTGTGGGCGGCGCTCACGGAGCACGAGTCCTTCGCCGCCGGAGAGGCGTGGCGCATCACCGAGCGGGTGGAGCGGCTCAACGCACTCGGCTTCGACATCGGCGAGATGTCGATCCAGACGACCGCCGACGGCACCCGGGTGGAGATCGAGCCCAAGGTCGTCGACGCGGGGCATCACCAGCGGCGCCTCATCCGCCTGACCGGGCTGGACGTCGAGGAGAACCAGGCGCGGCGCCTGCTGAACGACCTCGACGAGTTCCGGGCCCGCTCCACCAAGCACTGGGCGGACGAGGAGATGTACGCCCATGAGTGGCTCACGCGCGTCTTCGAGCCCGTCGTGCGCGCGATCCCGTACGACCTGCGCGCGAAGCTCGAGCCGGCCGAGGTCTTCCACCAGGTGCTGGAGCACCGCTGGTACATGTCGCAGGCGCAGGGACGCTCGGTGCCGCTGGCGGAGGTGCTGACGTCGTACATCAACGAGGTGCTGCGGCATCGCCGCGACGAGGCCACCATCATGGGCCCGCCGACGGAGACCATGTCGCTGCCCGTGATCACCGGGAGCGTCCCCGTCGACGGCGAGGACGCGGACGTCGACTGGCGCGACCTGGTCTGACCGGCGTCCTTCCGGGTCAGTAGCCGACGGTGAAGCGCTGGCGGCGGTGCGTGCCCTTCTCGATCTCGTCGACGACGGCGACCGCGTAGTCCGCGCCCGAGATGTAGGACTTGCCGTCGGCGTCCTCGACGAACACCTCCCCGCCGTCGCGGTAGGTGCCGGTGCGCTCTCCGGGCACCCAGGCGCCGAACTCCTTCGGCGGGTGCACGTAGAACCAGTCGAGGTCCTCGGGGGTCTCCTGCAGGATCTCGAGCGAGTCGATGCCGAACTTCGCCTCGTGGCGGTACTCCTCGGGGACGCCCAGATCCCACAGACGCGGACCGCCGGGAGCGCTCAGGCTGCCCATCGCCCCGCCCACGACGCCCAGGCGCGTGGACGTGCCGGTCAGCGCCGCCACGAGGGCGCGCACGGCGTCGAGGCCGGAGTCGGTCATGTCCCCGCGCGGCGAGATGGCCGACACGACCACGTCCGCACCGGCGAAGGTGTCGGCGAGCGATGCCGGGTCCAGGACGTTCCCCTGGACGTACTCGACGCCCTCGATCCGGTCCGTCGGCTCCTTGCGGGAGACCGAGACGACCTCGTGTCCTCGCGACGCCGCCTCCGCGGCGATGTGACCGCCGGCGTAGCCGGTTCCTCCGATGACGATGATGCGGGCCATGCGCTTTCCTTCCATTCCTGCACAGGGTACGGAAGGTGAAAGCCGCCACTCTCCCGACCTATTCCACGCAGCGCGCATCCGTCCACGGATGTGCGCTGCCGGTCAACGCCGTGCGCGGGAGGTCATGCGCGCAGCGCGCAGACCCGTCCCGCGGACGGCGCGGCCGCTCAGCCCTTCGCGGCGCGGACCGTGGACACCTGGTACAGCGCCACGGAGGCCGCGATCCCGGCGTTGAGCGACTCGGTCGCCGCCGAGATCGGGATCGACACGATCTGGTCGCAGGTCTCCGTGACCAGGCGCGAGAGCCCCTTGCCCTCGGAGCCGACGACGATCACCACAGGACGGTCCGCGAGCTGGACCTCGGGCAGCGAGACGTCGCCGCCGCCGTCGAGACCGAGCACGAACACGCCCTGCTTCTTGAACTCCTTGAGCATCGTGGTGAGGTTCGCCGCGAGGGCGACGGGCACACGGGCCGCGGCCCCAGCGCTGGTCTTCCAGGCGGCCGAGTTGACGCTCGCCGAACGCCGCTGGGGCAGGATCACGCCGTGGCCGCCGAACGCCGCGGTCGAGCGGATGATCGCGCCGAGGTTGCGCGGATCGGTGATGCCGTCGAGCGCGACGAACAGCGGCGTCTGACCGCGATCGATCACCTGCTCGAGCAGATCCTGCGGGTGCGCGTACTCGTACGGCGGCACCTTGAGCGCGACGCCCTGGTGCACGCCGTCGAAGCCCGCCATGCGGTCCAGCTCCTGCCGCGTGACCTCGAGCACCGGGATCTCCCTGTGCCGGGCGATCGCGAGCATCTCCTTGACGCGGTCGTCCATCTCGACGCGCTGCGCGATGTACATCGTGGTCGCCGGGATCTTCGTGCGCAGCGCCTCGAGCACCGAGTTGCGTCCGGTGACGGTCTCGGTGTCGTTCGACGCGGCAGACGACGACACGCGCCGGTTCGGATTGGATCCACCCTGCGGCTTCTGCCCGACCCGCCCCTTGCCGCCCGCGGCGGCGTAACGCTCCTGGGCGGCCTTGCGCTTGCCGGCCACGTGCCAGGCGCGGTCCTCGGCCTTCGGGGTGTTGCCGCGACCCTCGAGCGCCTTGCGGCCGTTGCCGCCACTGCCCTTGGTCGCGCCCTTCTTCTTGCTGTTGCCCGCTCCGGGCCTGCTCGGCTTAGCCATCGATGCTCCAATGAGTTCCGTCTGGAGTGTCCTCCAGGGTGATGCCCGCGGCGGCGATCGCATCGCGGATGCGATCGGCGGCGGGCCAGTCCTTGTCGGCGCGCGCCTGGGCGCGCTGGGTGATCATCGCCTGGACGAGGGCGTCCAGCGCGGTGGTGGTCTTCGTGTCGGATCCGTCGTCGGCCCACTCCGGTCCGAGGGGGTCGATGCCCAGGATCCGGGTCATCGCCTGCACGTCAGCGAACGCCTCGACCGCCGCCTCGCGGTCGGAGCGGTCCAGCGCCGCATTGCCCGCGCGCACGGTCTCGTGCAGCACCGCGAGCGCCTGCGGCACGCCCAGATCGTCGTCCATCGCCGCGGCGAACGGCGCCGGCAGGTCGCGGCCGGCGTCCGCGAGGTGCGGGCCGTATGCGCGGATCACCCGCTCCTGGAACGTGCGGATCCGGCCGAGGGCGGCCTCCGCCTCGCTCCACGAGGAGTCGGTGAGGTCGAGGCTCGACCGGTAGTGGGCCGCGGCGAGCGCGTAGCGGATCACGAGCGGGTCGTGCGCCGCCAGCACGTCGGCCGCAAGGGTGAAGTTGCCCAGCGACTTGGACATCTTCTGCCCGTCGACCGTGACGAGGCCGTTGTGCACCCAGTACCGGGCGAAGCCGTCGCCGGCCGCGGTCGACTGCGCGAGCTCGTTCTCGTGGTGCGGGAACCGCAGGTCGAGTCCGCCTCCGTGGATGTCGAACTCCTCGCCCAGATAGCGGCGCGCCATCGCCGAGCACTCGATGTGCCAGCCCGGCCGCCCGGCGCCCCAGGGCGAGGCCCAGGTCGCGTCGGCGGGCTCCTCGGGCTTGGCGCCCTTCCAGAGCGCGAAGTCCTGGGGGTTGCGCTTGCCGCGCGGGTCCGCATCGGCCGCCGGCTCCATGGCGTCGACGGACTGACGCGTCAGCTCGCCGTACGCCGGCCACGAGCGGACGTCGAAGTACACATCACCGGATCCGTCGGCCGCCGGGTAGGCGTGACCGCGGTCGATCAGGCGCTCGATCAGCTCCTGCATCTGCGGGACCGACGCCGTCGCCCGCGGCTCGTACGTCGGCGAGAGGATCCCGACCGCGGCGTACGCCGCGGTGAACTCCTGCTCCATGCGGTAGGCGAGCCCCCACCACTTCTCGGCGTCCGTCGCGTTCGCGAGCACCTTGTCGTCGATGTCGGTGACGTTGCGGACGAAGGTCACGCGCTCGTACCGCCGCTGCAGCCATCGGCGCAGCAGGTCGAAGCTCAGCGCGGCGCGCACGTGCCCGATGTGGGGCCCCGACTGCACCGTGGGTCCGCACACGTACATCGTCACGTTCGAGGGGTCGAGCGGGACGAAGTCGCGCAGTTCCTGCGCGCGCGTGTCATGGAGGCGGATCGTCACCGCTCAAGCCTACCGGGGCGCCCCTGACAGTTTCGGAGCGCGGGACGCCTCCTCCACCTCCGTCTATTTGCGCCGAACCGTGGGATCTGAGGCCCGCAGGCCGCAGATCGGCGCAAATAGACGGATACGGGGACGGAGCGGCGGCGGGGGCGGGTCAGGGACGCAAGAGGATCTTGCCCTCGCGGCCGGCGCGCAGGGTGCCCTCGGACGCCTCGCCGACGCGTTCGAACGGCAGCACCGCCTCGACCGGAAGGGTGAGCGCTCCGTCCCGCAGACGCTGCAGGAGCTCGCCGAACAGCGCGCCGCGCTGCTCCGCAGGCATGGCCGCGGCGACCTTCGATCCCCAGAAGCCGCGCACCGTGAGCTGCTTGAAGATGACGTCGCCGGAGGAGATCCGCATCGTCGGCGACGCCATCGCCCCGAACACGACCAGCAGCCCTCCGTCGCCCAGCATCGCGGCGATCTGACCGCTGCCGTCGCCACCGACAGAGTCGATCCCCGCACGGATCGGGGCATCGCCGGCCAGCGCCCTGACCTGCTCCTGCCAGTCGTCCGCATCGGTCGCGACCACGTTCCGCACGCCCTGCGCGGCCAGCTCGGCGATCCCCTCCGCACGGCGCACCAGACTCACGACGTGCAGACCGCGCGCCGCGCCCAGCTGGGCGACCATGCGGCCGACTGCACCGTTCGCGGCGTTCTGGATCATCCAGTCCCCCGAGCCCAACCCGAGCGAGTCCAGCACGCTGATCGCGCTGAACGGCATGGACCCGAGCTGCGCGGCCTGCTCGTCCGGCACGTCGTCCGGCACCGGGATCAGGCCCGCCGCGGATGCCAGCACATACTCCGCCCAGGCGCCGAACGCGCCGGCGGCGGTCACCCGGCGACCCACCAGGGCGGCATCCACGCCCTCGCCCACGGCGTCGACCACGCCCACGGCCTCCGTGCCGGAGCGCGCCGGCAGCTCGGGCTTGTACCCGTAGAGACCGCGCACCGTGAGCAGGTCGTGGTTGTGCACGGTCGCGAGCAGCACGCGCAGCCGCACCTGGCCGGGGCCGGGCTCGGGCAGCGGCACCTCCTGCACCGACAGGACTTCGGCGGGGTCCCCGAACGAGGAGTGGACGAGTGCGCGCATGGTGAGCCTCTTCTCCGGCATGGACGCGGCGGACCGCCGCATGCTCCCAGCGTAGGCAGGAGCGGAGAACGGGCGGAACAGGATCCTGCCGTCCCGGATTCAGCTGCGGGCGATCGGGCGCACGCGGGCGATCGGCTGCACGAGCGCCACCGCGGTGACGGAGATCCCCTCCCCGCGCCCCGGGAAGCCGAGCCCGTCGGTGGTCGTCGCCGACACCGCGACGGCGGCCCCGCCGAGTGCCGCGGACAGCGCCTGCTCCGCCTCGGCGCGGCGCGCGCTGAACCGCGGCCGGTTGCCCTGGAACTGCACCGAGACGTTGCCCACGGCGAACCCCGCCTCCGCCAGGATCTCCGCGGTGCGTGCGAGGAACACGTCGCCGTGCGCCCCCGCGTACTCCGGGTGGGCGGTGCCGAAGTGCTGCCCGATATCGCCGAGGCCTGCCGCGCCGAGCAAGGCGTCGACGATCGCGTGCGCCACGGCGTCGCCGTCGGAGTGCCCTTCCAGCGCCGGCTCGCCGGGCCAGTCCAGGCCTGCGAGGCGCAGGGTGCCGCCGGCGGCGAAGGCGTGCACATCGGTGCCGATGCCGATGCGCGGGAGGGCGGGCTCGGTCGCTGCGAGGATCATGCGGGCGCGCTCCAGGTCGTGCGGGGTGGTGATCTTGAAGGCCTCTTCGGATCCGGGCACGTGATGGACGGCTCCCCCGGCCGCGGCGAACAGGGCCGCATCGTCGGTGTGCTCCGCCCCCCGCTGCACGGCCTGCGCATACGCCGCTTCGAGCTCGGCGCGCGGGAATCCCTGCGGCGTCTGCGCTGCGGCGAGCTCCGCGCGGTCGACGGGCGCGATGACGACGCCCGCGTGCACTCGCTTCAGGGTGTCGACGACCGGGAGCGCGGGGATCGCGCCGACTCCCGGGGCGACGGCGTCGGCGACCGCGCCGAACTGGGCCGCGGGGGCCAGCGCCCGGGCGGCGTCATGCACGAGAACGGTGTCGATGCCGTCGGCGAGCACGGCGAGACCCGCCGCGACGGAGCGCTGACGGGTGTCGCCGCCCGCGACGACCTGGACAGGGCGGCCGTCCGCCGCCTCCGTCGCCTCGGCCTCCCGCCCGGCCGGGACGACCAGGACCACCTGCGCGGGCTCCGCGGCGAACACGCCGTCGAGCGCGTGCTGCAGGATCGTGCGTCCGGCCAGCGGCACGAAAGCCTTCGGCGCCCCGGCGGCAAGCCGGGTGCCGGACCCCGCCGCCACGACGATCACGGCACTGCGGGTGAGGGGCGAGGACGAGGGCTGGTCGTTCACGCTCTCACGTTAGCGCTCGCCGACTCGCGACGTTGTGCGGGGAGGCGCTGCCGTTCTGCAGGTTCCGCCCTCCTCGCGGGCGCATCACGTCGCGGATCGATGCCTAACGCGCGCTGCGCGGATCCTCGTCTCCCTGCATAACCGCCGGGCGTCCCTGCAGAATGTCAAAGTTACTTGCGTGAATGAGTACTTGATCTGATACAGTACTTGACATGAACGAGGACGCCTTCTCCGCCGACCTCCTGCGCGGGCACACCGACACGATCGTGCTCTCCACGCTCCGAGGCGGCGACCGCTACGGCTTCGAGATCTACAAGACCATCCGGGATGCGACCGGAGGGGACCACGAGATCAAGGAGGCCACCCTCTACGCGACCTATCGCCGCCTCGAGAAGGACGGCCTGGTCGAGTCTTACTGGGGCGACGAGACGCAGGGCGGTCGGCGCAAGTACTACCGGATCACCGACGCCGGGCGCGCGGTGTACCGAAGCAACGTCGCGGCATGGGTCGCCACCCGCCGCGTGATCGACACTCTCCTGGACGTGAAGGGCTGACCCCATGAACACCGACATCCACCGCCTCCTGGACGAGGCCTTCGCCGGGATCGAGATGACTCCCGCCGCACAGGATCTGAAGGAGGAGATCCGCGCGAACGTCGCCGCCCAGGTCGACGACCTCGTGGCCGCAGGCGTCTCCCCCGCCGAGGCCGCGCAACGCGCGATCGCCGAGCTGGGCGATGTGCGTTCGCTGCTGGACGACGAGCCCGCCGCTCCCCTCGGCTGGGAGGCGCTCAGCGCCCGCAACCGGGTGCGGCCGAAGCCCGGGTTCGTCGTGCGCACCGTGCTGCTGAGCGTGCTCGCCGCCGGGGCCCTGATCGGTATCCTGCTCGCGCTGCTGCTCCTGCATCCCGCGGGCCCGGCGCTCGTGGCCGGCCTCGGCGCCGTGGCCGCGGTGTCGCTCGGCGTCGTGACCGCCGACGCGCTGCTGCAGGAGACCACGACGAACCATCCGCTGCCCGCGCGGCGCGCGGTCGGGTTCGGGCTGGCCACGGGCGGGACGCTGCTCGCGCTGGCGCTCGGCGGGGCGTTCGCGCTCGCCCTCGACCAGCTGTGGCTCGTGATCCTCGCCGCCGTGCTGCTCGTCGCCTCGATCGCGCTGTTCTCCTATCTCGGTGCGACCCAGACCAACCGCCACAAGGCCTGGATCCACGGCGCCATGACGCCGATGCCGCCGAACCGCTTCGAGACGGATCCGGAGGCCGCCGCCCGCTTCGGCATCTACACCGCCGTGATCTGGTTCGTCACTCTCGCCGCGATCGTCGTCCTCGTCTTCACCGCCGGCTGGTGGTGGGCTCCCGTCGCATTCGTGGCGGGCCTGGCAGCCATGATGCTGCTCCTCGCCCGCATGCTCTACGCACCGCGCAGCGGCGACCGCCGCTGACCGGTCGGGCGGATCCCGGCACAGAACCGGGACGGATCCGCCCTCCCCCACACGAAGAAGAACCCTCAGAACGGAAGGGATGCTCGTCATGCCTGCAGAACACACCGCCATCGTCGCCGACCACCTCGTGAAGGAGTACCGCGGCCGCGGCCGCCGGCCCGCCGTCCGAGCCCTCGACGGCCTGAGCTTCACCGTCCCGGCCGGACGCGTCTTCGGCCTCCTCGGCCCCAACGGCGCCGGCAAGTCGACCACCACCAAGATCCTCACCACCCTGTCGCGGCCGACCTCCGGACGCGCGGTCGTGGCGGGGCGCGACGTCGCATCGGCACCCGGCGACGTGCGCACCGCGATCGGCTACGTCTCCCAGGGGACGGGCACGGATCCGAACCTCACGGCGACGGAGAACCTCGAGATCGCCGGTCGCATGCGCGGTCTCAGCGGATCCGAGGCCCGCGCCCGCTCGGCCCGACTGCTCACGGAGTTCGACCTCGACGACGCCACCCGGCGCCCCGTGCGCACGTTCTCCGGCGGCATGCGCCGCCGCCTCGACGTTGCTGCAGCGCTCGTTCATCGTCCGCAGGTGCTCTTCCTGGACGAGCCGACCACGGGCCTGGACCCCGAGGCCCGCGCGACGATGTGGGCGGAGATCCGCCGTCTCGCCGGCGAGGAGGCGCTCACGGTCGTGCTCACCACCCACTACATGGAGGAGGCCGATCGACTCGCCGACGAGCTGCTCCTGGTGAACCGCGGGCGGGCCGTCGCCCATGGATCACCGGACGAGCTCAAGGCCGCATTGCACGGCGACGCCGTACGGGTGACGCTCATCGAGCCCGACCCGGTCGCCGTACGCACCGCGGTCGCGGTCGTGCCGGGCCTGCGCGACGTGCTGGTCGAGACGTCCGGCGTCGACGGCCTGCTCGTGGCGCGCACCGACGACGCCGCCTCGGCGGTCGGCGCCGTGATCGCCGCGCTCGACGCCGCAGGAGTCCGCTACGGACAGGTCGCGGCTTCCCACCCCACCCTCGACGACGTGTACCTGCACTTCGTCGGCCACACCTTCGGCGACGCCCCCACGTCCGCCCTCACGGAAGGAGTCGCCGCATGAGCGCGATCGCCCTCTCCCCCGCTCACCAGGCCGCCGCCGCCCAGGCGGGCTGGCTCACGCAGACCGGGCAGGTGTTCCGGCGCTGGTCCATCGTGTCCGTGCGCCAGGCCTGGGGCCCGGTCATGAGCCTGATCCAGCCGGTGATCTGGATCCTGCTGTTCGGCCAGGTGTTCCGCACTCTCGGTGCGCTGCCGGCCTTCGGCGGCCACGGCTACATCGACTACCTCGTGCCGGGGATCCTCATGATGACGGTGCTCTACTCGGGCGCCTGGGCCGGCACCGGCTACATCGAGGACATCGACTCGGGGGTGATGGACCAGTACCTCACGTCTCCCCTGCGGCGCTCGGCGATCATCGCCGGCCAGCTGCTGCAGCAGCTCGTGATCAACGTGCTGCAGTCGGTCGTCGTGCTGGGCATCGGCTGGCTCGGCGGTGCGCGCTATCCCGGCGGCGCCGGCGGAATGCTCGCCGCCCTCGCGGTCGCGACCCTGCTCGCGGCGACGTTCTGCTGCGCCTCGACGGCGGTCGCGCTCACGGCGCGCAGCCAGATCGCGCTCATCAGCCTGTCGCAGCTGATCGTGCTGCCGGCCACCTTCCTGTCGACCACGATGATGCCCGCGGCCGCGATGCCGGACTGGGTGCAGAACGTGTCCCGAGGGAACCCGATGACCTGGGCGGTCGAGCTCGGGAGGGGCGGCCTCGCCGGCGTCTTCCCGGCGGACGGCTGGTGGCAGGCCGGCGGCCTCGCCCTGCTCGCGTGCCTCGCCTTCGCCTGGGCCCTGCGGGCGATCCACCGCTACCAGCGCTCGATCTGAGACCGTGCGGGCGCGAAGAAGGGGTGGATGCCGTTCGGCATCCACCCCTTCTTGAAGGATCTCAGGAGGCGAGGACCTCGTCGAGCAGCGATCCGGCCTTCTCCTCGTCGATCTTCTCCGCGAGCGCGAGCTCGGAGGTGAGGATCTGACGGGCCTTGGCCAGCATGCGCTTCTCGCCCGCGGAGAGGCCGCGGTCCTGATCGCGGCGCCACAGGTCGCGGACGACCTCGCTGACCTTGATCACATCGCCCGAGGCGAGCTTCTCGAGGTTCGCCTTGTAGCGGCGCGACCAGTTGGTCGGCTCCTCTGTGAACGGGGCGCGCAGCACCTCGAAGACCCGGTCCAGGCCTTCCTGGCCGATCACGTCGCGCACGCCGACCAGGTCGACGTTCTCGGCAGGCACCTCGATGATGAGGTCTCCCTGCGTGACGTTCAGCTTCAGGTACTTCTTGGTCTCACCCTTGATCACCCGGTCCTTGACCTCGATGATCGTCGCGGCGCCGTGGTGCGGATAGACCACGGTCTCACCAACCTCAAAAAGCATAAAGTCGTGTCCTTTCGGCAACCTCCAGGATACCACAGCCGGAATGCGCTAAGGTTCGCGCCCCCTGCCCGCTCCCTCCCCTCTCACGCGCATGAGCCGAGCCGTGTGCGGACGGCGCGTGCCCCTAGAATGGTGCTGGATCATCACGTGAATTTTCTGGAGGACCCGTGAAATCGCGCCTTGCTGCGTCCATCGCCCTCAGCGCCCTCGTCATCGTCGGCGCCACCGGGTGCGCCGGGATCACTCCGCAGGCGACCACGATCGACTACTCGGCCTCCGACGGCGCCAACGTGCCCCGGAAGGGCCCGATCGAGGTGCGCAACGCCTTCTTCGTCGTCGACGAGGCGGGCACCACCGGCAACCTCGTCGCGGGTCTGGTGAACACCACGGCGGACTCGGCGACGATCCACATCACCGTCGGCGACGGCCCCGGTCAGAGCGTGCGCGTCGCGGGCCAGAAGTCGGTGAGCCTGGGCGGCGACGACGCCGAGCCGCTGACGTTCGAGGGCCTGGACACCAAGGCCGGGAAGACCGTCGACGTCTACTTCCAGTCCGGCAGCGCGGAGGGCGTCAAGTACGCGATCCCCGTGCTCGACGGCACCCTCCCCTACTACTCGAAGCTGGTGCCGAGCGCGAAGCCGAGCCCCGCTCCCACCACCACCGTCGCGCCGGCGGTCGAGCCCACCCCGACGCCCAGCGAGACGCCGGTCGGCTGACCTGCCACACAGAAGGCCCCTCGATCCTCGGATCGGGGGGCCTTCTGCGTGGGCTCCTCAGCCTTCGAAGCGGTAGCCGAGGCCGCGCACGGTGACGAGCATGACCGGCTCGGAGGGGTTCTCCTCGATGCGCGAGCGGATCCGCTTGATGTGCACGTCGAGGGTCTTCGTGTCCCCGAAGTAGTCGCTGCCCCACACCCGGTCGATCAGCTGGCCGCGCGTGAGCACGCGTCCCGAGTTGCGCATGAGCACCTCGAGCAGCTCGAATTCCTTCAACGGCATGTTGATCACCTCGCCGTCGACGGCGACCGTGTGCCGGTCGATGTCGACCGTCACCCTGCCGCCCTCGAGGATGCGCTCGTCCACGTCGTCCTCTGCCTGCACGACGCGGCGCAGCACCGCACGCATCCGCGCCAGCAGCTCGCGCGACGAGTACGGCTTGGTGATGTAGTCGTCGGCGCCGAGCTCGAGCCCCACGACGATGTCGACCTCGGAGTCCTTCGCGGTGAGCATGATGATCGGAACGGCCGACGTGGTGCGGATCTGCCGGCACACCTCGGTGCCCGGCATCCCCGGCAGCATCAAGTCGAGCAGGACGATGTCCGCCCCGCTCTCGCGGAACAGGGCGAGCGCGGTGGGTCCGTCCTCGGCGATCTCGACCTCGTAGCCCTCCCGGCGCAGCAGATAGGCGAGCGGGTCGGCGAGGTCGGGCTCGTCTTCGACGAGGAGGATGCGGGTCATACGAGTTCTCCGGTATCGGTGCGGGGGTGGTCCGTGCTGATCACGGGCGTGGAGGACGTGCGGGGCGGCTTACGGGCCTTCCGCTTCTTCTTGCTCTTGTCCTTCTTCGGCTTCTTGTGCCGGCCCGGATCCTCGTCGACCTCGGGCGCGGCGATCTGCGGAAGGCGCATGGTGAAGGTGGAACCGCGGCCCGGGCGCGACCACAGCCGCACCTCCCCGCCGTGGCGCTGCGTCGCGTGCTTGACGATCGACAGTCCGAGCCCCGTGCCGCCGGTGCGACGCGACCGCGCCTCGTCGGCCCGGTAGAACCGCTCGAAGATGCGGTCGCGATCGGCCTCGTCGATCCCGATGCCCTGGTCGGAGACGGAGATCTCGACGACCCCGTCGTCGACGCGCACGCCGACGCCCACGCGGGACCCGCGGGGCGAGTAGACGATCGCGTTGGCGACGAGGTTGCCGACCGCCTCGATGAGGATCTGCGCGTCGCCCTGCACCCAGGCCCCACGGTCGCCGCCGCGGGTGAGCTCGACGCCCGCAGAGGCCGCCTGCACGGCGTGCGCCTCGATGCTCGTGGCGATGACCTCATCGATCGCGACCGGGCCGAACGCGCCGAGTCCATCGGAGGACTGCAATCGGGACAGGCTCATGATGCGGCCGGTGAGCTGCCCCAGACGCGCCGCCTCCGCCTGGATGCGCGTCGCGAACGCGCGCACCTGCGCGGGATCGTCGGCGGCCGACTCGATCGCCTCGGCCAGCAGGCTCACGGCTCCCACCGGCGTCTTCAGCTCGTGGCTGGTGTTGGCGACGAAGTCGGTGCGCATCTGCTCGAGGCGCTCCTGCTCTGTCACGTCGCGGATGATGAGCAGGCTCAGACGGGGCCCGATGCGGCTCGCCCTGGCCGCGACGAGCCGCGGATCCAGGCTCCGGCCGCCGCGCGCGAGGCGCAGGGTCGCCCTCTCGCTGCCGCCCTCGCGCACCGCGCGCACGAGCTGGCGCAGCTCGGGGTTGTCCAGCGTCGCGCCGACCCCGATGCCGAAGCGGGCGGCCGCGGTGCTCGCCGCGGTCACCAGACCGGAGGGGTCGACCGCGCATGCAGCGTCGTCCATGGCAGCCAGGACGTCGGTCAGGCCGTCCGGCAGCTCGCTCGACGCCTGCTGCTCCGCCACGGTGCGCGCCCGCATCGCGGCCACGATCATCGCGACGACGCCTGCGCCGATCACGACCCCCAGCCCGAGGGCCAGCAGGGCGAGCAGAGTGCTGTCCATGTCCCCCAGCGTAGAGGTCGTTCACCCTCTGGATCGGCGGGTTCCGGGCCGTCGCACCCCCTGGCGCGGTACTGTTCACGAGCACGGCACCAACCGTTAACCTTCGCCGAACACAATCGGCACGTGCGCGCCACGACCTGTGGCGGGCACCGCCCCGTGCCCGCCTCGCGGGCCGCCGTGCGACCCTTCCCGGCCGACGTCAGGGGTCACCGAACGAAAGGTGCGCAGCCATGCGCGAAGTCTTCCACCAGTCTCTGGAGCACCTGCAGGCGCAGCTCGTCGAGATCGCCGACCTCGTGGCCGTGTCGATCGAGAAGGCCACCCGCTCGTTCGCGACCAGCGACGTGGCGCTGGCCGAGGAGGTCATCGCCGACGACGCCCTCATCGACGGGCTCGCGGTCGCGCTCGACGAGCAGGCCATCGAGATCCTCGCTCGCCAGCAGCCGGTCGCCCGCGATCTGCGCATCGTCGTGACGGCGCTGCGCGTGAGCGCGTCGCTCGAGCGGATGGGCGACATGTCCGAGCACATCGCGCAGCTCGCGCGCCTGCGCTTCCCCGAGCGCGCGATCCCGAAGGGCCTCAAGGGCACATTCACCCGCATGGGCGAGCTGGACGTCGAGATCGCCCGCACCCTGGCCCAGCTGCTGCGCACGCAGGATCTGCGGCTGGCCGACACGATCCGCAACGCCGACGACGACGTGGACGAGCTGCACGCCAGCGTCTTCGAGAAGGTGCTCAGCGACAACTGGAAGGGCGAGGCGACCGCGACCGTCGACGCCACCCTGGCCAGCCGCTACCACGAGCGCTTCGCCGACCACGCCGTGGCCGTCGCGAAGAAGGTCGTGTACCTCGCGACCGGAGACTGGGCCATCGACGAGGAGGACATCGCCCTCGCCGTCGAGGCGCAGGTCGAGGCCGAGTCGGGATCCGGCCTGGCCTGAGCCCCGTCCCGCGCGGAGGCCTCCCGCCTCCCTCGCCGAGACCCCCGTACAGCGCCGAAACCCCCCTCCGCCAGCGCGGCGAGAGGGGGGTTTCGTTGCTCCGAGGGGGTCTCGGCGCCGTCGGCCGGGCGTTACTTCTTGCCCTGGTTGGCCACGGCGGCGGCGCCCGCGGCGGCGGCCTCGGGGTCGAGGTAGCGGCCGGGGCCGGTGGGCACGTTGTCCTCGTCGAGCTCGTAGACCAGTGGGATCCCGGTCGGGATGTTCAGTTCGGCGATGTCGTCGTCGCTGATGCCCTCGAGGTGCTTCACGAGGCCGCGCAGGGAGTTGCCGTGTGCGGTGACGAGCACCGTCTTGCCGGCCTCGAGGTCGGGCACGATCGCCGACTCCCAGTACGGCAGCAGGCGGTCGATCACGAGCTTGAGCGACTCAGTGCGCGGCACCTCGCCGTCGATGCCGGCGTAGCGGGGGTCGTTCACCTGGCTGAACTCGCTCGCGTCGTCGAGCGGGGGCGGCGGCACGTCGAAGGAGCGGCGCCACAGCTGGAACTGCTCGGGGCCGAACTCCTCGAGGGTCTGGGCCTTGTCCTTGCCCTGCAGAGCGCCGTAGTGGCGCTCGTTGAGACGCCACGAACGGGTCACCGGGATCCACAGCCGGTCGGCCGCGTCGAGCGCGATGTTCGCGGTCTGGATCGCGCGGCTGAGCAGCGACGTGTGCAGCACGTCGGGCAGGATCCCCGACTCGGCGAGCAGCTCGCCTCCGCGGCGGGCCTCGCTCTTGCCCTGCTCGGTCAGCCGGACGTCCACCCAGCCGGTGAACAGGTTGAGTTCGTTCCATTCGCTCTGGCCGTGGCGGAGCAGGATGAGGGTGCGCGTCATGAGACCCAGCCTACGGCGTGCGCCGCGCCGCCCCGAAGCCCGGGTCACCGCGTGACGGCGGTGACTTAGGGGACGCATAGCAGGCGCACAGGGTCAGTCCCGCCGGAGCCGAGAGGATCCTTCTGTCACCGCACGAGAGGACCAGGACATGAGCACCTTCCCCGACCCGACCCGCACCCCGCAGGGCCCCGCCTACGAAGGCCGCCTCCTCGACCGGCCCGACGAGGAGGTGGTCGATCAGGGCGCTCCGTTCGACCTCCGCACCCTGTTCTCGCGGCGCACGGTGCTGAGCCTGGTGGGGCTCGGCGCGGGCGGTGCCGTGCTGGCCGCGTGCACGCCGAGCACCTCCAGCGCCGCGTCGACGGCGACCTCGACCCCGGCGCCCACCGTGACCAGCACAGCGCCCGCCACCACGGCCGCGGCCGTCGCGCTCCCGGCCGCGGAGATCCCGGACGAGACGGCCGGCCCCTATCCGGGCGACGGCTCGAACGGCCCGGACGCGCTGGCCGATTCGGGGATCGTGCGACAGGACATCCGCTCGTCGATCGGCGCAGGCACCACCGCCGCCGGCGTGCCGCTGACGTTCTCGCTGAGCATCCTGGACATGGCATCCGGCGACGCGCCCTTCGCCGGGGTCGCCGTCTATGCCTGGCACTGCAATGCCGCCGGCGGATACTCGATGTACTCGTCGGGCATCGAGAAAGAGACCTACCTGCGCGGTGTGCAGGTGGCAGACGCCGATGGCAGGGCTTCGTTCACCTCGATCTTCCCGGGGTGCTACTCCGGCCGATGGCCGCACATCCACTTCGAGGTGTACCCGAGCGCGGCCGACGTCACCGACTCCGCGAACGCGATCGCCACCTCGCAGATCGCGCTGCCGCAGTCCGCCTGCGACGCCGTGTACGCGACGGCCGGCTACGACGGCTCGGCGCAGAACCTCGCCCAGACGTCCCTGACCTCGGACAACGTCTTCGGCGACGACGGCGGAGCACTGCAGCTGGCGGCCGTGACGGGCGACACCGCGAGGGGCTACTCCGCGACCCTCACCGTGCGCGTGGACACGAGGACCGCGCCGACCGGCGGGTCGATGGGCGGCGGGCCGCGCTGACGGGCGGTCTCGATCGGGAAGGCCCGTCCCGACAGGGCTCTGGGACCGGGCAGGATGGATCCATGGCGTCCTCTCCGCTCGGCCGGCCCACCCGTGGCACGACCGGCACGAACCGGCTGCGGCGCAACGACCGCTGGATCGCCGCATCCGAGGCGTTCCGCCGTGCCGCGGATCCGCTCGTGGTCGACCTGGGCTTCGGCGCGAGCGGCGTGACCGCGTTCGAGCTCGCGGCCCGGCTCGTGCACGTGCGCCCCGACGCAGAGGTGCTCGGACTCGAACTCGACCCGGCGCGTGTGTCGTCCGCGCGGGAGCAGCTCGCCGAGCTCCGCCGGGGAGGCGGGCACTTCCCCGCGGATCTGCCGGTGTCGTTCGCGCGCGGCGGGTTCGAGGTCCCGCTGCCCGACGGCCGCCGTCCCGCCGTGATCCGCGCGATGAACGTGCTGCGCCAGTACGACGAGGCGGATGTGCCGGACGCCTGGACGCGGATGGCCTCGCGCCTCGCGCCGGGCGGCCTGCTCGTCGAGGGCACCTGCGACGAGATCGGCCGCATCGCGAGCTTCGTCGACGTCGATCCGACCGGGGCGCCGCAGCGCCTCACGATCTCGCTGCGCCTGGCGGGCCTGGAGCGCCCGTCGATCGTCGCCGAACGGCTGCCGAAGGCGCTGATCCACCACAACGTGCCCGGCGAGCGCATCCACTCGCTGCTCACCGACCTCGATCGTGAGTGGGAGCGCGCCGCCGGGCTGTCCGCGTTCGGGGCGACCCAGCGCTTCCTCGCCGCGATCGCCGCACTGCGCGCGTCGGGGCATCCCGTGCTCGGCGGCCGCGCCCGCTGGCGACTGGGCGAGCTCACCGTGCCGTGGAGCGACGTCGCACCGGACTGAGCCGGTCAGCCCTCGGGGAACTCCGCTCCGGTGAGTCGCAGCAGCGGGCGGGCCTTGACGGCGGTCTCGGCGTACTCGTCGTCCGGGTCGGAGAGCGAGACGATCGCGCCCCCCACGCCGTAGTCGACGTCCTCGCCCTGCTGGATCATGGTGCGGATCACGACGCTGAGGTCGACCGATCCGTCGAACGAGAAGTACCCGAGCGCGCCGCTGTAGAACCCGCGCGCCCCGCCCTCGAGGCGGTCCAGGATGGCCATCGTCCGCAGCTTCGGCGCACCGGTCATCGATCCGGGCGGGAACGCGGCGCGCACGCACGCGACCGGCGTGGCGGCGAGCGTCGATCGCACCGTGCTGACCAGCTGATGCACGGTCGCATAGCTCTCCACCCGGAACAGGCCGTCGACGTGCACGGATCCGAGCTCGGCGGTGTGGCCGAGATCGTGCCGCACCAGGTCGACGATCATGAGGTTCTCGGCGCGGTCTTTCTCCGCGGCGGCGAGCTCCGCACGGATCCGCTCGTCCTCCTCCTCGTCGGCACCGCGCGGGCGCGTGCCCTTGATCGGGCTGGACTCGACCGCGCCGTCCGCCGTGATGCGCACGAACCGCTCGGGCGAGGTGCTCAGCACGCTCACGCCGGCGATGCGCAGGAACGCGGCGAACGGGGCCGGGTTCTGCCGGCGCAGCGCGAGGTAGGCGGCGAGTGGATCGCCGACGCCATCGCCGCCGACGCCGTGCAGCAGGTTCGTGAGGCAGGCCTCGTACGTCTCGCCCGCCGCGATCTCCTCCTGCGCGGCGGCGATGAGCGCGAGATAGCGCTCGCGCGAGTGCCGCGCGGTGAGCACCGGCACCGCGGCGCGATCGTGCGCACGGTGCTCCGGGGCGGGGCGGTCGTCCAGCGCCTCGATCCGGGCGGCGACGCGATCGATCCATCCGGCGTCGTCCCGCGCGAGGAGATGGATCCGGTCCTCCTGATGGTCCACCACCAGCGCCCGGTCGAGCCGCACGAGCAGGGCGTCGGGAGTCGCGGCGCGGCGGTCGTGCGGGGAGCCGCACTCGGCCCGCAGCTCATAGCCGAGCGCGCCGACCCAGCCCAGCGCGAAGGGCACGTCGCCCGCCTCGACCACGGATGCCGAGAGCTCCGCGTCCAGCCAGTCGAAGAAGCCCGACCGCACCTCGCGCACGCGCCCGCCCTCGGTGAGCGTCACCGTGCCCTCCCGCACGTCCGCGACGGCCGTGGGCAGATCGTCGCCGCCGCCCAGGATCGAGTAGCGCGCACGGTCGTCGCCGCGGCGGTTGCCGTCGAGCCACACCGCCTGCGCCGCGTCGCCGAACAGCTCCGTGAACAGCGTCTCCGTGTCGACCGCGGAGGTCAGCGTGCGTCGCAGGATCGCGCGCGGGGACGGTCCGCAGGGGCGCGTCTCCGGAGTCTGCACGTCGACCGTCCCGGCTGCACGCCCGCGCTCGACGAGTCCGTCGCGCACGAGCGCGACGAAGTTCGCCATCATGCGCGTGCCGTCGTGGGTGCCGATCGACTCGGGGTGGAACTGCACTCCCCACAGCGGAAGCTCGCGATGACGGATCCCCATGATGACGCCGTCGTCCGCGCGCGCCGTGACGACCAGCTCGTCCGGCACGTCGTCGATGAGCAGGGAGTGATAGCGGATGACCTCCACCGGCGAGGGCAGCCCCTCGAACGGTCCCGTGCCGTCGTGGAAGACCGGCGACGGCCGGCCGTGCCGGGGCTCCGGGGCGCGGCGCACCGCAGCGCCGTACGCATGGCCCAGCCCCTGGTGACCGAGGCACACGCCCAGCAGGGGGATGCGCCGCTCCGCCGCGATCCGGATGGCGTCGGCGCAGATCCCGAAGTCCGCGGGCACACGCGGGTCGCCGGGTCCCGGCGACAGCACGACGGCGTCGAAGCCGTCCAGCACGGACGGGCTCCAGCCCGCCCAGTCGTTGTGCACGACCACGGGCGCCCGTCCCGCCGTGGCGGCGATCTGGTGCACCAGGTTGTACGTGAACGAGTCGTAGTTGTCGATCAGCAGGATGCGCGGCGAGGGTGCGAGCGCGTCCGGGATCCGCGCGCCGACGGCCCCCGCCTCCCGGCTGTCCGAGCCCACCGCAGGCATCGGCTCAGAGCGCGTCGCGCGGGTCCGGCGCGGACGGCCGGCGCGACAGTCGCGTCAGTCGCGGCACGTCGGCGGTCGCTCCGGCGTCGGCGGGGACGATGATCTCCTGCGCAGCCGCGACGTCGCCGTCCGGGGTGCGCACGACGAGGTCCCCCACGGGGGCGCGCCGGGACAGGATGGCGAGCGCGATGGGCCCGAGCTCATGATGGCGCGCCGCGGACGTGATGTGCCCGACCTCGTCCTCGGCGGTCCCGTCCGCGCTGCGCGCGACGACCGCCGCGCCCGATGCGGGCAGCACGCTCTCGCTGCCGTCCAAGTGCAGCGCCACGATGCGGCGGGGCGGGTGCCCGAGGTTGTGCACCTTCGCGACGGTCTCCTGGCCGCGGTAGCAGCCCTTGTTCAGGTGCACCGCGGTGCGGATCCAGTCGGTCTCGTGCGGCAGCGAGCGCTCGTCGACCTCGGCGGCCCAGCGCGGGCGCCAGGCGGCGATGCGCAGCGCTTCCGCGGCGAGCGCACCGGCCCAGACGACCGAGGCGTCCGCGGCGAGCGCGGCGGCCGCGTCGGCATCGAGCACGACGGTGCGCCAGTGATAATCCGTGCCGGGGTGCTCGCCCTCGTGGTACTGATGTCCGCCCGGCTGGACGGCCGGCCAGGGGTCGGTCCAGACGACCGGTACGCCCTGCGGGGCGTGCGCCGCGCGCTCCGCCCGCTGCTCCGCGGCACCGCCGGCGAAGAAGCCGGCGACGGCGAGCTCCGGGCGCACCGCGACGGTCACGTCGGCGCGGAAGACCATGCGCTTCAGCCAGGCCGCCAGAGGTTCGGCGTCTGCAGCGTCGGCGATGAGCCAGGTCGAGGCGCCGTCGTCGAAGACCGCGGCGACGTGCTCGACGCGCCCCTGCGGATCCAGGACGAGCAGCTCGGTGCTGTCACCGGCGCGGAGCCGCGCGACGGACTGCGAGGTGATCGAGTCGAGCCACGTGAGGCGATCGGATCCAGTCAGCTCGATCACGGTGCGGTCGGCGAGGGGGGCGAGAGCGTCGCCGCCTTCGAGACCGCGCTGCTCCCGCACCGGGTCACCGAAGTGCGCGACCACGTCGCCGTCGAGGATCGCCCCGGGGAGAGGCGGGAAGCCGGTCACGATCAGACCTTGGCCAGTCGCGCGGAGGCGTGCGAGCCCAGGTCCGCGCCGAGGGCCGCGATGTCCCAGGCCCACAGCAGGTGGCCGTCGACGAGGCCGTACATGCGGCTCGCGGCTCCGTACTCCTTGGCTCCGGCCGCACGGACGATCGCGTCGGTCGCGATGTCGATGCGCGGACCGTCGATGCGTCCGAGGTAGAGCTCGAGCGTGCCGTCGGAATGGGCGATCGACACCTCGATCGGGAAGCCGCCCTCGGGCAGCCGCAAGGTCTCGACGTCGTCCACGGTGCGGGCGGCGTCGCGCCCCTCACGCGGCGGCAGCAGCGCCGGCCCGGCGTCCTGCGCATCGGCAGGACGCGAGAGCCGCCAGAAGCCGGACTCGGCGACGAGTGCGACGGGCTCGCCGCCCTCCGGAGTGAACGTCCCGGTGGCGGCGTAGTTCAGGAACGGCCCGCCGTCATGGCTGAAGCTCACGCGATGCGCGAACTCGCCCTGGAACCGGTGGCCCTCGCCGCCGTCGGGGCCGGGCACCGCGTAGTCGATGACGCCGGTACCCTCCCAGACGCCGAGCAGCCACGAGAGCGGCACGATGTCGGCGGGCAGGTCAGAGGGAAGATCGAGCATGCGCAGCCTTCCGGATCAGCGGATGTGGGCTCGGCCGGAGACCGGTCAGCGCTGGCCGCGGAACAGGTTGACCAGCACGGCCCCCGCGCAGAAGGCGATCGCGAGCCCCGCCAGAGCCAGCAGGCCGACGAAGAAGAGTTCGAGCGCGACGATGTCCATGTCACCTACTCTACTGCGGTCCGCGCGGTGTCCGGCGCGGGGCGGGCTCAGGCGCCGAACAGCGCCGCGATGCCGAATCCGGCCGACACGATCCCCATGACCAGGAGCGCGCCGAGGGATCCCGCCGACACGCGGAGGATGAACCCGCGGGTCTCGCCGCGGGAGAGCTGCACGGTGAACGACAGCAGCACGCAGAGACCGAACCCGATCGCGTACCAGGTCATCATCAGCGCGGCCGGCGCGAAGATCCCGATCAGGATGGCGACGACGGCGGCGGCGGCCCAGGTGACGACGAGCCCCACGAACGGGCTGCGCGGGGCGAGGACGGGATCGGCCATGCGCCCATTGTCACTCATCGGCGCTGTGCATGCGCTGCTGGGTAGAGTGTCAAGCGGAAAGGATCCGCGTGGCGCAACTGCTCGTGCTGACGTCGCCGGGAGGCGAGGGGCCGGTTCTGCCCGCCCTGGAGCTGCTCGGCCATCGCGTCCGGGTGATCCCGGCGCAGCCCGCCGAACTGGTCACCGCGCCCGACGCGGACGCCGTGATCGTGGATGCGCGCACCGATCTGGTGGCGGCGAAGTCACTGTGCACCCTGATCCGCACCACCGGGCTGCGCGGCCCCCTGTTGCTGGTCGTCACCGAGGGCGGCATGACCGCCGTGAACGGCGAATGGCGCATCGACGATGTGCTGCTGACCGGCGCCGGTCCCGCCGAGATCGACGCGCGGATCCGGCTCGCCCTGTCGCGCGAGGCGCCGGCGGCCGAGCCGGTGCGGGTGCAGACCTCCGGGCTGACGATCGACGAGCAGTCCTACTCCGCCAAGCTGCGCGGCACTCCCCTGGATCTGACCTACAAGGAGTTCCAGCTGCTGCACTTCCTGGCGACGCATCCGTCCCGGGTCTTCACGCGCGAGCAGCTGCTCAGCGAGGTGTGGGGCTACGACTACTTCGGCGGCACCCGCACGGTCGACGTGCACGTGCGACGGCTGCGCGCGAAGCTCGGCGATCAGGAGCACATCATCGGCACCGTGCGCAACGTCGGCTACCGCTTCGCGGTCGACGAGGACGACACCCGGCCCGTCTCCCCCGGCACGCGCTGAAGCGGACCCGGACCCGTTCACCTGCAGGCAACATCCTCCTGCAATGATGGGCCCATGATCGATCCCGCACTGGCAGATTCCGGTCTCGGCGACGCCGAGGACGACGACTTCGACGAGCTCGTCGCGCCGGACGACTCCCTGCTCCCGGAGAACCGCTACCTGGACCGCGAGCTGAGCTGGCTGGCGTTCAACCAGCGCGTGCTCGAGCTCGCCGAGGACGAGACCCTGCCCGTCCTCGAGCGCGCGAACTTCCTCGCGATCTTCGCCAGCAACCTCGACGAGTTCTTCATGGTGCGCGTCGCCGGTCTCAAGCGCCGCATCGTCACCGGGCTGGCCGTGCCGACCAACGTGGGCCGCGCGCCGGTCGAGGTGCTCGCCGACATCTCCGCCGAGGCGCACAAGCTGCAGCTGCGCCACGCCGCCGCCTGGACGGGGCTGGTCCGCCCCGCGCTGGCCGCCGAGGGCATCACGATCGTGGACTGGGACGACCTGGACGGCGAGGCCAAGGCCGAGCTGACCGACTACTTCCAGGCCAACGTCTTCCCGGTGCTGATGCCGCTCGCGGTCGACCCGGCCCACCCGTTCCCCTACATCTCGGGCCTGTCGCTGAACCTCGCGATCCGGATCCGCAACGCGCGCACCGGCCGCCAGGAGTTCGCCCGCCTCAAGGTGCCGCCGATGCTCCCGCGCTTCGTCGAGGTGCCCTCCGAGGACGGGCAGCTGCGCTTCATCCGGCTCGAGGAGCTCATCGCCAACCATCTCGACGACCTCTTCCCGGGAATGGAGGTGCTCGACCACCACGCCTTCCGGCTCACCCGGAACGAGGACGTCGAGATCGAGGAGGACGAGTCGGAGAACCTCATCCAGGCGCTCGAGGCCGAGCTGCTGCGTCGGCGCTTCGGTCCGCCGATCCGCCTCGAGATCACCGACGACATGGACGACGTGACGCTCGACCTGCTGATCAGCGAGCTCGACATCACGGATCAGGAGGTCTACCGGCTCCCCGGGCCGCTGGATCTGCGGGGCCTGTTCGGGCTGGGCCGGATCGACCGCCCCGACCTGCGCTACACCCCGCACGTGCCCACGACGGCGCTCGCGTTCAAGCCGGGCGCGAACGAGCGCATCGACATCTTCAAGGCGATCCGCAAGGCCGACGTGCTCGTGCACCACCCGTACGAGTCGTTCACGACGAGCGTCGTCGCGTTCCTCGAGCAGGCCGCGCGGGATCCGCACGTGCTGGCGATCAAGCAGACGCTGTACCGCACCTCGGGCGACAGCCCGATCGTGCAGGCTCTGATCGACGCCGCCGAGGCCGGCAAGCAGGTGCTCGCCCTCGTGGAGGTCAAGGCCCGCTTCGACGAGGCGAACAACATCGTCTGGGCACGCAAGCTCGAGAAGGCCGGCGTGCACGTCGTGTACGGCCTCGTCGGCCTCAAGACGCACTGCAAGCTGGTCAACGTCATCCGCGAGGAGGACGGGGTGCTGCGCAGCTACAGCCACATCGGCACGGGCAACTACAACCCGAAGACCAGCCGGATCTACGAGGACTTCGGCCTGTTCACGGCCGACCCGCAGGTCGGCAAGGACCTCACCCGTCTCTTCAACGAGCTCAGCGGCTACGCGATCGAGAAGAAGTTCAAGCGCCTCCTCGTCGCCCCGCTGCACCTGCGCAAGGGGCTGCTCCGGCTCATCGAGAAGGAGCGCCAGAACGCGCTCGACGGCAAGCCGGCCCACATCCGCATCAAGGTCAACTCGATGGTCGACGAGCAGATCATCGACGCCCTGTACCGGGCGAGCGCCGCCGGCGTGCCGGTCGACGTCTGGGTGCGCGGCATCTGCAGCCTGCGCACCGACCTGCCCGGCGTCACCGACAACATCACCGTGCGCTCGATCCTCGGGCGCTACCTCGAGCACTCGCGGATCTTCGCGTTCCACAACGAGGGCGACCCGCAGGTGTACATCGGCAGCGCCGACATGATGCACCGCAACCTCGACCGCCGCGTCGAGGCGCTCGTCCGCGTCACCGAGCCCGCCCACGTCGAGGAGCTCGTCGGCTTCTTCGACCTCGCGCTCTCCCCCGAGACCGCGTCGTGGCACCTCGGCAACGACGGCGAATGGACCAGGCACGCGTTCTCCGAGGTTGGCGCTCCGCTCGTGGACCTGCAGGATAGGACCATGTCGCAGATCCAGAAGCGTCGCAGGGCACGGGCGGTGCGATGACCCCCAGCCCCTCCGGACCTTCCACCGCCACCGCGGACACCACGGGGATCACGGTCGTCGCCGACCGCCCCGACCGTGCCGTGTACGCCGCCGGCGGGCTGGTCTGGCGCGTCGTCGAGGACAAGCTGCGGATCCTGCTGATCCACCGCACCAAGTACCGCGATGTGACGCTGCCCAAGGGCAAGGTGGATCCGGGCGAGATGCTCGCGGAGACGGCCGTGCGCGAGATCTTCGAGGAGACCGGCATCCGCGTCTCGCTGGGCGCTCCGGTCGGCGTCTCCCGCTACACGATGGCGAACCGCAAGCAGAAGGTCGTGCACTACTGGGCCGCGGAGGCCACCGACGAGGCCGTGCGCGCATCCGTGTTCGTGCCGAACCGCGAGATCGCGGCCCTCGAGTGGGTGAGCCTGAAGAAGGCCCGGGCCCGCCTCAGCTACCCGGTCGACGTCGAGATCCTGGACGCGTTCGCCAAACTGGTCGATGACGGGGCCCTGCGCACCTTCCCGATCGTCGTGCTGCGGCACGCGAAGGCGGCGAGCCGCGGCGTATGGCTCGGCACCGACGCGTCGCGGCCGCTCACCCCGCGCGGGCACGCCCAGTCGAAGGCGATCGTGGGGCCGCTGCGAGCCTTCGGCGTGCAGCGCATCGTCTCCAGCGACGCCCGGCGCTGCATCGAGACGGTGATGCCGCTGTCGAAGGCGCTCAGCCAGAAGATCCGCAGGACGGAGCTCCTCAGCCAGGACGCCTGGGAGGAAGGGCGCTCGGATCCGCGCACGGTGATCGGCAAGCGGGTGCGCTCCGGCAGGCCCGCCGTGCTGTGCAGTCACGGGCCCGTGCTGCCCGACATCCTGCGCGAGATCGCCCTCGCCACGGGCACCATGCACGGCTCCTACCTCGGCAGCGCCTCCGCGCTCGAGGTCGGCGCGTTCAGCGTCGTGCACCTCAGCGCGACGAATCCGGGGTCGGGGATCATCTCCATCGAGACGCACCTGCCCAAGATCTGAGCGGACCGGGGCGCAGATCGCCGTTCACCCTCCGTTTACCTTCGATCTTTGATCGCGTAACAGACGCCGCATATCGTCTGGCGTGGCCCTGCACCGGGGCGTACTCGACACAGCGAAGGACTTACACAGTGAAGCTCAACCGCATCACCACGATCGGCGCAGCCGGCGTGCTCGCCGCCATCGCGCTCGCGGGCTGCTCCTCCACGCCCAGCAGCACGAGCACCGAATCCTCCTCGGCCGCTCCGACCTCGACCGGCGTCACCTCCAAGGTCGACGCCTCGCTGACCGGCACGATCACCTCGGGCGGCTCCAGCGCGCAGGCGAACGCCCAGGCCGCGTGGACCGCCGCATACAACGCCCAGGCCAAGGGCGTCACCATCAACTACGACAAGTCGCAGGGCTCGGGCGGTGGCGTCACCAACTTCCTCAGCGGCGCGTACGACTTCGCCGGATCCGACTCGCCGCTGAACGCGGACCAGACCACGGCGTCGAAGGCGCTGTGCACCGAGGGCGGCATCAACATCCCCGTCTACCTCGACGGCGTCGCGATCGCGTTCAACATCCCCGGCGTGACCGACCTCAAGCTCAGCGGTGAGACGATCGCGAAGATCTTCGCGCTGCAGATCACCGACTGGTCCGACCCGGCCATCACCAAGGACAACGGCAAGGCGCTCCCCGCCGGCAAGATCACCACGGTCGCGCGCTCGGACGGCTCCGGCACCACGGCGAACTTCACCAACTACCTCGCCGCCACCCAGAAGAGCGTCTGGACCTTCCCCGCGGGCAAGGACTGGCCGGTCGAGGGCGACGTGTCCAAGCAGAAGGGCGGCTCGGGCGTCGTCCAGGCCATCGAGGCCGGCTCCGGCACGATCGGCTACGCGGACCACTCCGCGATCGGCAAGCTCCCCAGCGTCGCGATCCTGCAGGACGGCAAGGCCGTTCCGTTCAGCGCCGACGCCGTCTCGAAGACGTTCGAGGTCGCCGCGGTCGACGCCTCCAACGGCATCAAGGGCGACCTGTCGAAGAAGTTCGACTACTCGAAGCTGACCGCCGAGACCTACCCGATCCCGCTGGTCTCCTACGCGATCGCCTGCACCACCTTCAAGACCCCCGAGCAGGCCAAGCTCGTGAAGTCGTACATCGGCTTCATCGACAGCACGCTCGGCCAGCAGGTCGCCGTGAAGAACGCCGGTGCGGCGCCGCTCCCGGAGTCCGTCCTGAAGGCGGCCCAGGAGTCGCTCGCGACCATCAAGTAACATCCTTCGGCCAGTCCGGATCGGCTCCCCGAGCCGATCCGGACTGGGCAGGGCAGCCGACTCCGTCGGAGGCTCTGCCGAGTTCCCCGTGCTGGCCCGATACCTCTCCTGCCCACAGGCAGGGGCACAAAGAAAGACGTTGCACATGCGAGATCAAGAGTGGGACCGTGGCTGACGTCGCGCAGAAGGGCGACGTGACCACCGCCTCCGAGAACCTCGTCGGAAAGCGCCGCGCCGGAGACTCCTTCTTCCTGGGACTGTCCACGACGGCCGCCGCGTCGATCATGGTGATCCTCGCCGGCGTCGCGATCTTCCTGATCCTCAAGGGCCTGCCCGCGATCACCGCGAACTGGGACACGAACCACGACCTCGCGGGCTACCAGAACAAGAACTGGGGCAGCTTCTGGAACTACGTCGGCCCGCTGCTCTGGGGCAGCCTGTGGTCGTCGCTCATCGCGCTCGTGCTCGGCGCCCCCGTCGCCATCGGCATCGCCCTGTTCATCTCGCACTACGCGCCGCGCCGGCTCGCAGGGCCCCTCGCCTACGTCGTCGATCTGCTCGCCGCCGTGCCCTCGATCGTGTTCGGCCTCTGGGGCGTCATCGTGATGCGTCCGTTCCTCACCCCGCTGGCAGAGTTCCTCAACCAGTACCTGGGATGGATCCCGCTGTTCCGCGGCCCTGTGTCGAGCACGGGATCGACCATGCTCGCCGGCGGCGTGGTGCTCGCGGTGATGATCCTCCCGATCGTCACCGCGCTGACGCGCGAGATCTTCCTGCAGACGCCGCGGCTGAACGAGGAGGCCGCCCTCGCCCTGGGCGCCACGCGCTGGGAGATGATCCGGCTGGCCGTGTTCCCGTACGCCCGCAGCGGCATGATCTCCGCGATCCTCCTCGGCCTCGGCCGGGCGCTCGGTGAGACGATGGCGATCGCGCTGATCATCTCGCCCTCGATCCTGTTCTCCTTCGCCGTGCTGACCGACGGCTACAACTCGCAGACGATCGCGGGCAACATCGCCAACAACTTCCCGATCGCCACCGACCTGCAGCGCTCCGCCCTGATCGGCACCGGCCTCATGCTGTTCGTGGTCTCTCTGGCGGTCAACATGCTCGCCCGCGGTATCATCGGCCGGTCCGCGACCCGCTCACGCAAGGCACCGAAGATCGGAAAGCGCGCATGACCGCCGTCACCTCGCCTCCGGCGACCTCCTCGTCCTCGCTGACCCTGACCAGCGGTCAGCTGCCCCGGTGGATCGAGCCGGTGCTCGCCGTCGGCACCGCCGTCGTCGTCGCGGCCGTGCTGCTGGTGCTCCAGCTGTTCAATCCCGCCGTCTGGCTCGTGCTCACCGCGGTGTTCTACCTCATCGCCGTCAGCATCGGCTCCGGGATCGTGGAAGGCCGGCGCAAGGCCGTGGACCGTGTGGTGCGCGGCCTCGTCGTGTGCGCGTTCATCCTCGCGGTCGCCCCCCTGATCTCCACGCTCTGGACCGTGGTGGCCCAGGGTCTGAAGGTGCTGACCTGGGACTTCGTGACCAAGGTCGGCGGCAGCGTGTTCGACCCGAACACCCTCGCGGTCACCAACACGCCCGGCGCGCTGCAGGCGGTGGTCGGAACGCTGATCATCACCGGGATCGCCGCCGTGATCTCGGTGCCGATCGGGATCCTGGCCGCCGTCTACCTCACCGAGTACGCGCAGCCGAGCAACCCGATGCGCCGGGTGGTCACGTTCCTGGTGGACGTGATGACCGGCATCCCTTCGATCGTCGCCGGTCTGTTCGCCTTCTCGCTGTTCGCGCTCATCGTCGGCCCGAAGGCGTTCAGCGGCTTCTCCGCCTCGATCGCGCTGTGCGTGCTGATGATCCCCATCGTCATCCGTTCCACGGAGGAGATGATCCGGCTGGTCCCGAACGAGCTCCGCGAGGCGTCCCTCGCCCTCGGAGTGCCGCGCGCGACCACGATCATCAAGGTGGTGCTCCGCACGGCGGCCAGCGGCATCGTGACGGGCGTCGTGCTCGCCGTCGCCCGTGTGGTCGGCGAGACCGCCCCCATCTTCATCGCCGCGAGCTTCACCGACAACTTCAACGCCGATCCGTTCAGCGGCCCCATGCAGACCCTGCCGGTCATGGCCTACACGGCGTGGGCGTTCCCCGGCAAGGACATCGAGGCCTCGCAGGCGCAGGCATGGGGCGCCGCCCTGCTGCTGGTCATCGTCGTCGTCATCTTCAACCTCATCGCTCGGGTCGTCGCGAAGGCATTCGCGCCGAAGAGCCGCTAACTCAGGAAGGCACGCAGCGTGTCCAAGAGCATCGAAGTCAACGATCTGAACGTCTACTACGGCGACTTCCTCGCCGTCGAAGACGTGTCCATGAACATCGAGCCCCGCACCGTGACCGCCTTCATCGGCCCCTCGGGATGCGGCAAGTCGACGTTCCTGCGCACCCTCAACCGCATGCACGAGGTGATCCCCGGCGCGACGGTCAAGGGAAGCGTCTACATCGACGGCGAGAACCTGTACGCGCCCGGAGTCGACCCCGTGCTCGTGCGGCGCCAGGTCGGCATGGTGTTCCAGCGGCCGAACCCGTTCCCGACGATGTCGATCAAGGAGAACGTGCTCGCGGGCGTGCGCCTCAACAACAGGCGCATCTCGGCCTCCGACGCGAACGACCTCGTGGAGAAGTCGCTGCGCGGCGCCAACCTGTGGAACGAGGTGAAGGACCGCCTCGACAAGCCGGGCGCGGGCCTCTCCGGCGGCCAGCAGCAGCGCCTGTGCATCGCGCGTACCATCGCCGTGTCCCCGCAGGTCGTGCTGATGGACGAGCCCTGCTCGGCCCTCGACCCCATCTCGACGTTCGCGATCGAGGAGCTCATCACCGAGCTCAAGAACGAGTTCACGATCGTGATCGTCACGCACAACATGCAGCAGGCGTCGCGCGTGAGCGACAAGACCGCGTTCTTCAACATCGCGGGCACCGGCAAGCCGGGCAAGCTCATCGAGTTCTCCGACACGGCGACCATCTTCACCTCGCCTAAGGAGCAGGCCACCGAGGACTACGTCTCCGGCCGCTTCGGGTGAGCTCGTTCTCCCCGCGCACGGCGTGGGGAGAACGGCGCGTGCTCTCGCCGGTCGGGCGCTGCGTTATCCTGGCCGACGACCGAGGAGACCCATCGTGACGAAGAGCCGCATCGCGACGATTGCCGCGATCATCGGTGTCGCCGCGTCCGCGCTCACCGGCTGCACGGCGCCCGGCGACGGAGCACCGCGAGCGACCGCCACGCCCACTCCGACGCCGACGCCCGTCTCGGGTGAGCTGCTCGGCGCCGGATCCACGGCGCAGCGCGCGGCCGTCGACGCATGGACGAAGCGCCTGGCCGCTGCGGCCCCGCAGGCGCGGGTGACCTTCGACGCCCGGGGATCCGACCTCGGCCGTCAGCAGTTCCGGGCCGGCGCCGCGTCCTTCGCCGGCTCGGACGTGCCGTTCACGACCGCGGAGATCGCCGCGGGAGGCTTCGCCGCGTGCGCCGAGGGGGCGGAGCTGGTCGAGGTCCCCGCCTACGTCTCCCCCATCGCCATCGTCTTCTCGCTCAAGGGCGTCGCATCGCTGAGGCTCGCTCCGAAGACCCTCGCCGGGATCTTCTCCGGCACGATCACCCGGTGGGACGACCCCGCGATCGCCGCGACCAATCCGAAGGCCGCGCTGCCGTCCCGCGCGATCGTGCCGGTGCACCGCTCCGACGCTTCGGGCACGACCGCGAACTTCACGGACTATCTGACGCAGACGGCGCCCGACCTCTGGGCCCCGGGCTCCGTGTCGACGTGGCCTGCGGGCTCGAGCGGCACCGCGGCGGAGGGCTCCGCCGGTGTCGCCGCCGCCGTGCAGGGCACCGAGGGCGGCATCGGGTACCTCGACGCCTCGGCGGCACAGGGGCTCTCGACGGCCGACATCAGCGTCGGCAAGGACTGGGTGGGCCCCTCGGCGTCCGGCGCGCGAGCGGCGCTGGACGCGGCCAGGATCGAGCAGGGCCGCGGTCCGGGCGATCTTGCGACCACCGTCGACCGGGGCACCGTCGCCCGCGGCGCCTATCCGGTGTTGCTGATCGGCTACCTCATCGGGTGCACCCGGTACGCGAAGCCGGAGACCGCTGCCCTCGTGAAGGCGCTCTTCAGCCTCGCCGTCTCTGCGGAGGGTCAGAAGGCCGCCGCTGCCGTCGCCGGCAACGCACCGATCTCCGACGAGCTGCGCACCAAGGCCCAGAACGCGATCGATCTGATCGGCTGACGCCATCGGCAGGCGCTCGACGCGTCAGCGGTATTCGGGGTTGGCGTCGTAGCCCCAGCGCTCGCCGTCGTTCCACGCCTGGCGAAGGTTGCCGTAAGCGGGGATCCCGCCGGCGTCCTTGAGGCGACGGGCGGTGTGCAGGAGGTTCCACGTCATGAACGTGGTGTTGCGATTGGTGAAGTCGTTCTCGGGGCCGCCGGATCCGGGATCCAGGTAGCTCGGCCCCGGACCGATCGCCCCGATCCAGCCCGCGTCGGCGGCCGGAGGGATCGTGAACCCGATGTGCTGGAGGCTGTAGAGGATCGACATCGCGGCGTGCTTGACACCGTCCTCGTTGCCGGTGATGATCGCCCCGCCGGTCTTCCCGTAGTACACGTACTGGCCCCTGTCGTTGAACAGGCCGCTCATCGCGTAGAGCCGTTCGATGAGCTTGCGCGTGATCGAGGCGTTGTCGCCGAGCCACAGCGGTCCGCCCACCACGAGGATGTCGGCCGCGTCGATGAGCGGCCAGATCTCCTCGGGCCACGCGTCGGTCGCCCAGCCGTGCTCACGCATGTCGGGGTAGACGCCCGTCGCGACGTCGTGGTCGATGAAGCGGACGTCGTCGACGGTCACCCCCTGCGACCGCATCAAGGCGATGCTGCGGTCCATCAGCCCCTGGGTGTGGCTGAGCTCCGGGCTCCGTTTCAGGGTGCAGTTCACGAACACCGCGCGGAGGTCGTCATAGACCGCCGGAGCGGTCGGTTGCTCTGCCATGGGGGCAGACTACGACCATCCTTCCCCGCCGGCCAGGGGGTGGCGGATCTTCAGTCCCGCGCGGACAGCAGGTAGGCGTTCAGGCCGTCGGTGAACGCGTGGTCGATCGCCAGCGGAGCGTCGTCGATCGCGGCGATCGGGGCCGCGAGGCGCACGCTGGACACCAGCCAGGCCTGATCCGCGGTCGCGAGGTCGGCGGTCGGGACCGTGGCGTACTCCGTCGTGAAGCCCTGCTCCTCGAGGTGCGCGAAGAGGCTGATCTGCGTGGTGCCCTGCAGGATGCCGCCGTGCGGCGCCGGGGTGACGAACCGGTCGCCGAAGCGCAGGATGAGCGAGGCCGTGGGCGCCTCCAGCACGACGCCGTCGGTCGTGACGAAGATGGCATCGTCGGCTCCGCGGCGGTGCGCCTCACGCAGCGCCGCCATGTTGACCGCGTAGGAGAGCGTCTTCGCCCCCAGGAGCAGCCACGGCGAGCGCTCCGCAGCGCCGCTGTCGTAGCCGCGGTCGAGGGTGACGACCCGGATGCCGTCGGCGCGCGCGGCGGCGAAGTCGCCTGCGGGGGCGGCGGTGACCCATGCCGTCGGAGCCGGTCCGTGGTCGACGCCCCGGCTCAGGATGAGCTTGATGACCCACTCCCCCGGACCGCACTCCGCGGCCGCGATCGCGACCGCCTGGCGCCACTGCTCGCGGTGCGGCTCGGGCAGTTCGCAGAGGGCGGCGGAGTGCGCGAGGCGCTGCACGTGCGCCTCGACCTCCTGGGCGTGCCCGTCGACGACGCCGATCGACTCGAAGATGCCGTCGCCGCGCTGCGTGCTCAGCTCGCCCACGCTGAGCGCGGGAGCGCCCGGGTCGATGCGGCGGAAGCTGTCGCTGAAGTCGGCGCGCTCCTCGTCGGTGGACTCGGCGGGCGTGATCAGCAGAGCGAAGCGGGCGGCGGCCATAGGACGAGCTTAGGACGTGCGTCGTCCCCTTCGTTCTCGCCCCGGGACGGTGCGCCCGCCGACGCGCCCGAGCTCAGCCGGGTCGCCCTCGCGGATCCGGGCTCCGGGAATACCCCCGCGGCCGACGCGTTACACTGTATCGGCCGGGCCGCATAACCCCGGGCTCCATTTTTCGCCGCTGCGAGCGGCCTTCCGCCGAGAGGCGTTCTTGCGGCCCGGCTTCTTCGTATCCGGATCCGGTGTCGGTCCGTTCCGGAAGCGTCCGCCGAATGCGCTCAGGTCAAGGAGCCGTCGCGCCAGGCCGCCGCCGAGGCGGTCAGGTCGTGGGCGAAGGCGCTCAGGCGCGACGCCCGGGTGGTGAGATCGCTCGCCCGATCGGGCTCGGTCGGGTCGTAGTCGTCGGCGATGTGAGTCGATCCCGACGCCTGCACGCGGCAGAACGCCGCGGCGCGCTCGAGCGCGATCGCGAAGTCGCCGGAGAAGGCGCCGCGGAGGATCGTGTCGATGAGGGCGACGAGCTCCTCCGGCCCGGCCGGCACCGGCGCGCCGGCGACGAGGGCGTCGACGGACGGCAGCTCGACGCGTCCGCGCTCGTGCAGCAGCGCCGCGAGCGAGGGATCCGCGTGGATCGACACCTGCAGCAGATAGAGCCGCCACAGCGCGCCCGGGAGCGACACCGCAGGACTCTTCGCCCACAGCTCCGCGACCTCGTCGATGCCGTGCTCGGTGGCGTAGGCCACCAGCCGCTCCGCGCTCACGCCGCTGCCGTCCGCGCGCACGCGGGCCAGGAGCGCCGAGGCCGTGGCGTGCGCCATCCGTGTCTGCTCGGCCGGATCGTGGGATCCGAGCAGATTGTCGAACGTCTCCGGCGAGAGGCGGACGGGGCGGTGGAAGGGAGCGGGCACCGACCCAGGGTACGCGCGGTGCCCGCGCAACACCCACAGCTGCGGGCCCTAGACTGGTTCCGCGGGCCTCTAGCTCAGTTGGCAGAGCATCGGACTTCAACACAATAGGAGCGCCTCGGGGGAAACCTCGGGGATGACACCACTCAAAGTCGGGGAACCCTTCCTGGGAGACCAGTTGGCAATCCCGAGCCAAGCCGGACGTGTCCGGAAGGTGTAGAGACTGGACGGGTGGCACCTAAAGCGCAAGCCATGGTGAAGGGACAGTCCAGACCACGAACGCTTCGTGCGGCGGCGAAAGCCGAAGTGGCAGGTTAATCCGCGGGTCGTGGGTTCGAGCCCCACGGGGCCCACCGCAGAGAAGGCCCGGTCATCGCGACCGGGCCTTCTCGCGTACGCGGGATGGCCTCAGACACCCAGGCTGCGCAGCAGCTCCCGCACACGGGACTCGATGTCGTCGCGCACGCCGCGGACGAACTCCGGATCCCGGCCGGCCGGATCCGCCAGCTCCCAGTCCTCGTAGCGCTTGCCGGGGAAGATCGGGCAGGCGTCGCCGCAGCCCATCGTGATCACGGCGTCGGCCTCGCGCACGTCCTCGGTGCGCAGCAGCTGCGGCACGGCCTCGGAGATGTCGATCCCCTTCTCCGTCATCACCGCGACCGCCGCCGGATTGATGCTCTCGCCGGGCTCCGAGCCGCCGGAGCGCACCTCGACCCTGTCGCCGCCGAGCGCGCGGGCGAATCCTGCGGCCATCTGCGAGCGGCCCGCGTTGTGCACGCACACGAAGAGGATGAGCGGTCGATCGTTCATGCGGGGACTCCTGTGGTCGGGGTGGGAAGCGGTGCGCCCGCCTGCCGGGCGAAGAGGGCGATCGCGCGCTCGGCGTCGGCGACCGAGATGCTGCCACCGGCGACGATGTGCAGCCCGTAGGCGTCCTCCAGTGCGACGAAGTTCATGGCGATGTCGTCGACGGGTCCAGCCAGGGAGAAGTCGCCGGTCGCCGCCCCGGCCTCCAGGATCCGCCGGTAGAGCGCGAGCTGCTCGCCGTAGAGCCGCTGCACGAGCTCATCGTGCAGCGGCGACTTGCCCGCGAGAACGTCGAACTCGTAGAGCAGTCGCATGAGCGCGTCGTCCGGTCCGGAGGGAAGCCCCGCCCGGATCGCGATCGCCAGCTGCTCCGCGGGCCGCTCCGCCTGGGCCACCAGGGCTTCGCGCTCCTCGCCGACCCGACGCATGCCCGCGGCGTGCGCCTCGACGAGGATCGCGTCGAGATCCTCGTAGTAGTACAGCAGCGCTCCGCGCGTCACTCCCGCCTGATTCGCGACGTCCGTGAGCGAGAGATTGCGCAGCCCGTGCTCGGCCGCAGCCTCGAGCGCCGCATCGACCACTTCGCGGCGTCGCTGCTCCTGCGTGCTGGGGCGTGCCATGAAGCCAGTATCTCAGGCTCGTCCGAGGACCGGATCCGCTCAGACGAGTTTCTTGACATTTGAGTCAATTAATTTACTCTAGAGTCAAAGAACTGTGAGCGCAGTCCCCGAGACGTGCTCGCCCCGAGACGCTGGAGCACCGACATGGCAGTCGACACCCTCTACACCGGCGGACGCGTCCGCACCTTCGATCCCGAGCAGCCCTGGGCCGAGGCCGTCGGCGTCATCGGAGACCGCATCACCTACGTCGGCCCGGCCGCGGAGGCGCCGGCCGCTCGTCAGACCGTGCAGCTCGAAGGCCGCCTGGTCACACCCGGGGTCGCCGACACACACAACCATCTGCTGCTCGGCTACGACGACCTCGCCGTCAGCCTCGACCAGGTGCAGAGCCTCGACGTGGTCCGCTCCCGCATCGCCGCCTTCGCCGAGGCCCACCCCGAGCTCGAATGGATCTGCGCCGAGAACGCGCTCTACTCGGTGGTCGAGAACCGCCGCCCGAACGCCGACGACCTGGCCGGCGTGACCGACCGCCCCGTGTTCATCACCACCTACGACCAGCACTCGGTCTGGCTGAACCGGCCCGCGCTCGCGCGGCTCGGGATCCTGAACGGCGGCGACATCGCCTGGGGGAATCCCGAGATCGACCGCACCACCGGCGAGCCGACCGGCTGGGTCTTCGACTTCTACACCAGCGCGATGACGGTCGACGGGCTCGCCGAACTCCAGCGCGATATCCCGATGTACTCCCCCGACCGCCGCTATCGCAAGATCGTGAACAGCCTCGAGATGGCGCGCCGCTTCGGCATCACGACGGTCGTGGAGCCGCAGGTGCCCCTGGCGGAGCTGCCTCTGTTCGCGCGCGCCGAGCGTGAGGGCCGGCTGACCGCGCGCACGATCGCGGCGATCTATCATCCGGTCGGCGCCGACGGCGACTTCCGCGCCCGCATCACCGAGGCCATCCGTGAGACGCCGCAGCATGAGCGCTTCCGACTGGGCCCCGTCAAGCTCTACGCCGACGACGTGATCGAGCCGCACACCGCCGCGATGCTCGAGGACTACGCGAACCGCCCCGGCCACCGGGGGCACACGAGCCTCGCGCCGACCGAGTTCACGAAGCTGTTCGTCGAGCTGGACCGCCTGGGCTATCAGGTGCACACGCACGCGACCGGCGACGGGGGCATCCGCCTCACGCTCGACGCGATCGAGGCCGCCCGGCGCACGAACGGTGCGCGCGACGCCCGCCACGGCATCGTGCACGTCGAATGCCTCGCGCCGCAGGACCTCCCTCGCTTCCGCGAGCTCGGCGTGGTCGCCGCGATGCAGCCCCGGCACGCCTCGCCCGACCTCGTCGCCGGCACCTGGATGGAGAACGTCGGCGAGGCCCGCTGGGACCGCGCCTGGCGCTTCCGCTCGATGATCGAATCGGGCGCCAGGGTCACCTTCTCCAGCGACTGGCAGGTCGGCGAGATGGATCCGCTCGTCGGGATCTACAGCGCCATGACGCGCGCCCGCCTCGACGGCGGCGACGCCTGGACGCTCGATGAGCGCCTCGACCTCGACCGCGCCCTCGAGGCCTACACCAAGGGCGGCGCCGGCGCGTTCCACAACGAGAACACCCTGGGCTTGCTGCGTCCCGGCTACCTCGCCGACCTCGTCGTCTGGTCCGGAGACCTGTACACCATGGAGCCGGCGGAGATCCTCGCGCAGCATGCCGACCTCACCGTCGTGGGCGGCACCGCCGTGCACGACCATCGGGGCGAGCTCGGCGGCACGGCGGCTGCGACGCGCTTCCAGGATCCCGGCGGGTCCGGCCAGCAGTGCAGCGAGCCGTCCGACGACCACCACTGCCACTCCCACGGCGACTGAGGACGGAACCCCCACGATGTCGACGCTGCCATCCCACTCTGCGGTCGCCGCCGGCGACGACCGCATCGCCCATGCCGTGGCTCACGAGTCCGGATCCCTCAAGCGCACACTGAAGCTGCGCCACCTCGTGTTCATCGGACTCGCGTACATGGCGCCGCTCGCCGTGTTCGACATGTTCGGGATCGTCGCCGATCAGACCGACGGGCACGTGCCGCTCGCCTACCTGGTCGTGCTCGTCGCCGTGCTGTTCACCGCGTTCAGCTACTCGCGCATGGTGCGGTTCTTCCCGATCGCCGGATCCGCGTACACCTACGCCAAGGAGAGCATCCATCCCTCCGTCGGGTTCCTCGTCGGCTGGGCGGCGACGCTCGACTACCTGCTGCTGCCGATGATCAACGCGATCCTCTCCGGGATCTACATGGGCGCGATCTTCCCCGGCGTCCCGTTCTGGGTGTGGGTGCTGCTCACGGTCGGGATCTGCACCGCGCTCAATCTGGTCGGGGTGCGGCTTGCGGCGAGCATGAACATCATCCTCGTCGGGATCCAGCTCGTCGTCGCGGTGCTCTTCGTCGTGCTGGCCGTGGCGAACATCGCCCACGGCGCGAACGATGCGGCGTTCAGCGTCCGCCCGTTCTCCGCGGGCGACCTGCCGGTGACGGCCCTCGCCGGCGGCGCCGCGATCCTCGCGCTGTCGTTCCTCGGGTTCGACGCGGTCTCCACCCTGGCGGAGGAGGCCGAGCGACCGACGCGCGACATCCCGCGGGCGATCTTCGTCATCGTCGCCGCGGCCGGGGCGTTCTTCCTGACCGTGACCTATGTGATGCAGACGCTGTTCCCCGATGTCACGAAGCTGGAGAACATCGTGGGCGCCTCGCCCGAGATCGCCAGGTACATCGGCGGCGCCGCCTTCCAGGCGATCTTCGTCGGCGGCTACATGATGGCCGTCCTCGGCTGCGGCATCACCCAGCAGATGAGCGCCGCACGGCTGCTCTACGCGATGGGCCGGGACGGGGCTCTGCCGAAGCGGCTGTTCGGACGAGTGAACCCGCGCACCGGCGTGCCCGTCGCGAACGTGCTCATCGTCGCCGCGATCGCCCTGACAGCCCTGTTCGTGGACCTCGCGCAGGCGTCGTCGATGATCAACTTCGGCGCGTTCATCGCGTTCACGTTCGTGAACCTGTCCGTGATCTTCGTGTTCTTCCGCTTCATCACCACGCGCACGATCGGATCCTGGATCGGGTTCGTCGTCGTGCCCGCGATCGGCGTCGCGATCAACGTGGGCCTCTGGCTCAGCCTCGACGGGATCTCGATGATCATCGGCGGCGCGTGGACCGCGATCGGGGTGGTCTACCTGATCGTCAAGACCCGCGGGTTCCGTACCGCTCCGCCCGACCTGACCGGACCGATCAACGTCGGGATGCACGATTAGGAGCGCACCCCGGGCGCGGCTACGACCGCCGCGCCCGGTGTCGGCGCACCGCGTCGCGGTTCGCGCACCGCACGGAGCAGTAGCGCTGGCGTCCGTTGCGCGTCACGTCGGCGACCACGTTCGTGCACGGCGCGGCCGCGCAGCGTCCCAGCCGGCCCATCCCCCGGGTGACGAGGTGCAACGAGGTCCCGACCGCGATCACCGCGCGCAGCACGTGCGGGAGCGTGTCGTCCTCGTCCCGGTAGTGCAGATGCCATCCCTCGCCGTCGTGGTCGGTCAGACGGGGATAGGCGGCCGCAGATGCCATCTGCACGTTCAGCAGCGCCGCGCGCTCCGTCGCCGTCCGCGCGTCCACGATGCGCAGCCAGTCGTCCAGGACCTCCCTGGTGCGTGCGTGATCGCGCGGATCCACGGGGAACGTCATCGTCATGCCGAAGTCGCGGGTCCGCTGCTCGATGCCCGCGCGGTCCGCCGGCCAATCGTTGGCGAGCGACGCCGCCATCAGCACCGCGTACTCTCCGTAAGGGTTGAGATGCATAAGAACATTACATCATCGTGGAGCCATGACCACCACAGCCCCCGTACCCCTCACCGCCCGCGCCGATCAGCCGCGCCCCGCCGGAGTCCGGCACGAGCACGCGTGGATCACCGTCTCCCGCCACGCCACCTCCGAGGGGGTGCTGCGGTACGTGCGGTGCGTGTCCTGCGACGCCCATCGCGTCGATGTGCGCGCTCCGGGCAGCGCGGCGCCGGAGGCCGTGAGCCGCACTGTGGAGCGCCACTGAGGCCCAGTCGCGGGCCTTCGCGCCTGGATCCTCAGCCCGCCGTGAGGTCGGCGAGCTTCCGCACGGTGAGCAGGTTGCGCGCCGTGCCGGCGACGCCGAGCGCACGGTCCAGCACCGGCCGGGTCAGCTTCGTCGATTGCACCCCACCTGCGCCGTAATCGATCCAGAGATCCACCCCGCGCAGCGCGATCCGCTCCTCCGGCTGCAGGCGCGGAGTGAGCGCCTCGATCGCGGTCGGCAACGGCTCCCCCTCGAGGAACATCGCGTGCAGCATCTTTTCCTGCGCCGCGTCGGGGAAGGGGTTGTCGGCGAGCGCCCGCGCGAGGTCCGCATGCGTGCGCAGGATCACCGGAGTGTCCACCCCGAAAGTGTCGTGGATCAGGGCGCGCACCTGCGCGCAGGCGACCTTCGGATCCGCCGGGGCGTCGCAGATCACGTTGCCGCTCGCGATGTAGGTGGAGACCTCGCCGAATCCCTCGCGCCCGGTCAGGGCCGTCCGCAGCTCCGCCATCGGCACCCGGTTGTTGCCGCCGACGTTGACGGCGCGCAGCAGCAGCACGCAGCGCTCTGCGCTCATGCGGCACCGTCCCCGTCCGGCGCGGTACCGCCTGCACCGGGCGCCGCGCCCTCGCCGACGAGCTCGGCACCCGCGTGCGCGAGCTCGGCGAGCGCCGCCGCGCTGGAGTCGGCCCCCACGCCGGCGACGAGATCGGTGAGGATCCGCACGTGCACGCCGTGCGCGATCGCATCCAGCGCCGACGCGCGGACGCAGTGATCCGTGGCGATGCCGACCACGTCGGCGGCCACGACGCCGTGGGCGGAGAGGATCGCGGCAGCGGTCTGCCCGTCCTCGGTCACGCCCTCGAACATCGAGTAGGCGGGACGCCCCTGTCCCTTGAACACGTGGTGCGTGACGGCGGCGGTCTCGAGCAGCGGATCGTAGGCGGCACCCTCGGTGCCGCTCACGCAGTGCACCGGCCAGGTGTCCACGAAGTCGGGCTCGGCCGCGAAATGCCCGCCGTTGTCCCCCGTGCCGTCATGCCAGTCACGCGACGCCACGATGACGTCGTAGTCGGCGGCATGATCGCGCAGGAAGGCGCTGACGCCGCGAGCGACGGCATCCCCTCCCGAGACGGCGAGAGCGCCACCCTCGGTGAAGTCGTTCTGCACATCGACGATGAGAAGAGCTCTGGACATGCTCCGAGCGTACGCCGCAACGACGAAGCCCCCTCCGAGGAGGGGGCTTCTGATGGAGCCGCCCGCCCGACGAGGAAGCACCAACCTGTGAGCGCGCACAGGCGCGGGGCGTAACGTCCGGTTATGAACGCACAAGTGAAGAACGCGGGGCTGAGCTCCGAACTGCTGGGTCTGAGATCGGTTCTGATCGGGTCGCTCCCTGCGACGCTGATGACGAACGACGCTCCGGACCGCTACACCGTGGAAGCGGTGTTCACGCGCAAGACGGATCGCGACGAGGTCGCCGCGATCCAGGGCAATGAGACACGTGCCCGCCTGTCCGCGAAGGGATACTCGACCGTCGAGCTGCACGTCGCCGACCGTCGCCTGGAGATCGCGAACACCAACCTGGAAGAGCTCCGTGATGGGCTCGGGAGCGTCATCGCCGAGCTCCTGGCCGAGATCAGCGCCTCCCTGCAGGCCGAGCGCGAAGTCGCCGCCGATCGATTCCAGGACGCCTCCGATCGGGAGCAGGCGCGTGCGGCCGACGTCGCGGCGCTGGCCGAGTCGGTGACCTTCACCCGTCGTCCGGCTGCCGACGTCGTGGACGACGAGTCGCGCATCGAAGACTGGGTCGAAGAAGGCGGTGCCGTCCGCGCGTAGGGACGACACCTACGAAGAGGTCATCATGGATGACGTCCGCACCCGCCCCCGGGGCAATGCAGAACGCGCGACGAGCGCGTTCACCGGACTGGCGCAGGAGATCAGGACGCGCGGTCTGCTGCGTCGCCGTTACGGGTACTACTGGACGAAACTGGCCGTCGCACCCGTCTCGGTCGCCGGCTGCCTCGTCGCCTTCGTCTGGATCGGTGACAGTTGGTGGCAGCTTTTCACCGCGGCGGTGCTGGCGATCGTGTTCACGCAGATCGCCTTCCTCGGGCACGACGCGGCGCACCGGCAGATCTTCGTCTCGGGGCGGTGGAACGACTGGATCAGCATCGTTCTCGGCGATCTGCTCGTCGGCATGAGTTACGGATGGTGGCAGCACAAGCACACACGCCATCACGCGAACCCGAACAAGCTGGGATCCGACCCCGACATCGAGCTTCCCGTCATCGCCGTCTCCGCGGAAACGGCAGAAAAGCCCCACAGCCCACCGATCAACTGGCTCCGCGCACACCAGGGCGTGTTGTTCTTCCCGCTGCTGCTCCTCGAGGGGCTCTCTCTGCATGCGTCGAGCGTGCGCCGGGTCTTCGCGCGCGGGCGACTCGAGCGGCGCTGGGTCGAGATCGCCTTCCTCGCCATCAGGATGATCGGCTACGTGACGCTGGTGTTCATCGTGCTCTCACCGGGCATCGCCTTCGTCTTCCTCGGTGTCCAACTCGGCCTGTTCGGTTTCTACATGGGCATCGCGTTCGCACCGAACCACAAGGGGATGCCGATCGTGCCCCGGGACATGACCCTGGACTTTCTGCGCCGTCAGGTGTTGATGAGCCGGAACATCCGGGGCAGTCGACTCCTCGACATAGCGATGGGCGGGCTCAATTACCAGATCGAGCATCACCTGTTCCCCTCGATGCCGCGCCCGCACCTGCGTCGAGCCGCCCCGATCGTCGCCGAGTACTGCCGAGAACACGGCGTGACCTACACCCAGGTCCACCTGCTCACCTCGTACGCGATCGTGATCCGCTACATCAACCGCGTCGGCCTCGGCGAACGAGACGTCTTCACCTGCCCTCTCATCGAACAACGCAACCACCTCGGAGCGGCGGACGTGTGACCAATCTGCCGATACGCCTGCGCTTGCGTCTGTGCGCGTGTACTGTGCGACTAAGGGCCGCACTGGGAAACCGGGGGTTATGTTCGGTTGAGCGGCTCTGGTTGACGGGAACTCTCGCCCCGCTGCTGCGAAAGCCGGCCTGGGCGGGGTTCCTGTCCCCACCCCGAGGGGCCGCCCCGAAGGACGAGAGGCCATCGTTCGGTTCCCTGTCCGGAACGATGACCTCCCTGCTGTACCTCCAGCACGCAGCTCTCCCCAGTCCTGCGCCGATAGACCCTACCGGACCAGCGCGAGGTGTCCGCGCCGGTCGGGCCGTGAATACCCGGGTCCTGGCGGTTACGGTCGGAAGGCGGCCACTGCCGCCTTCCGACCGCAACCCCCTATCGCTGATCGGCGGCGACGCCTAGCCTCACGCAATGGGTACTCTCACGTACGGGCTCGAGGATCGCCGCGTCGAGATCGAGGATGTGACGCTCGCTCACCTCATGGTCGCCATCGTCGCCACGCTTACGAGCGACGACAGCGTTCTGCTCTGGGTGCACCCGGACCGACTGGACGGCGCCGACCGCGTCCAGCTGCTGCCTTCCACGCCGATGCGATTCAGCTTCGATGGGCCCGAACCGCATTCCCTGGATCCCCGCACCGTCGCGAAACTGGCCGTCCGGCTCGCCGACCCCGCAGGGTTTACGATCCCCGAGCATTCCACGCCACGCTGACCAGTGCACACGAGGGCGGCCACCACAAGCCCGCTCGCAGGCACGGCACGGCGGTCTACTGTCGGGCGTATGGGAATCCTCTACTACGGGAGCGCCGAGCACCCCGTCGAGATCGACGACACCGCCCTCGCCCACCTCAAGGTCGTCATCGCAACGAAGCTCCGCCGCAACGAGAGCTTCACCCTCTCCTGGAAACACGACGACGGCGAACCCGTCGGCCGATCCACGATCTGGCTGCACCCCTCGATTCCGCTGCGCTTCGAGTTCAACGAGCCCGACCCGCCTGAGCTTGACCCGGCACGGATCCAGGCGTATGCGGAATCCGCGAACACCTCCGGAGGCATCCTCATCCCCGAAGACCATATCCGCGGATCCCGCGGCACCTCGACCGCGCCGTAGGCTGCCGTCGTCCTGGGCCGTCACCAAACGTCACCCGCCGCGAAACATACCCCACTCCATCGTGCTGGTCTCCGGAGATGAGATGTCGCCGCTTGGTCCCCATGGCTGGGCGACGACCTCTCTGGTACCTCCTGCGGCAGCCTCCGAGGGCTACCGCTCGCCAGGGGTGGACGCTACTCGCATGGCCGCGCTCATGCACCGCTAAAAAACGTAAATCGCGTTGCGGCCCGTCAAAGATCGGTGCCAGAGGCGACGCTGGAGGCGTGTTCTGGGATGGACGCGTTTCCTCGTGCGGAGATCATGCTGGCGATCGTGACGATCAGGAACAGTTGGCCGGTGATCGCCTCAGTGATCGCGACGCTCTCGAGGACGGGGCCGACGGGGACCACGTTCCCGTACCCCACGGTGGTGAGGGTGGTGAAGGAGAAGAACAGTTGCCCGCGGAAGGAGTCGCCGTGAGGGCCGTCGAGGACAGCGGCCGGTGAGAGCTGGGCCGCCAGGTTGTAGACGAAGGTGAAGAGCATCCCCACGAGGACGTAGGCCGAGACGGCGGCGATCAGGTTCTGCACGCCGGGGCGCCTCAGCCGCATGCGGTGAGCAATGATCGCGGAGGCGGCGAGCACGCAAGCGAACGCCGACGCGATCGCCAGCACGAGGTCGACCACGCGCCCGCGCGTTCCGGCGATCTCGACGGCGACGACGGCGAGGACGGCCACAGCGAGGAGTACCCAGCTTGCGCGCTGCAGCCCAAGCTCCGCATCGGCGACCCAGAGCACCACGACGAGCGTTACGAGCTGCGCGAGGAAGGCGATGGCGCTGGGGTCCGCCCCCTCCTGCGCGGCGCAGAGTACATAGGAGAGGGCGATCAGGGCGAAGACCAGCCAATATCCGGCGTGCCGAAGAGCCGTCGTCAAGCGCTTCATCGCACGGACGCCTCCTCCCGCGTGCGTAGGTTTTCGCGCTTCGCCTTGCGGGAGGAGGCGATCAGGTTCAGCGCTTCCACGAGGATCGCGAAGGCCATGGGCGCGTAGATCAGGGCCTTGTCGATGTGGGCGCCGAATCCTTCGGCGATGAGGAAGACACCGATGAGCAGGAGGAAGGACAGCGCGAGCATCTTCACGGTCGGATGCCGGTTGACGAACGTGAAGACGAACCGGGATGCGAACAGCATGACCAGGAACGAGAGCACCACCACCGTGACGATGACGATGACGTTCTCGGTCATGCCGACCGCGGTGATGACCGAGTCGAGGGAGAAGACGATGTCGAGAGCGAGGATCTGCACGAGCACGGAGCGGAACGTGATCCGCTTCATCGACACATCGTGCTCCTCATCCGCTCCTTCGAGCTTGTGGTGGATCTCAGTGACGGCCTTGTAGACGAGGAAGAGGCCACCGGCGATCAGGATGAAGTCCTTGACGGAGAATCCCATCCCGAACAGCACGACGACGTCTTCCTTCAGCGTGATGATCCATCCCGCGAAGAACACGAGCACGACGCGGATGACCATCGCCAGCGTGAGGCCAAGGCTGCGCGCCCTCGCCTGCTGCTCCTGGGGGAGCTTGGAGGCCAGGATCGAGATGAAGATCACGTTGTCGACGCCGAGAACGACCTCGAGCACGAAGAGTGACAGGAACACCGCGACGATATCGGGGGTGAACGGGAGAGCGAATTCCACGCGTTCATGCTAGACGAGCTCAACAAAGCAAACTCGCCCCCGCCATCCAAAGAGACCGGGGGCGAACGACCACGCTACGCCAGAGGCCCCGCGAATGAGCTCGTACAGCCCTCCGTCGCCGTGATTCCGCTTCTTTGGCATCGCAACCGCTCCCTCCACTCAGGGTGCACGCATAGTTGCACACATGTGACTGCAGGAGCGTGTTTGCCGTTGCTGCCTTCCTCTAACGGTGAAACCCTCGGTTTTCCGCTTGATTCGCGGGAAACCGAGGGTTCCGATGGAGCCGCCCAAGGGAATCGAACCCTTGACCTTTTCATTACGAGTGAAATGCTCTGCCGACTGAGCTAGGGCGGCGCACACCCGGAGGTGCGCATGCGGTGAACCGCACGATCAACGATCTTACCCTGTCCGCGAGGGTGCTGCGAACCACGCGCACCCCGGGCGCGGCACGGCCCGTCGTCCGTGCCGCAGCGTGCCCTATTCGCAGCGGATGCCCGCCTTGGCCGGCACGGTCCCGTCGACGAAGTAGGCGTCCACGGCGTCGTCCACGCAGCTGTTGCCCTTGTTGTAGCCGGTGTGGCCCTCGCCGACGCGCGTGATCAGCACCCCGCCCTCGAGCTGCTTCGCGAGCGACTCGGCCCATGCGTACGGCGTGGCGGGATCGTTGGTGGTGCCGATCACGAGGATCGGGCCGGATCCCGCCGCGGTGATCTCGCCCCGGGTGCCGGTCGGCGGGAACGGCCACTGCTCGCAGGGATCGGGACCGTCCCAGTAGGGCGCGATCGTGGGGGCCTCCGCCTTGATCTTCGCGTCGGACGCCGCCTTGGCCGCGGGATCGTTCTCGAGCGGGTAGTCCATGCAGTTGTAGGCGCGGAACGCCTCCGTGGAGTTGTCGGTGTACTTGCCGTTCTCGCGGCTGTTGTAGAAGTCCGCGAGCTGGAAGGCGACGGAGGGATCGCCCTTGAGCACGGCGGTGAGCGACTGGGTCAGGTACGACCAGCTGTCCTGCGAGTACAGGGCGGAGACGATCGACGTCATCAGCGTGTCCGCGCCCAGCATGCGCCCGTCGGCGTTCTTCTGCGGCGATCGATCGACGCTCGCGAGCAGCGCGCCGAGGTCGCCCATCGCCTCGTCCACGGTGCCCTGGAAGGGGCACTTCTTGTCTTTGAGGCAGGAGGCCATGTAGGCCCGCAGCGCGGACTCGAACCCGATCGCCTGCGTCGTGCTGACGTCGAGGTTCGAGACGGCGGGGTCGAGCGCGCCGTCGAGCACGAGGTGGCCCACACGATCGGGATAGAGCTGCGCGTAGGTGGCGCCGAGGAAGGTGCCGTACGAGTAGCCGAGGTAGTTCAGCTTCTTGTCGCCCAGAACCCCGCGCAGCAGATCCATGTCGCGCGCCGAGTTCACGGTCGTGATGTACGGCAGGATCCCCTTGCTGTTCTTCGCGCAGGCGTCGGCGAAGTCCTTGTTGGCCGACTTCTGGGCCGCGGTCCACTCGTCGCTGCCGCGCGCACCCGGACGGATCGAGTACAGGTAGTCGTCCATCTGGGTCGCGTCGAGGCACTTCACGGCCGTCGAGGATCCGACGCCGCGCGGGTCGAAGCCGATGACGTCGTAGTTCTTGACGAGGGTGGGGCTCACCGCGAAGCTCAGGCTCGACTTGATCAGCTGGAGGCCGCTCGCCCCCGGTCCGCCGGGGTTGGTCAGCAGCGAGCCCTTGGACGTGCCGGTGGCGCGGTGGCGCACGACCGCGAGATCGAGCGAGCCGGCGCCCGGGTTCTCCCAGTCGAGCGGCGCCTTCACGGTCGTGCAGTCCATGCCGCCGCCGCAGCCCGACCAGGTGAGCTTCTGTCCGTAGAACGGCTGCAGGTCGGCGGCGATCCCGGAGGTGTCGGGCGTCGCCGTCGGACCCGCCGACGAGGATCCGGCGGGGATCATCGAGTACAGACAGCCGCTGAGCGCCAGCGCGGCGACCACGAGGCCCGCCGTCACGGCACCCAGGCGACGCAGACGCGCCCCGGCATGGTGGCGACGCAGCGGCGAGGGGGCAGGCGTGTTCATGGTCTCCTCCCGCTCGTGACGGTCACGAGCAAGCTCTCGAGGGCGAGCGCGGGGGCGACGTTGCGCTCCAGCGACTCCCGGGTCTCGGCGAGGTGGTCGAGCACGACGAGGGTGCGCGCAGGCTCCCAGGCGGCCGCGATCGCCGCGAGCTCCGCGGCGAGCTCACGGTTGATGAGGCCGTCGTCACGACCGAACTGCAGCATGACCACATCGCGGAACAGCGACTGCAGATCGGTGAGCACGCGGTCGAGGCCGTCGCGCACGCTGCGCTTGGCCCGCTGCTTCTGCTCCTCCTCGAGCGCGTTGATCTGCGAGCGCACGGCCGGGGGCACAGCCTGCCCTTCCGCGATGCCCACGGTGTGCAGCAGGGAGCGCCGCTCGGCCTCGTCGCGCTCGGCCGTGAGGGCCTTCGCATCGTCGGTGGCGGCCAGCACGATCTGTCCCGCCACCTCGACGGCATCGCTGACCCCGCGAGCGGCGAGCACGGCGCGCAGGGTCTGCTCCCGGCGCGAACGCGCGGCCTCGTCGGTCGCGAGCCGCTGCGCCATGCCGATGTGGCGCTGCGCGTGCCGCGCCGCCTGCTCGGCGACCGCGGGATCGGCACCGGTGCGGCGCACGATGAGCTCCGCGACCGACGCGACATCGGGTTCGCGCAGCCGCAGCGATCGCACCCGGGAGCGGATCGTCGGCAGCAGATCGGCCTCGCTCGGGGCGCACAGGATCCAGACCGTCTGCTCCGGCGGCTCCTCGAGTGCCTTCAGCAGCACGTTCGAGGTGCGCTCGGTCATCCGATCGGCGTCCTCGACGACGATCACGCGGTAGCGACCGCTGGAGGGGCCGAAGTAGGAGCGCTCGACGAGGGCCCTGGCCTCGGCGATCGAGATGATCACCTTCTCGGTGCGCAGCACCGTCACGTCGGGATGAGTGCCGGCGAGCACCTGATGCATGGTCTGCTCGTCGTCGGGGCCGGAGGCGATCAGCGACGCCGCGAACGCCGTCGCCAGCGTCGACCTGCCGGATCCGGGAGGACCGGTGATCAGCCAGGCGTGCGACATCGCCGCGGGATTCTCGACCGCGGTGCGCAGCGTCTCGACGGCGGCGTCCTGCCCCCACACGTCGGTCCACGGGAACGGCGCGAGAGCGGTGGCGGGCATGCGCTCAAGCCTAACCGGGAGCAGCGACAAGGACAGCGCGTCCACGTCGATCCGGGCTCTCACCTCCTCGGCGATCACCCCGCACCGCGGGCCGCACCGACGGATCGAGGTCAGAGCATCGCGGCGATGCGTGCGCGCACCGCTTCGGCGATCCGCTCCGGATCCTGCGCGGCGTCGACGACGAGGAAGCGCCCGGGCTCCGCGGCTGCGAGGCCGAGGTAGGCCTCCCGCACCCGCTGGTGGAACTCCTCGCGCTCCGCTTCGAGCCGGTCGAACGGCTTGTCCGCGGAGTCCAGCCGGCGGCGCGCGTCCGCAGGATCCAGGTCGAGCAGCACCGTCAGATCCGGCAGTGCGCCCTCGGCCGCCCACAGCGACAGCTCGCGCACCTGGTCCGCGTCCAGGACGCGACCCGCCCCCTGATAGGCGACGGACGAGTCGAGATAGCGGTCCTGGACGACGACCGCGCCGCGCTCCAGCGCAGGGCGCACGACGGTGGCGACATGGTGGGCGCGGTCGGCGGCGTACAGCAGCGCCTCCGCCCGCGGTGCGATGTCGCCGCGGTGGTGCAGCACGATGTCGCGGATGAGCACGCCGACCTCGGATCCGCCGGGTTCGCGCGTGCGCAGCACCTCGCGGCCCTGCGCGCGCAGCCATTTCTCCAGAAGCGCCGCCTGGGTGGTCTTGCCCGAGCCGTCGCCGCCTTCGAGGGTGATCCAGAGGCCGCGGGCGCTCACGCGCCTGCCTGCTTCTTCGCGGCGTTGGCGGCGCGCGTCGCAGCCGCCTTCTTCGCCGCGGCGGAGCGGGCCGCCGCCTTGTCCGCGTCGCTCTTCGCCGCCGTCTTGGCGGGGGCCTTCTTGGCCGCCGCCTTGGCCGGTGCCTTCTTCGCCGGAGCCGACTTCTTCGCAGCGGTGCGCGCGCCGCGCTTCGGTGCGGGGCCCTTGGCGCGCTTGTCCGCGAGCATCTGCACCGCGATCTCGAACGTGATGTCCTGCACCTGCTGGCCGCGCGGGATGGTCACGTTCGTCTCGCCGTCGGTGACGTACGCGCCGAAGCGGCCGTCACGGATCCGGATCGGCTTGCCGCTGGTGGGGTCGGCGTCGAACTCGGCGAGCGCGCTGGACGCACGGCGGGCGCCGTATTTCGGCTGCGCGTAGATCTCGAGGGCCTGCTCGAGGGTGATGTCGAAGATCTGCTGCTCGCTCTCCAGCGAGCGCGAGTCCGCGCCCTTCTTCAGGTAGGGCCCGAAGCGTCCGTTCTGAGCTGTGATCTCCTCGTCGGTCGCCGGATCCACACCGACCACGCGCGGGAGCTCGAGCAGCTTGAGCGCCGTGTCGAGATCGATCGTGTCGACGGACATGGAGCGGAACAGCGAGGCGGTGCGCGGCTTGGGCGCCGCCTCCTTCTTCGCGCCGCGCTTGGGCTTGGGCGCCTCGACGACCTCGCCGGTGCTCTCGTCGACCTGATCGTCTTCGGAGACCGGGTCGTTCTCCTGGATGTACGGGCCGAAGCGGCCGTCCTTGACGACGAGGATCTTGCCGTTGGCCGGGTTCTCGCCGAGCACGCGGTCGCCGGCGACGGGGGCGTCGATGAGCTCCTGCGCCTTCTCCGCGGTCAGCTCGTCGGGAGCCAGATCCTCCGGCACGTTGACGATGCGGGGCTTCGCGTCGGGGTTCGCCGGATCCGCCACCTCGAGGTAGGGGCCGTACTTGCCGAACCGCAGCGTGGCGTTATCGGTGATCCGGGTCGCGTTCAGCGCCCGCGCGTCGATCTCGCCGAGGTTGTCGACGACCTGGCGCAGACCCACCTGCGAGTCGGATCCGAAGTAGAAGGAGTGCAGCCACTCGATGCGCTTCTGCTCTCCCCGGGCGATCGCGTCGAGGTCGTCCTCGAGCGCGGCCGTGAAGTCGTAGTCGATGAGGTCGGCGAAGTGCTGCTCGAGCAGCCGCACCACGCTGAACGCCATCCACGTCGGAACGAGGGCCTGCCCGCGCTTGGTCGCGTATCCGCGGTCGATCACGGTGCCGATGATGCTCGCGAACGTCGAGGGGCGGCCGATGCCGTGCTCCTCGAGCGCCTTGACCAGGGAGGCCTCGGTGTATCGCGGCTTGGGCGTCGTGCGGTGCGGCTTCGCGTCGGCCTCGGACACGCCGAGCACATCGCCCACGGCGACGGCGGGGAGCGACTGGTTCTCGGCGGCGTCGGCGGCGTTGCGCCGCTCGTCCCTGCCCTCTTCGTACGCCTCGAGGAAGCCCTTGAAGGTGTAGACGGTGCCCGAGGCGGTGAACTCCGCGACCTTGCCCGCGCTTGCACCGGGCGCCGTCGACGTGTCCACGGCGATCGTGACGGTGGTGGTCTCGTACTTCGCGTCGGACATCTGGCTTGCGACGGTGCGCTTCCAGATGAGGTCGTAGAGCCGCTGCTCCTCGCGGTCGAGCTGCGAGGACACCGAGGCCGGCGTGCGGAACTGCTCGCCCGAGGGGCGGATCGCCTCGTGCGCCTCCTGCGCGTTCTTGCTCTTGGACTTGTAGACGCGGGGCTTGAGCGGCACGGCCGCGTCGCCGTAGAGAGCGACCGCCTGCGACCGGGCCGCCTGCACCGCCTGGGTGCTGAGCGCGGTCGAGTCCGTGCGCATATAGGTGATGTAGCCCTTCTCGTAGAGCCGCTGGGCGACGCTCATCGCCTGCTTGGCGCTCATCGAGAGCTTGCGTCCTGCCTCCTGCTGCAGCGTCGAGGTGGTGAACGGCGCATACGGGCTGCGGGTTCCGGGTTTCGCCTCGACCTTGGTCACGGTGCCGGATCCGACCGCGTCGACCGCGGCGGCGAGCGCGGCGGCCGCCGTCTCGTCGAGAACGACGACGGCCTTCTTCAGCGCGCCGTTGTCGTCGAAGTCGGTGCCGCGGGCGATCGCGCCGCCGTCGAGCCGCACCAGACGCACGGTGAAGGGAGTGCCCGAGGCCGACGCCTGCGCGTCGACGTCCCAGTACTCGGCGGACACGAACGCCATGCGCTCGCGCTCACGGTCCACGATCATCCGGGTGGCCGCCGACTGCACCCGGCCCGCGGAGAGTCCGGACTTCACCTTGTACCAGAGCACGGGCGACACGTCCCAGCCGTACAGGCGGTCCAGGATCCGGCGGGTCTCCTGTGCGTCGACGAGGGCGAGGTCGAGCTCACGGGTGTTCTCGACGGCGGCCTGGATCGCGTCCTTGGTGATCTCGTGGAACACCATGCGGCGGTAGGGAACCTTGGGCTTCAGCGTCTCCAGGAGGTGCCACGCGATGGCCTCGCCTTCGCGGTCCTCATCGGTGGCGAGCAGGAGCTCGTCGGCGTTCTTCAGAGCCCGCTTGAGCTCGGCCACCGTCTTGGTCTTGCGGTCCGAGACGACGTAGTAGGGGTCGAAGTCGTGGTCGACGTCGATGGAATACTTCCCGTACGCCTGCTTGTCGGCGGCGGGGATGTCCTTCTTGTCGGCGAGGTCGCGGATGTGCCCCACCGAGCTGAGCACTTCGAAGCCGTCGCCGAGATAGCCCTGGATGGACCTCATCTTCGTCGGGGACTCGACGATGACAAGCTTCTTGCCTTGCGCCACGGGGTGCGTCCTTTCGGTCCTGAGCTTCGACGGGGGTCGAAGCACACCATACACACCGCGCCGGAGGAGGGTACTCAGCACGATGAGCCGTCGTCCGCAGGAGTTTCGGGTTCTCCCGCAAAGGATCCGGCGACGGCCGGGAACCCAGCGTACGCCGCCTCCGGGGCCTCACCGACCACAAGACGCCCGCCGGGAGCCCGCCCGATCCGGCACGGGTCCGCCGTCCGTCACCTCCCGGCGACGGCGGCGGGCGGTCCGGCACGGGATCCTGCCGAGCCGGGGAATCCCGCGTATCCGGCGGTGACGTGGACCACGGCGACGAGGCCCTCGATGCGGCAGTCCTGCAGGTGCGCGCCGTGTGCGGCGGCCACCCGGGCGGCCAGAGCGCAGGGGTCCGCATCGACGGCCACGGCACCCGAGACGGCGTCGGCCGCGGCGAGCGCCGCCGCATCGGCGGCGGCCGCCGCCCGCTGCGACGTCGCGCCGGCTCCGCCCACCATCGCAGCGCCGAGCCCGAGCACGGCGGTCACGGCGATCCCCCCGATCGCGAGCACGGAGCCGGCCATCAGCGTCCTCCGTCCAGGGCGCACCCCGTGACGCGGACGGGGATCCCGATCGACCCCAGCACGCGAGCGTCGGTCGACGCCGTCACGCACACCAGGCCGCTGGATCGCCCCGCAGCGAACTCCGCGGTCGGGTCCGCCCGCGCCACGGCCGCCTCCGCGCCCCCGGCGTCGTCGCCGCGTCCGAGGATGCGCGAGGCGTCGGCCACCGCGTCCTGCAGCGCGACCGAGCGCATGCCTGCGCCGACCGCGCCCACTCCGAGCATCAGGGTCAGCACGACGACCGGAAGCGCGATGGCCAGCTCGGCGGTCGCCGAGCCGCGCTCCCGCCCCTGTCCCTCGGGCGGCGGCACGTCGCCGGCGCGTGCGGGTGGACGGTGGAGCGGATCTCGGGGCGTCATGCGACCGTCAGCGCGCGGCGCACGAGGTCGGTGAGGATCCCGCGCACCTCGTCGCTGCGCATGATGACCACGAGGAGCCCGGCGAACGCGACGGCGGCCATCGTCGCGATCGCGTACTCCGCGGTCGCGGCCCCGGTGTCGTCGCCGAACAGCCGGGCGGCCCGTCGCCGGGTCAGGGCGGGGAGCGGGAGCTCGGGGATCTGCGACACCCTGTCCGTCTGCGGCACCTTGTTCATGGGTGTTCCTTCTTTCTTCTGTGGACGACGGCGCCGGTCGGCATCGTCGGGGTCAAGCGAGCGGAAGCGGCGTCGTGGACAGCACGCTGAGGATCAGGGGCGCCACGCCGAGCAGCATGAACGCGGGTAGCGTGCATGCGCCGAGCGGGAGCAGCAGGCGGGAGCTCAGCAGAGCGGCTCCCTGCCTGCCCGCGGTGCGGGCGTCCCGGCGCGCACGGTCCGCCTCCGCACGAAGCAGCTCCACGGCGGGCACGCCTGCCGCAGCGGAGAGCCGCAGGATCCGCTCGATCGTCTCCTCGTCGGCCGACGGGTCGTCCTCGTCCGCCGTCTCCTGCGCCACGAGCGCACGCGCCCGCGGGATCGCGGTCCCGCCGGCGAGCGCCACCGCGAGCAGTTCGGCACGGATCCCCGGCACCCCGGGCGGAGGGGCGGCGCGGCGGACCATCGCACGGGTCCATCCGCGCGCGATGAGCAGCAGGCCGAGACCCGCGGCCAGGCATCCTCCTCCCGCCGGCTGGGTGAACAGCACCGTCAGCGTGTCGAAGCCGAGGGCGCTGCCGAGAAGCAGTCCGACCAGGGGGAGCCACAGCATGAGCCGCGCGGTGCCGGCGGGCTCGGCGAGAGCGACCGAAACCTCGGCGCGGATGTCGTCGGCGCCCTGCAGCGCGTCGGCGATGGCGCGCAGCACCTCCCCGAGCGGCGCGCCGACCGTGCCGGCGACCCCCCACGCGGCCGCCACCATGCGCCAGGCCCCGCCCCCGTCGCGGATCGCCTCGACCAGGGGCCTTCCCTGCTCCGTCACCTCCGCCACCACCCCGACCGCGACGACCGAGCCGCTCTCCGCGAGATGCCGCCAGGCGGCGAGCGGCGCCGCCCCCGCCTGCAGCAGCACCGCCAGAGTGCGGACGACCTCGACAGCCCTGGTCTCGCCCGTATCGGCCGCGCCCCGTCTCCGCCGGTGCCGCGCGGCGAGTGACGGCTGCCGCGTCCGACGCCGCTTCGCCGTCGCCGTGCTCACCACGGCTGCACCTCCTCGATGGCCAGGTGCTCCCCGTCGAGGCGCAGCACCCCCACCTGGGCGAGCCGGCGTGCGCCACCCGGGGCGCGCACCAGGTGCAGCACGTAGGCGAACGCGCTCACCGCCTGCCGCGCGAGGGCCGGCGGATCCATGCCCGCCAGCGCGCCCAGCGCCTCCAGCCGAGCGGGCACGTCGGCGAGCCCGCTCGCGTGCAGCGTGCCGGCGCCTCCGTCGTGTCCCGTGTTCAGCGCCGTGAGCAGTTCGCGGATCTCCTCGCCGCGGCATTCGCCGACGATCAGGCGGTCGGGCCGCATGCGCAGGGACTCGCGCACGAGCCTCGCCACCGTGATGGCCCCGACGCCCTCCAGATTCGGCTGCCGCGCCTCGAGCGAGACGTGGTGGGGATGCCTCGGATGCAGCTCGGCGACGTCCTCGATCGTGACGATCCGCTCGCGCGGCGGGACGTGGGCGAGGAGCGCGGCGAGCAGCGTCGTCTTCTCCACTTGGTGCATCTGACGCACCTAGTCAGTGGAGGTGATCGGCATGGATGTCGAACGCAAGAGGAACGTCGCGGTGTACGTGCGGGTGGCCCGCGCGCGAGACATTCGCAGAGACACGGAGGCGCAGCGACGAGACATTGAGCGGTACTGCCGCGAGAACAACCTAGTCGTGGCGGCGACGCTGCGGACAACCCGCCAGGCTGTCGATCGCTCCTCTAGGGAGATGCTCCGGGCGCTGGCGCAGCTCGCGTTCGATGCGTCGATGGGGCAGGGCTCCGATCGAGGCGGTCGTGATGCTCTCTAGGGCAACGACGAGCAGCACCGGGACGATCACGGAGCAGGTGCTGGTGTATCTGCGGATCAGCGAGGACCGCACCGGGGAAGAAGCCGGCGTCGAACGGCAGCGAGACGACTGCCTCGCGTTGTGCGCCCGGCTGGGCTTGGACGTCGCCAAGGGCGACGTGTTCATGGACAACGACACCTCGGCCTACCTGGACAAGAAGCGGCCGGACTTCGCAAGGATGCTCGCCCGGATCAAGCTCGGCCCCTCGCGGGTCGTGGTGTGGCACGTCGACCGCCTCTACCGGCGACCCCGCGAGCTCGAGGACTTGATCGACCTCGTGGAGACGCACCCGATCCGCATCGAGGCCGTCATGGGCGGCGCATTCGACCTCAACACCCACGAGGGCCGGCTGATGGCCCGCCAGCTCGTTGCGATGGCCGCCTACGAGTCCGGGCACAAGGCCGACCGCATCCGCCGCGCGAACCGACAGAAGGCCGAACGCGGCGACTGGCACGGCGCAGCGAAGTTCGGATACGGCACCGGCGGCGCGCTGATCCCAGAACAGGCCGCGGTGGTCCGAGAGATGGCCGACAGGTTCCTGGCTGGTCAGTCGCTGCGGTCGATCACCGCGTGGCTGAACGAGGAGTCCGGGTTCCCTGCACCGCAAGCGGGGACGGGGAAGACGCTCGGGGTGTGGCACGCGACCACCGTGAAGTCGATCCTCGTCTCCGCGCGGATCAGCGGGCAGCGGGCATATGAGCCCGGCCGTAAGCGCGGCGACGCCCCCAACGGACGAGAGATCCTCGGGCCAGGAAACTGGCGCGCGATCATCACCCCGGAGGAAACAACTCGCATCCGGGCCATGCTCTCCAATCCCGACCGGCGCGTTGGTGCATCATCGATCAACCTGCTCTCGGCTATCGCGACCTGCGGGAAGTGCGGGTCAGGACTGGTGTCGGGCAAGAACACGCATGGCCCTTCGGACGCCAAGCGCCACTATTACCGCTGCATGCCTGTGCCGGGCCACCCCGAACGAGGCGGTCTGTCGGTCAGCGCTTCTGGCCTGGAGGCTGTTGTCAGGGAAGCGGTAATCTCCCGCCTCGCCGTCACCACGCTCCCGGCCGACACTCCAGAGACAGGCGGTGCGGTCGCGGAGGCGATGGGACGGATCATGGCCGCGCGCGAGCGGATGGAGGATCTCGCCCGAGACTACGGAGCAGGAATGCTCACTCGCGGCGAGTATCACGCGGGGCGTGTCGCGGCGCAGAGCGCCGTACACGACGCGGAACTTGCTGTTGGCAGGGTGAACCGCGGCTCGACCCTCAAAGGGCTCCCAATCGGCGACGTGGCGGCTCTCCGGCGCGCCTGGGATCACGAGTGGAATGTCCCGCAGAAGCGAGCAATCCTGACCGCGCTGATCGACAGCCTCGTCGTGCAGCCATACGCGAACGGTGGTTCCCGTTTCCGGCCCGAGCGGGTCCAACTCACCTTCAAGGCGTGAACGGGCGGTGCTGGGCTATGCCGGATGCTCCATGAGCGCGCGGAGCCGGCCAAGCACCACCGGGTCCTCGACAGCGAACGGCACCCCCGACGCTTCACACGCCTCCTCCGTCCAGGCACGAGCGTCGAAATCACGGGGTAGGTCGCAACCCGCGACATGTGCGGGTTCGGGGTGCATGGTGGTCATGCCGAAAGGTGCGCGATTGTCCCCGGACAACAGAACCAATGGCAGGTGACCTGTACAACTGCCATTGCAGCCTTGATGAGTTGGTGGGTTCCCTCGTCCTGTCTGTGCGGCGCGAGGGAACCCACCAGCTGGGGATCAGTCCGCTGCAGGTGCGCGGCGTCTGCGCGCCGCCACGAGCACGGCGGCCCCGACAATCAGCAGCAGCGCGGCCGTCCCGAGCAGCGGCGTGATCTCGCCTCCGGTGCTGGCCAGCAGTTGTCCGTCTGGGCCGATGTCGGCGGCCTTGGTCAGCGTGATCGGCGTCCACCCGATCAACGATCCATCGATTGCTTGCACCACGACACGGTGTTCGCCCAGTGGCGCGTCAGCGGGGATCGTGACAACGGCAGTAGCTGAGGCGTCGAGCGTCACCGTGCCGAGCAGAGTCGGATTGGAGTGCAACCACACTCTCACCCGCTCGCCCGCATGCCCGGGCGCCGCGATAGTGATCTGACCACCTGGGGTTGCTGCCTCGGGTGCGTGAACACCGTTGCGGGTGTCACCGGTCAGTTCGCTGTCGGGAACCGGGCCGGTCGATTCACCGGGGTTGGGTTCCTCTGGTCCGGGTGCGCTCACGGTGACCTGTTCGGACGGCGCGGAGGCGTCCGAGTCCCCGACCTCGTTAGTCGCAACAACGGTGGCCGTGTAAACCCCGGCGGCGAGGCTGGTGAACGCCACCGAGGTCGCATCACCCGCGGCTGCGCGCACGATCGGCACCGCACCACCGGCCAACGTGACCGTGTACCCGGTGATCGGCGACCCGCCATCAGCAGGTATCACCCACGACGCGACCACTGTTGATCCACTCACGGTCACCCCCGGCTTCGCCGGAGCCACCGGTACCGTGCTCTCTCCGGGGTTCGGTTCCTCTGGTCCGGGTGCGCTCACGGTGACCTGTTCGGACGGCGCGGAGGCGCCCGAGTCCCCGACCTCGTTAGTCGCAACAACAGTGGCCGTGTAAACCCCGGCGGCGAGGCTGGTGAACGCCACCGAGGTCGCGTCACCCGCGGCTGCGTGCACGATCGGCTCCGCACCACCGGCCAACGTCACCGTGTACCCGGTGATCGGCGACCCGCCATCAGCAGGCATCACCCACGACGCAACGACCGTGGACCCGTCCACCGACACGCCCGGCTTTGCGGGAGCCACCGGCACCGTCGCAGCGGGCGCCGTCACCGATATGGTCACTGCCGGTGAGGGACCGTATGCGATCGTGCCGTCAGGCTTGAGGATCGATACCCTGTACTGCGCGCCGTCGTCAGCGGCACCGGCGAGGAACGTGAGTTCCGCTCCTGCCTGGCCAGCAACGACAGACCAGTCCTCAGCGCCAGCGGCCTTCCGCTCCCACCGATGGTCGGTAAGGAGCGTCTGGCCGTTATCGGGCAGTTCCCGCGTCAGCGTGACCGCATCACCCGACGGCGCGGTGGTTGCTCCGCCGATCGTCGGCTTCTGGTTCGCTGCCGCGCCGTGATCGTCAATGTGGATCGTCAGTGGACCCGCGACCATCGATTCAAGGGCATCACTGGCGAAGTGCAATGTGGCACGGACCTCGACACCGTCCATCGCCTGCTCGGCCTTGATCTGCTGTCCGAGTCGGGGCATTCCCGGGAACGGCTCCCAGTCACCGCCTGGCCACTTCCACTCCCACTCGACCGTGTCTTCCTCGCTGAGCGCGGGATCAATGGAGACACGCAGGTCGACGTTGTCGTTCTGGTGATAGTGCTCCGACGCCGGGGGGAACTGGAAGATCTGCCCGGCGGCGTCGGTGACGTTGATCTTCGCGCTCGAGCTCGCGTAGCCGCCGAAGTTCGGTCTGTTGATCGTGAGGTAGAGCGTGCTGCCGTTGTCGGCCGCCGTCAGCTCGCGGACCACCGGCGGCGGAGTGCCGAGCCCCGCACTGAGCACGGTGGACGACCCGTCCGGGGCGTACCAACGCCATTCGTAGGACACGTCGTCCACGCCGTCCCGCACCGGGAAGTAGCGGCCCGTCGCGTTGAGCGTCTGACCCGCACGGTAGAGGCTCTGCACGTTGTCGACGTGGGCTTCGTAGAATCCGACGCTCGCGGTCACGGCGCTCGACTGGCGTACACCGATCCCGTCTTTGACCACCCGGACCGCGAAGCTGAAGGTTCCTGTGCTCCGCACGTGGAAGCTCGCCTGCTCTGCGCCTTCCGTCACGTTCCCGAACCGCGTGTTGCCGGCAACGGGAGCCCAACGGGAGCTGGACGTGCGAAACACCAGCTGCGCAGACTCGCCGTCGGCGAGCTGAACCGGCGGGTAGTCCAAGACCATCAGATCACCGTTGTAGGTCGGCGACGGTGTGGTGGCACCGATCGTCGGCGCCGACAACGCGGGAGCGTCTGAAGTCACGGTGAGGGGAATCCAGCCGGTGGTGGCGACCACCGTGGAGCCCTGCCGGACCTGCGCGCTGATCTCGTACCCGTCATCAGCAATGTGAAGCACCGTCGCATAGGTCAGGCTCGGTGCCGTCGTCAACGTAGACCCGTTCGCGCTCTCCGACCCGACCGGGCGAATCCGCCACCGCACCTGCTCGCCATCGGCCAGCTGGTAACCAGCAAGCGCTACCGACAGCGTGTCACCCGGAGCGTAAGAGTCCTGAACCCCCGTGACCCCGAACTCAACACCGGAGCCGTCGCCAACGGTGACAGAAACAGCGTCCGAAGTGGAGGCGGCGGCCAGGTTCGCCACAGCGGGCACGTAGACGGCGGTCAACTCGTGGGTGCCCACCGCGGGTGCGGTCGTGGTGAACGTCGCAGTCCCCTCCTCCACAGGCTCGTGCCCGAGGACCGTGGTTCCGTTGCGGAACTCGACGAACCCGCCGGCATCAGTCGGGGTCACGGCCGCCGTCAGAGTCAGCGGGTCACCGCCGACCAGCGTGGTCGCGGATGCGGACAGGCGTGTGGTCGTCGACGCCGGCTCCGGCAGCTCACCAACCACGAACGTGTAGGTCGCAGAAGCCGTCTGCACGACACCGTCGACCGTCACCGCCCCTTGCACCCCCAGCCGGTAGGTGCCCGCCGCGGTGAACGCCCAGTTCGCATGCATGTGCGTGCGGCCGATGTCAAACGTGCGCACGCCCTCATCACGAGAGGACCACAGCCGGTTCGGAGCGCTGAACCCTCCCCCGGTGTAGACCTCCACGTCGCCTGGTCCCTCCACGCTGGTCAAGGTGAACGTCGACCGGTCCTCATCGATCGCGCCGAGAGAAACGGACTCGGTGTTGAAACCGGGCCACAGCTTCCCCGTGCCGGGGTTGGATTCCGGTGCCAGCCAGATCGTCGAGCCCACCGGAGCAATGAACTCGTACCCCGCGGGGACCGTGCGCTGCGCCGTGTCCTCGAGATGGAACCAGACATCCTCCGCCGCGAATCGCGTACCGGAACCCTCCGCGACATCCGCTTTTGACGCCAAGGCAAGCTGACCATCGTCGAGGAATGTCGACACCGCGTCCGCATGCACACCAGCAAGAACCCGGTACTCTTTCGGCTCCGGCGCCGGCCCCTCTGCAGCCTCCGCGGCGGTCGTCGGTACAACCACCGCGGCCAGCGCGACAGCGGCGGTCGCTACCCCGGCGCTCAGCAGACGCCTCCACGGTGGCCTCGCTGTCCCCCGTTCATCCAACAGTCTCGTCACGCGTCAGTCCTTCCCGTGTCGTCCGCGGTCGCATCTACCGACGCGACAAAGATGTGAGAGCGATAATCGTTCTCAATAGCGAGGATATGGGTTCCGGCGATGAACAGCGAATCCAGATTCAGGATCACGCCTTCGGGGAGACCGTAGAAGAGCTGACGCCCACCCAACGCGCCTTGCTGCTCCCCCGTCGAACGCGAGCTTCCAACGCGATGCCAGATCTGCCGCCTCGATCCTGTTTTCACGTACGATTTCAGAGGCCGAACTGCGGTCCTTCACGCTGCGGCGTAGCCGTCGAACGCTCGACGACGGCGAGGTCGGCCACAGTGCGGTCGGGGTCGGCCCGCACACCGAGCGTCGGCCGACGCGCGCGGACGGCCTCCACGGTGATCCGGGCCTCCTCGACGGCGGGCGGCAGGTCTCCGCCGTCCTGCATCGCGGCGAGCTGCGCCTCGACACGGGCCAGGTCGGTCTCTGACTCGGCCAGGGCGCCCGCGTACCGGAACGGTTGGCCGATGCGTTCCTCCGTCTCGGCGATTGTTTGCTCGGCCACGGTGAGGTCGTCGCGGGCGTGGCCGAGCAGGGTGGGGATGCCCGAGACGCGGTTCTCAATGCGCTGGATCACGCCGACGCCTCCCTCGAGGAACAGCTCGCGCGAGATCGTGAAGCCGCTGCGGGGCACGTCGTCGAGAGTGACCTCCATGAGCAGGTCGCCGAGCATCGGGCGGGTGCCCAGGTGGACGTCGAATCCGCTGATGCGTCCGATGACGCCGTAGTCGCGGGTCGCGTACTTCGGCGCCCACTTCAGGTCCGAGTCGTGCGCCCACCGGGCGAGCGCATGCGCGGCGTCGACCCGCGAGTCGTAGTGCGTGCCGCGCAGTTCGATACGGAAGTTCTCGCCGGAGGTATCGCGGATGCGCGGCAGCGCCGCCTCCAGATGCTCGATATCGTTCCCCGCACGGCGGGCGTCGCCGCGGGCGCGGTCGCGGGTGTGGATCAGCATGGACTCGTTGCGGTGATAGGCGCGTTCCAGCCGACGCAGCCTGGTCACCTCGTTCTGGATCGTGGAGTGCTCCAGCAACAGAGGGTTGCCGGAGCTGATCGCCTTGGCTTCCGCGGCGGACAGGGCCGAGGAGTCGATCTCCTCGATCTCGCGGGTGTCGAGCCGGCCGCGCATGAGTTGGGCGATGAACGTCGCCTTCCGCTCGACGCCCTGCCACATGTAGGAGTCGAAGGAGCGCTCCGTCACGAATCGGACGATCGCGACCTCCGCGTTCTGATTGCCCTGCCGCATGATCCGGCCCTCGCGTTGGGCGATGTCCGACGGGCGCCACGGACAGTCCAGATGGTAGAGCGCGACGGCGCGGGCCTGGACGTTCGTGCCGACGCCCATCTTCTCCGTCGAGCCGAGCAGCACGGCGATGTGCCCGGCACGCGCGGCGGCGAACAGACGCGCCTTGTCCGTGTCGGTCTTGGCCTCGTGCATGAACCGGATCGCCTCGCCCGGCATCCCGCGCATCACGAGCTGGGCGTGCAACTCGTCATAGGCGTTCCAGCGGTCGGGGTTCGGCGTCCCGATATCGGAGAACACCAGCTGCAACGCCCCGCGCACCGGCGAGGGATGCCCGGTGATGGCGTCGAGGTACTCGTTGTCGCGCGTGCGTTCCCAGACCCGGTGGATCGCGTCCGCGGCGGCGTCGATCTTTGTCGGGCCGGAGGGCCGGTTCGGGACGATCATGCGAATGTCCAGTGCGGCCTTGCGGCCGTCGGTGGACACGTTGAGCATGTTGTCCTCATTGGGCGGAACCGCCTTCGCGGCGATCTTCTCCGCCCGCGCGCCCAGGTGCTCGATGAACCGTTCGAGCTCCACAGTCGGCTGCACCGGCACGGTCGCCGGGACGCGCTGTCCGTCGTCGCGGGCAACGAGGTCAGGTGTGGGCAGTTGCAGGTCTTCGGCGGTCTTCACGTCGGCGAAGATCGACCACATCTTGAGCATCTCCGGCACGTTGGAGAACTTCGCGAAGCGGGTCTTCATGCGGAACGTGTTGTTTCCGGTCGGTGCCATCTCCATCTGCGTGACGGTCTGCCCGAACGTCGCCGCCCAGGCGTCGAACGCCCCGATGCCGGCCGCGTCGAGCAGGTCGGGACGCAGGTAGCGCTGCATCACGTATGCCTCGGTGACCGAGTTGGAGATCGGGGTCGCGGTCGCCCCTGTGACGACCCGCTCACGACCCTGCGAGCGGAGGTACTCGAGCTTCATGTGCAGGTCGGTCGCCCGGTCGGAGCCCTCGATCGAGGCGTCGCGAATGTTGGACTCCGTGGCGAGGTTCTTGTACATGTGCATCTCGTCGACGATCACGTAGTCGATCCCGGTGTCCTCGAAGCAGACCCCGACGTCGCGGGAGGTGTCTGTGCGGTCCTTGAGCTTGTTCTCCAGGGCCAGGAGTTTGCGCTGGATGCGCTTGACGCTCATCCGGTCCTCGCCCTCGGCCTGGTCGAGCACCTGCTTGACGTCATCGAGCTGTGAGCGGATGTACGCCTGCTGGGTCTCCGTGCGCAGCGGGATCTTCGCGAACGCGCCCTGCGTCAAGATCACGGCATCCCACTCGTTCGCCGCGGCGCGAGCGACGAAGGTGCGGCGCTTGTCCGCAGTCAGGTCACCGCTGGAGACGGCGAGGATGCGGGCCTGCGGGTAGATCTGCAACCACTCCCGACCGACCTGCTCGAGCATGTGATTCGGTACGACGACGACGGGCTTGGCGATCAGGCCCATGCGGCGCATCTCCATCGCACCCATCACCATCTCGGCCGTCTTCCCGGCACCGACCTCATGGAACAACCCGGCCGAGGGCTCGGCGATCATGCGGGCGACCGCGGCCCGCTGATGCGGGCGCGGCTCGAAGCTCGCTGCCATGCCGGGCAGCGAGAGGTAGTCGCCCGCATCGCTGTAGTCACGCAGGACGATCGAGTTGAAGCGCCGGTTGTACTCCTCGACCAGCGCCGCGGCGCGGGCCGGGTCTTCCCACACCCACTCGCCGAACCGCTCTTGGATTAGGTCGGCCTTCTCCTGCGCGGCCGTCGTCTCGATCGGGTTCAGGACGCGGCGGATCTTCCCGCCGACGTCTTCCACCTCGTCGTAGACGAGCAAGGTCTTCTGCTCCATGACGGCTTGGGCGATGTCGGGTGCGGGGCGCCGCTCGGTGCCCCATTCGCTCGTGGACAGCACGCCCGCCCGCCCGCCGCGAACCTCCCACATGCCCGGCAGCGCGTTCTCCACCCGCACGTCGGAGGTCTTCAGGATCGCGTTGAGGAAGTCCTCGTGGATGCGTTCGCTGATCCACACCGCGCCCAGGCGGGCGGTGATGTCCTCGACGCCGAGCGCGGGCGGCAGCACGGCGGCCAGCGCGTCGGCGTTCGCCTGGAACGCGGGCTCGTCGGCGGCGCGCGCCTTGGCGGCCTCCAACTTCCCCCGCACGTCACCGGACAGGTAGGCGGGGGCGTGGACGAGCTCGCCGCCGACGGGATCGGTGAACACCATCCCGGCCAGCGCCGGGCGTGCCTCGTGCTCGGGCATGCCCAGAAGGTCGGCGATCAGGGTCAGGTCGATGCCGCCGGTGCGGTCCAGGCTCACCGCGATCGCGTCAGCGGGGGTCTCCACGCCCTGCACCTCCGGGCGCGGAGCGACGACACGGCGGGTCATGATCGCCGCCGGCGTGGCCGTCTGCTCGGTGTCGTCGAACTGCTCCAACGCGATCACCAGTGGCCCGAACGGGTCGGAGCGCAGCAGCCGGATCGGGGTCGGCACGATCCGCGCGTAGGTGTTCTCACCGGCGGGGTTCTGCCGCCCGGTCGGCCGTAGCGTGTAGCGGTTGAGGGGGCCGTATTTGCCGAGGTACTTCTGGTAGTCGCGGCGCAGCGCGGCCCGCGCCTCGGTGACCTCGGCCGTGTCGTCCACCGTCGCCGACTCCAGGGTTAGCAGGGTCGTGGCCCGGTCGCGCAGCCCGAGCAGGGCGCGGAGCTCGGTCGCCGCCGACTTGGGTACGGCGAACGGTTCCAGCGCCCCGGAGGCGACGGTCGCGAACTCGCCGGCGTCGACCGGCACGATGCTGCCGTCCCACACGGCCGGCGCCGACGGGGTGAACGCGGCACGGCGGGACTGCTGCGCCGCAGTCCGCTCGCTCATCGTCAGCCCGAGCCGCCGCCCGGCGAACACGATCTCGTCCACGGCGAGCGCCAGGGTGCTCTCCAGCTCGGCGAGGTCGCCGGTGACGGTGAGCGTGTCCGCCCCGTACATGCCCTGCTGCACGCCGACGGCGCCGAGCATCCGCTCGGGCCGATGGTCGAAGTAGGCGTTGATCTTCACCAGCCGCCCGTCGATGCTGACCGGCGTGACGGTCTCCCACAGGTCGTCGGCCGGGGGCCGGCCGTCCTCGCGGCGGCGGAAGATGAGTAGATCGGTGAGCACCTCAGTGCCGGCCGCGCGGCGGTGTGCGCCGGTGGGCAGGCGGATCGCCCCGACGAGATCCGCCAGGGCGTTCATCTCCCGGCGTGCGCCGGGGTTCTGCGCGTCCATCGTGTAATGCGAGGTCAACACCGCGACGAGCCCACCGGGCCGGGTCAGCCGCAGCGACTTCAGGATGAAGTGGTTGTGCATCGTCTGCTTGGTGCCGTTGTGGACCGGATCGTGCAGGACGACGCCGGCGAACGGTACGTTGCCGATCGCCGCATCGAAGTGCGCTTCGGGCAAGCGGGTGTCGGCGAACGACTCGGCGCGGATCGTCGCGTGCGGGTAGATGCCCTGGCTGATCCCTGCGGTCACCGGGTCCAGCTCGACGCCGGTCATCTGCGCCGTCGCCGGTGCGAGACCGATGAACGTCCCCGCCCCTGAACCGGGTTCCAGCACGGCCCCGCCGGTGAAGCCGAGCGCGCTCATCGCTCGCCACATCTGTCTGACGATCAACGGGTCGGTGTAGTGGGCGTTGATCGTCGTGCGCGCCGCGGCGTCCCACTCCGCCTCGTCGAGCAGACCGCGCAGCTCGGCGCGTTCGACATCCCAGCCGTCCTTGGCCGCATCGAACACATCGGGCAGCGCCCCCCAGCTCGACCAGCGGGCAAGCACCTGCTGCTCCTCAGCAGTCGCGCCCCGGTTCTCAGCCGCTAGCGAGCGCGCCAGCCGAATCGCAGCGGTGTTCGCCTGGAACCGGGCCTTCGGCCCCGAGGGGGCCAGGTCGTCCTGCGATGCCGGGACGAACCGAGGTGGGGCGGCTAGCTCAGTTCGCGCAGGAAGCGGATCGTCGCCGCCTCCTGAAGGACGGCCTGGTTCTCCCGCAGGTAGTCCCGCGGCGGCTCGGTCGCCACCAGGCCCTCGAGGAAGGCCACCGGCACCGCCCAATCGCTCGCCATCTGCTCCAGCTCCACCGTCGAGGGCATCAAGTCCGGGGAGTCTTGCATCCGTTCGGCCCAGATCACGAGGTTCTCGTCCGAGGGCCGGGTCTGCTCCCATTCCTCGCGGGCCTGCTCCAGCGGCAGCTCCGGGTCGCCGATCCACACCAGCTGTGCCATCACGACCTCCTCCGCTATCCGCCGGGCCGTCACTAGTCGGGCGACCTCCTGCAAGTAATTCTGCTCCGAAGATCGCGTCCCAGCCAGCATTGCCGTCAGATCCGACACTTGCGCCTGCACTTCCAGGCCCAGGTTCGTGAAGAACTCCTCCGGGTTCTCCAGCGCGTTCAGCCGGCTCGGGGCCGTCCTCTCCCAATGCGCTCTGGCTGCTGCCGCGTACTTGTTCATCGACGTGCTCCTCCCCGGTCGCTTCGTCCGGCGTGTCGGATGCGAGCGCGGCGGCCAACGACTCGTCGGCGGTCTGCTCGTCCAGCCCCCACAGGTCGAACGCGAGCTGACCGGGATGCGGGTCATGATTCCGGCGCGCAGCCATCACGCCACCTCCGCGTCACGCATGGGTTCTCCCGTGATCGGTCGCCGAGGCTCAGGGGCGGATCTCGCCCGTGTCCGGGTCGAGGTTGCGGTAGAACTCGTCCTCCGCCGCCCGGCGGCGGGCGACGTCATCGAGGACGTGCTGCACGAAGTCCGCGTCCCGATCGGTGATCGGCGTCTCCTCGACCGGCTCGGCCGGTTCCTCGCCCGGCCACACCGTCTGCCGGGTCGGGCGGTCGCGGTCCAGTCGGGTGCCGGACGCGGCGACCCAATCGCGCAGCCGGTGCCGGGCATCGGCGAAGTCGCGGTGCCAGCCCAGCGGTGCCGACCCGTTCTGCTCCGGGTCGTAGGCGCCCAGCCAATGCAGGTGCAGCGCGCTCAGTTCCCACACGAGCTCGGGATGCCGATGCCACAGCGGCGGGATCACCGCCGCCGGCAGACCGTAGGTGCGGCGCAGCCAGTTCACCCAGGCATTGAGCTCCAGCCACTCGGTCTCGGCCTCGTCGGCGGTCAGGATGTTCCAGTTCACCGGGTGCGGCGGCTCCGGCAGCAACTCCGGCTCGCGGCCGGCGTCGGGCGCGGGCTCGCGCGGGGTCTCGTCCTGGTTGCTCATGGCAGGTCCGCCGCTCAGAGGGCGACCGCAGCGGACTCGGCGGCCTGCCGCCTCGGCGCGTCCGCGATCGGCCACGACAGCTTGCGCACCCGGTACAGCGTCGACCGCAGCCACCGCGCCGAGCAGGCCGCGGAGGCGGACGCCGCCGAGCGCCCCGCGCCGCGCCCGCGTCGCAAGCCGGCGC
>NZ_JYIT01000077.1 GCF_000956545.1 Microbacterium azadirachtae
GTGCTTTGGGTTTGGTGTTGAACAAGGTTCCGCGTCGGGGTAGTGGTGCTGCGTATTACGGGTATCAGTACCACGGGGATTATTACCGCAGTGACGAGCAGGAGCTGCCGTCCGGCACCGTACACGGCGACCGCCTTGCACCGACGAGACCGAGAGCGCCGCGCCGAGCGTCGAGGACGCGAGTCGGATCCTGATGCCACGGTTTCGCCGGTGGGCTTCGGACCCGGATCTCACCGCCTCGCGCGGGTACTCGAGATGCCCGGATGACCGCATGCGGATTCTGACTGTCCTTGGGATCGTGGCCATGGCACTGCTCACGACCTCGTGTTCTGGCACCGATTCTGAGATGGACGGCGCTCGCGCGTCGGTTCCGAGCGCCTCGCCCACCCCGAGCCCCACGGAGACCCTCGCATCGTCCACCGATCCGAAGTCCCGCGTCGAAACCGGGTCTCTCACGACGTGCGACGCCCAGGGGGTCGCGCAGTATCCCGGCGGCTTCGTCGCGCAACGCTCATCCGCGGCGCCCGACGGCGTCTGGGAGGGGGATCTCTACCGCCTCTCCTACCTGGCCACCGTGACGCTCCCGCCCGTCGCTCCCGACCTTCCTCCCGAGCAGCGGTTGGTGAAGATCGGCTGCGCCGTGGCGGAACGCGGCGGGGGCGTCGTCGTCATCAGCTGGTCTGCGACCTGACCGGGTGTCGTCCTCCGCAATGGACCGCCACGGACGCCGCGCGCTCGAGCGCCAAGCGCCTGCGGCTGTCAGCGCACGCCTAAACGCCGCCGATAACGTCCTTGCGGATCCGCAGTCGGCGGGACCAGACGGGCCGCAGACCGGGGAGCGACCATGACCGGACATGACGACGCGCGAACGGCATCTCGCGTCCCCGATCCCACGGCCGGCTTCTGGCTGGCGAAGGCCGCGTCGACCGCGTTCGGTGAAGCGGCGTCGGACTTCTCGATTCATGTGATGCCGCCTGTGCTCGCTGTGCTTCTCGGCTTCGTGCTCTTCAGCGGAGCCCTCACCTGGCAGCTCACCCGCCGCCGTCATGTTCCGGGGGTGTATTGGCTCACCGTGGCGATGGTCGGGGTGTTCGGCACCATGGCCGCCGACGTGGTGCACGTCGTGATCGGGCTTCCGTATGCGGTGACGACGGTCGTCTACGCGCTCGCCCTGGGCGTCGTGTTCCTGCTGTGGTCGCGGATCGAGGGCTCCGTGTCGGTGCACGAAGTCCGCACGACGCGTCGAGAGCTGTTCTACTGGGCGGCCGTCGTGGCCACGTTCGCTCTCGGCACGGCCGCGGGCGACCTCGCGGCGGTGGGCCTCGGGCTGGGCTACGTGCCGTCGATCGTCCTGTTCGCCGTGCTCATCCTCGTTCCCGCTCTGGGGTTCCGGTTCCTGCGTTGGAACGGGACTCTCTCCTTCTGGGCGGCGTACGTGCTCACCCGGCCGCTCGGCGCCTCGATCGCCGACGCGCTCGGCAAGCCGACGACCGAGGGCGGCGTCGGGGTCGGTTCCGGTTGGGTCGCCCTGGGATGCGCGATCCTGATGGTCATCGTCGTCGCGACGATGCGTCGCTCTCGCAACGGCTCCGACCTCGAAACCGGCGCCCGCACAGTCCAGTCCCGGCCTGTCTGAGCTCGCATCGCACGCCGCCATCGTGGGTGTGATGCGGCCGGCGGAACTGTGGGACACCGGCCGCATCGGGCATCGGGGATACGGTGCCCAACGATCGTCAGCCACGTCCGATCCGAGATCGTCTGGGTAGCGGCTGATCCGTCGAATGAGGAGACCCGCGAACGCAGGGATTATTACGCGAGTCTCTGGACGCGATCTGCTGTCGACCGCGGTGCATCGACGAGCGGCCGCGAACTTCCGTATCCGCGGAAACAAACCGCTTGTCGAGCCGCCCCGCGGGGACGCCACACTGGGGGAGCCTTGGCCGCCCTGTGCGGGTCGGCTGACCCGAGAGAGAACATCCATGTCGATCCACCCGCTTGCTCCGATCAGTGACGGCGCGGGGCACGACGTGGCCCGGCCGATGAGAGCGTCGCGCACCCTGTCCTGGAAGAGATCCGAACGAGGCGACGGTCGGCTCGTCATCGAGACGTTGAAATGGACCAAGGGCGGCTCCGGCCGACGGGTGATCCATGAGGGGGACTTCTACGATCCGACCATCGATGGTCCTGTGCTGACGGCCGAGCGTCTGGCCGGCCGGGTGGTCGACACGCGGCGCTATGCCGAGGGAGAGCTGCTGACTCCCCGGAGACGTCTTCCCCGTGCGTCGGCCGACGACGTGGATCGGCTTCTGTTCGACTACGGCTTTCGTGCAGGGGTCAACGGCGACGAACTGGTGCAGACCGTCGGGAGGATCTTCCGGCACTGGACGCTGACCGATGAGCAGCACAGGCAGCTGCTTCGTCGAGTGCTGCTGGCGGACGACCTGCTGATCCTCGGATCAGCGATCGATCCGCTGGGGCGCGATGTGATGCGTATCGGACGCGGTCCGTCTCCGCATGCGCCGACGGCCGCCCTGCTGGTTTCCCATCGTGTGCATCGCGTGGTCGGGCAGGAGCGGGTCGTCGTCGACGAGGGGGGCATGACGCTGACCGCGTTCCGTCTCTGGGGCTTCCTCCACGAGGTCGGCGTGATCCCGGCTCGTCAGCGCTGACCGTGTTCCGACCGGGGAGCGCTGCCGGCTCACCGGTCGATGGCGGCGACGAGCTCATCGAAGAACACGGCGAACGTCCTGCCGCGGCGGACGATGCGCTGCACACTCTCGCCCTCGCTGAAGACCTCCGCGAGTTGTTCGAGCACGGTCTGAAAAGCCGCCCGATCGTTCCCGCTGAAGGCCGCGAATGCCACGACCTGTACCCGCCCGGAGCCCCATCGCACGGAACCGTCGGCGACGCCGATCGCTATCGCCGTCCGGCGTGCCGTCATCTGCAGGGCGTGAGGCACCGCCAACGCCGCCGTGAAGGCCGTCGACGAGATCTGCTCTCGGGCGATCGTGTTGTCGATGTAGGTCTGATCGACGACTCCCTCGTGGAGAAGGAGCGAACCCAGCTTCCGGATGATGACCTCCTCGCCGTCGTCGGGCAACGGATAGAGGAAGGCAGCCTCCGACAGATACCGGGAGAGCTCGGCGCGAAGACGACCGAGCCGTCTCGACCTCCGCACGCGCGCCGCGGCTCGTTGCGTCGTCTCGACGTCGGCCTCTGTCAGGAACGGGTGGATCCGCACGACGCGATCGGGTGGCAGCGGTGACGGAATGGTGCTCAGCACCAGGTCGGTCGTGAGGCTGTCCCAATCGGGATCGACTCGCGTGAGCACCTGGATCACATCGATGGCCACGCCCAACGAGCGGCCCACCCGCGACCGCAGGATCTCGTGGAGCTCGTAGTACCCCGGGCACACGATGGTGACGGTGACGACGTCGGCTGTGCGTCGCGCCTGCTCCAGGTGCCCGCCGATGTGCATCGCGAGATACGCGATCTCATCCTCATCCGACGGCAGACCCAGACGCCGATGAAGGTCGTCCGCGAAGGCGACGGCGATCTCGAAGAGCAGCGGGTATGCGCTCTTGAGGGTGCGAGTGAGCGGGTTTCGGGCCGTGGTCTGCTCGTTGACGCGCCGCCGCAGGTTCTGCACGTGCAAGGCCAGCCGCAGCAAGAACTGCTCGTCGTCCAACTCGACGGCGTACGCGCGTGCGACGTGAGCCGCCGCCGCACGCACGGCTCCGTGAACGTCCGCATCGATCAGTCCTGCCGCCTCGACTTTCGTCCTGCCGGGGGTCACCAGCCGAGAGAGCACGAGCCGTGCAAGATGGTCGAGATCTCCTTCCCCCAGTTCGAGTCCGAACGCGGTCTCGACGAGCTCCTGCAGGACGTGGGCGATCGCTGAGACCTCGGGATCCTCGGGCGCGCTCGGGGCATCGATCGGGTGGCCGGCCATGACGCGTTCGGCTGAGATCGCGATGTGGAGGAGCACATCGGAGATCGCGAGCTCGTTGACGTAGTAGCCGAGCGCGTCGAGGCTGCGGACGAGATCGACCTTGAAGGGGTCCATAGCCTGCGCTGACGGCCCGCGGCCGCCTCGCGTCCCGCGATAGGCGGCCGCGGGCTCGGCCGACGCGTCGAGCTCATCGTGTGCGAGGCGACTCAGCAGTCGCCGGCGCGCGATCTCGCTTCCCGACAGCCGAACGCGATCCCCGATCCGCCTCAGACTCAACGGCGTCCCCGCGAGCATCGCTCGGGCCCTGCCCAGGTCGGTCTCCAGGGTCGACTCGCTGATGAACAGCTCCGACGCCATCTCGAACACGTCGAAGCCCTCATCGACATCGACGAGCCGGCGCACAAGGACGTCACGACGTGCTCGAGGAGAGCTTCCGTACCCTCGGTCTCGCAGGCCTCGAGCCCCCTCAGCGGCACGATATCCGCCCGGACCCGATTCGATGACAAGGTCGGGACCCCGCGAGTTCAGCTCAGCCACGTAGTTGCGCACGGTGCGCGTCGTCACGCCGACGTGGTCCGCCAACCGCCGGGAACTGATCCAGCCGTTGTCTTCGATCAGGAGACCGAGTAACCGCTCCTTGCGCCCTGAAGACATCGTCCCCCAAATCGTCATGGTCCGAGAGAACCCCTCGCCCGCCGAAGCCCACCCATCCTGACAGCGGGCACGTGGCCGTGGACGGTCACAGGGACATTCGAGTTCTTCCGCGTAGGGGGAACGCGACAGATTGGTCGCGCGGCTGAATCAATCCGAGGATTGTTCCCGGGCGGGCCGACTTCGGCCCGGACCGCAGTTCCGGCGGCGGGCACCCTGCTTTGCCTTCCTTCCCAGGGTGAGGGTGCTGAGTCGCCGGATTCGACGCGCCGGATTGGGGACCATCCGGCGGCGTTCTCGGCTGCGGTTCCTCTTCGCTGAGGCCCTTGCGCGGCCGACCTCGGGGGACGTCGGCCGCGCACATCCGACTCACGGCATCTCGCCACGGCCTGGGCGCGCGGAAGAGGACGACGGACCATCGCCCGTCGTCCTCTTCGTTGTGTGCGCGTCGGCTAGTTCGACGTGGAGCGACGTCGACCCAGGAGGACCGCGCCGCCGCCGATCAGCACGAGGAGAAGCGCGACCGGGACGACGGCGGCGAGGACGGCGCCGTCGACTCCCGTGCTCGCCAGACCCGACTTGTCGGTCGGAGGCGCCGTTGCCGGCGTCGACGGCACGGGGGTCGAGGTGGGCTTCGGGGTCGTCGAGGGCGCCGGGGTCGGCGTCACGGTGGGCGTCGGCTTCACCGTTGGGGTGGGCGTCGGCGTGGGCTTCGGCGGGACGACCACGGCGTCGGCGACGTTGGTCAGCACGAGCGAGATGCGCTCGCCGCCCTTTCCGTCGAGGCTGTAGCACCCCTTCGCATCCGGGCCGGTGATGCCGTCACCCGTGATCACGTACTTCCGCCACGTGACTCCGGACACGTGGGCGGCCGTCTCGCAGAGCGAGATGGTGGTGCCCACGGGGAAGTAGCCCGAGTTCACCGGAGTGCCGTCCGAGGGAACGTGGACGGTCTCTGTCGCGCTCCCCGCGTTCGCGACGAGGTCGAACGAATCCGGCATCGTGGCCCGGGAGTTGTTGGTGAGGTGCTTCGACACAGAGAAGGACGTGTACCCGCTCGCCTCGGCACCTCCTCCGCCGTACGCGCGCGGTGTGGCGGTCGCGGGCAGGGGCTTGCCGTTCACGGTCGCGGTGTTCGCGAACAGATCCGTGGCGAACGAAACTGCGCCGGTCGCCTCGGTCTTGTAGCTCAGCCGGTACTCGTATCCGTAGACGAGGTTGTCGAGCGTGAAGCTGTAGCTGGTCCGAGAGCTGTCGACGACGGGGGCGCTGAACGTCTCGCCCAGATATCCCGCGCTGCCGGCCTGGTAGCTTCCGTCCAGCGGCAGCGTCACGGACGACCCGGGCACGCCCTGTGTCGGATCGGCGGGATCCCGCTGCCAGCGGGTGAGGACGAACGAGTCCGGGACGAGCACGTGGGGCTGGTTCGGGGAGCTCGAATCGAGGGTGTCGGAGACGTCGAACTTCCGCACCGCCTCGTTCGCGGCGGGGCCGGATCCCGGCCACATGTAGACGTTCCACGTCATCAGGGCCTTGCCGTCGACGATCTCGCCGTAGCCGCTCTTGCTCGTGCCGAACGGGGGCGTCCAGGGGCCCTGGGTCGCCGGAATCGGCACCGGGAGGGCGATCGGAGACCCGCCGACGTCCCACTTCGGGGTCTCCCCGGCAGTCGACGCCTTCAACGACGCGACGAACCAGATGTCGCCGTGGGGGCTGCCGTACGGCCCCCCGGGCTGGAACGTGCACAGGATGCTGTCCTGGTTGTACACGCAACGGGCGAGGTTCACCCCGTCCTCGACAAGGAAGAACGGAGCGGAGGAGACGAGCTGCACGGAGGTGGGAAGCGGAACGCTGAAGGTGTCGCCCGCGGACACTTGGCCGGTCACGCTCCAGTCTGCCTGGAACCGCAGCTGCTGACCGGTCTTGATCACCGTGTTCGGATCGACTTCGACGCCGTTCAGCAGCACCTTCGCGTTGGTGATGGTCACCGGCTGTTCCACCGCCTGAGCAGCGGAGGCCGTCGCTACTCCGGCAGCACCGGTAAACAGCAGCGCGGCTATCATCGTCGACGCGATCTTGCGTCTGCGCATTTTTCCCCCATGGTTGTGATGTGGTGTGATGTCGCGGCGGCCACTCCCGCGGCGATGGTGCGCGCAGAGGACTCTGCTTCTCAGAAGCAGGTCGGCCATGATTCAGGCCGCGATTCGAGTTCAAGCGTCGTGCTTGGTGTGCCGTGTATCGCGGCATGCTCCTCGTCGCGGCCTGGAGTGCTGTGCATCTGACACGATTTGCACGGAAGGGCGCATCTTCTGTCGTCTTACGGCATCGCTGCGAAGCGCCGCACGCTTTTTCGCGCATTTTGCTGACCGAGCTCGACGTGAATTTCGGATCCGGCGTCGAAAGGCGTGTCATTCCGTTTCCGGTCGCCATTCTGACTCATAGCCGAACCATCCTGGCGCATCTTGTCGATGTTGCGTCGGGCGGCGATTCTCTGCGGCGATGATCTTGATAATCGGGGGGTAGTCGTCGACCCCTGGGGGCGCTCGACGGTGCGGGGGTGGTCTCGACCCCTGCGCCTGCGGGACAGCGCTCCGCGACGGCCGACACGGGGGGAGTTCGTAGTGGTATTAGAGGGAGCCATCCGGCGATCGAAGCTCGATGAGTCGTCGTTCTCGGGATACGAGCGTGCGATCTTCGACCCGAGGACGATGAAGCGGGGACGGCTGGACACCCTGCTCGCGGGGGCCAATGTGCATCTGCGCGACGCCGAGATCAGCTCAGTGTTCGCGCGGATCCTCCGACTGGACGAATACGTCGTCGCTCGCGTGCGCGCGAGGACGGGTCACATCGTCTGGAGGCCGAGCGCGCGCTCGGGCAGGCACCGATTCGCGGTGGTGTTCGTCGCTCGAGGGAGGATGGCGATCGGAGCCGACGGCTCGCGCCACGTCGCGTCGGGCGAGGCGATCCTGATGCCCTTTCCGGAGCAGACGGCGATCACCCTGGGGACGTCGTCGCCGGTCGAGGCGATCGCGTTCGCGTTCGAGACGGACGCTGTCCAGCCCTTCGACCTGACGCCTGAGACCGTGGGGGCGTTGCATCCGTCATCGAGCGTGTTCCAGGCTTCCTACTCTCTTCTGCGGGCGCTGATCGATTCGAGCTCCCCGGAGCAGGGCGAGAGCACGGCGGCCATGCGCAGCCTCCTGAAAGGCTCCGCGCGCGCGCTCGTCCGGGCGGCTCGGGTGCCGTCGAGGTCCCTCTGGGAGGATGCGATCGAGATCATCACCGATCAGCACACGGACAGTGGACTCGACGCACGACGAATCGCGGATCAGCTCAACGTGTCGACGAGCACGTTGTATCGAGCCTTCGCCGATCGCCCGCGCGGCGTCGCCGAAGAGCTTCGGCACCAGCGTGCGCTCACCGCTGCGCGAAGCCTCGCCGAGGAGGAGAACATCCCGGTGTCCAGACTCAGCCGGCAGCCGGGCTTCGGCTCCGCGAGCACCCTGCGCCGTGCCCTCAAGGCGTTGAACGACCCCGCGTAGGCGTAGCGCCGGGAGCCCCCGTTCCGAGGACTGTGGCAGGCGGCGGCCGGTCGTCTGCGCGCGATCGTCGTGGCTAGCGGGAGCTCGTGCCTTCTGCGCGCATTCTCCCAGGGGTGGCGAGCCCCGCGGCGGCGAACGCGCGCCTCATCCCGCTGCTGTTGCGGAAGCCGGAGTGCAAGGCGATGTCGAGGACACCCATTCCGGCGTAGTCCTCATCGCGGATCAGCTCGCACGCCAGGTCGACCCGGAGCATGCGCAACTCGGCAGCCGGGCTGCTGCCGGCGGCGGCGAAGACCCGTTGCAGCTGTCGCAGCGAGAGATGGAGCGCCTTCGATACGGCTTGAACGGTGAAGCTCGGGTCGCTCCGGTTCATGAGCATCAGGGTTCGCGCCCGCGCGATCATCGCGGTGTCGTTGGGGCCGGGCAACGGGGTCGGCGCCGTTTCCACGAGCATGCCGAAGACCATCTCCACAAGAAGTCGCTCGACCAGATAGTCGGAATACAGGGTGGGATCGGATTGCTCCGTGAGCAGAGAGGCGAGAAACGACCACGCGGCACGAATCAGAGGAGAGTTCGTCTCCACGCGAGTCGCGGCACGCATCACCGGCTCGATCTCGCGGACAGAGGACCAGGGGAGCCAGACCGCCATCACGCTGGTCGCCGCCGTCGCGGACAGTTGGAGTGGATGGCGAGGGTGAAGGAAGACGGCGCGTGCCTCGCCGCCGCGGTCTCGTCCGAGGAGACGGATCGGCCGCTGGGAGAAGAGCATTCCGGCGACGGCGTCGGAGTCGTCGTGTGCCGACTGCGCCGGCCAAGAGAGCCTCGAGCCCGCGTCGAAAAGGTGATGAGTCGTCAGGACGCGTCTGAAGGGAGCCGTCGCGATAGGGCGAGTCCACTCGGCGCCCAGACGACCCAGAACGGTCGCGGCATTCCCCCTGCCGATCATGCTCCGCCCTCCCAGAGTCGCGATTGTTCACCGACGCCCCGGTCGACTAGGAAAAAGCTAGTTCGCGTGTCGCGCCTCGACGCCAGCGAGGAGGGAACGCGCGACATGTCGGCACAGGATGCAAACACTTCGTCCGGCATCTCAGTGCGGGTCTCGATCAGGATGATCCGCCGGGTCCGGAAGGTGCGGGTCGGCGGGCGCGGCGAGCCCGTCCCGCGCCGGGTTGAGCGAGGCGATCGCCCGAGCGAGAGCGCGTCGACTGCCGAAGCCCGAGGACTCGAGTGCGGCGTCGAGCAGTCGCCCGGACTGTTCGCTGAGAGTGTGCGGATCCACACCCAGCTGGCGCGCCACCTCTTTGAGCCGGCGCTGCAGGATCTCCGTGCGAGGAGTCGAGTGGTGGCTCTCGAACGCGCGATACAGCTGCGATCGGGACAGGTACAGCATCTTCGCGAGGGTCGCGGCATTGAAGCCGGGGGAGCTGAAGTGCTGATCGATGATCATCCTCGCATCGCGGACGAGTCGGTCGTGCGCACCAGGCTTCGTCTCTTTGTCGCCCCCGAGCTCATCGAGCATCGTGGCTGCCAGGAGATCGACCACGGCGGGACGCCGGTACGCGTTGCCGGGAAGCGCGACATCGAGGCGCTCGTTGAACATCGCGTTCAACATGGAGACCAGCGCCTGCGGCGTCGCACGTTCCAGGACGACGATGTCGCCGAGGCGCAGGCGTTCGGCGAGCACGGCGATCTCCCGTGAAGGGAGGCTGATCTCGTACACGGCGACATGCGCGCGGTGTCCGATGGTGACGCCCAGCGAGGTGTCGAGCACCGCGAGCTGGTCGTGTTGCAGCACCTTCGAGCCCAAGGGCGTCTCGATCGTCATAGCGCCTTCGACCGATCCCACGACCAGCACCCGACCCTCCGACGGGCGGGATGCGCGCACGCCGCAGCTGGACCAGATCCGTGAGAACTGGACGTTGGCGAAGACGATGTGGTCCGCGAACAGGTGAGAGTCGCTCTGGCCGTGAGAGAAGGTCCAGCCCAGTCGGTGGAAGTCCGTGCGGACGTCGTCGCCGTGCGATGCGATTCCGTAGTACGCGTAACTGCGTTCAGGACGCGGGGGAGGGACAGGCACGGTCGACGCGGCGGTTCTTTCGATCGAGGTCATGGTTCGTCGTGGAGCGGCGTCGCCGCGAGCGAGCATGCGTGCCGTCACCGGTCAGAGGCTTCCGTGCCGGTGCCGGTGCGGGTGAGGTGCTCGTGGCGGGGAGCCGGACCGCTTCTACCGCAGGCTGTCTTCGAAGAGCGGGAGCGGGTCCAGAGCGCAACGGGTCGACTCCGGGCAGCACCGGGCGGAAGAGTTCATGAATGGTCCTCGCGTGTATGGAACAAGTCGGCACGCGCATCGGGGGACACAGCGCTCGTACCAGGTGGGGAGGTGTGCCCAGGTTCGCAGTGCCCTCGACGGCGCGGAAGGTCACTCGCGTTCCTTGCGACAAATGACTAAGTTTCCTGCGACAGAATGTCCGATCCGCGGCGGAAGACCGTGGCGACGTCCTGCGGCCAGGGCGCTCTGTCGCTGCAAGCTGCGTGAATGTCCCTCGTTTGTGCGCGGGGTGGCGTCGTCGGCACTCCCTCGCCGAGGATCTAGCTGTCGCGATTCGCAGTCAGCGGCACAGGAACCCGGCGTTGCGAGGTTCCCAGGAGGTGCCTCACCGGCTCGCGTGCCAGCGGAATGCGTGAGGCACCTTCACGTCGTCCATGGCGCTTCAGTCGTTCGTGCTCACCTGTGCAGAATGTAAAGCGCCGCGATTCCGAGAATCACCGCGCCGAATGCGATCATCGCCCACACCGGTGCCCCCGCGACCTCTCTCAGAAGCCAGGGTGTCGAATACTCCTGGCTCGGGCGAGACGTGCGATCCGATTTCGTGTTTCCGGTATGCCAGAATTTTTTCCCCATCTGGATAACCTACGTTCGACCCCGTGGCCGCGATTACCCACGAAAGAACGACGCGACATCCTGACGACTCCGCGATGCAGAACGACTGCCCTTCGGAGCGACGCTCGGCATCGGCCTCTGGTCAGCGGTGCGCCGTGACCACGAAGGCCCGGAGCGGCGTGCGGATCGGGCCGGTGCCGAAGCGCTGCGCGAGGAGCTCCGCAGCGATCGCCTCGATCCGGGCGCGGACCCGGTCGCCGTACGGCTCGAGCTCTGCGCGCAGCGGGCTGCCGTGCGGGAGCGCGGCGGCCGCGGCGGCCGCCGACTGCGCCGCTCCGATCAGGTCGACCGCCTCGACGGCGTCGACCACGAGGCCGCCCGCCTCGGCATCGCGGCGGATCTCCTCGGGATCGTGATACCCGTGCGCGACGCGGGTGATCACGTTCGGCGGCGCATCGGGAAGCACCTGCCGGTACGCCTCGTCGACGGCCCGCGCGACCGCGTTGGTCTCGACCGCGTCCCAGGTGGAGAACAGCGCCGCGCCGCCCGGGCGCGGCACCCGGTGGACCTGCCGATGCGCGGCCGGCCGATCCGGGAAGAACATCACGCCGAACTGCCGTCGGCCCGACGCTGTCCAGGGCACAGGAACGGATGCTCAGCCCGGCGAGGGCGCGTCGATCAGGCGGTAGCGGCTGCCTGGCCTGCCCTTGGTGCTGTAGTCCAGGCTGCGCGAGGCGCGGCCGACGCTGGCCAGGTACTCGAGATAGCGTCGTGCGCTGACCCGGGACATCGACAGCGTTTCCGCGACCTCCGTAGCGGAGGCGTCGTCGCGGGCGGCGAGCGCCCGCACCACGCGGTCCAGCGTCTCGGTGCTGAGGCCCTTCGGAACGCCCGCACGCTGCCGGAACGCGATGATGGCGTCGGCGGCGTCGACCCGGCGCACCACGTCGTGCAGCTCGGTGTGATCGCGCAGGAGCAGCGTCGCCTCGGCGCGGGCCCCGTCCACGGTCGACCCTGTGCTGCGGGCGACCACGACGCGAGGACCGAGGATCACCGGCCGCCCCGAGGGCTCGCCCTCGTCCAGGATCTTCACGAGCTCCGGGGGCAGGGCCTCCGCGGCCGCGGCTCCGGTGAGGGTGTCGGTATCGCGGCCGACCAGGTCGGCTCCGGCGTCGTTCACGAGCGTGATCACGCCGTCCTCGTCGACGACGATGACGCCCTCGCTGAGACGGTGCATCGTGGTCTCGTGGCTCTTCACGAGCGCCGTGATCTGCTCGGGCTCGAGGCGATGGATGCGGGCGCGGATGACCGAGGTCACCCACGCCGCGCCGAGCAGGCCGATGAGGGCGGCCGCGAGCATGGCGCCGATGAGCCAGGCGAGATTGCCGATGAAGTCGGCGCGCAGCTCCGACTCCAGGATCCCGACGGACACGGTGCCGATCACCGATCCCGCGTCGCTCCGGACCGGCACCTTCACCCGCCAGCTCGTGCCGAGCGTGCCCGTCTGCGTGCCGACGTAGACCTCGCCGGAGAGCGGGATCGACGGATCGGTGGAGACCTTCTTGCCGATCAGTGCCGGGTTCGGGTGGGAGTACCGGATGCCGTGGGCGTCGGCCACCACCACGTAAGCGAGGTCGGAGGCCTCTCGGATCACCTCGGCGACCGGCTGGATCGTCGAGGACGGATCCGCATCGCGGAAGGCCTCGCGGATCGTCGGCAGCGACGCGATCGACTGTGCGACGGCCTGCATCCGATCCCGGTACGAGTCGCGGATCGCCCGCTCCTGGAACGCGCCCGCAGCAAGGCCCGCGGCGATCGTCACGACGCACAGGATCAGCGCCTGCAGGGCGAGCAGCTGTGCGCGCAGCGTCATGCGCGCCGGCATCGTCTTCGAGGCCATTCGTCCATTGTGCACGCGCGCGCGAGGACCGGAGCCCGCCTGACGATGCCGATCACGACCAATAGTTGCGTAACTCGGACCAATGCTTCCGGAACCCTCGCGGACCCTCGGCCGATCCCTACCGTGGCAGGGCACCAAGAGCACTCGAGGAGGAGTGAAGTGAGAACTGCGATGAAGCGTTCGATGGGGGCCCTGGCCCTCGCCACGGCCGGCCTGCTGGCCCTGTCCGCCTGTTCCGGCGGAGCGTCGGCAGGCGGCGCCGGCAAGGAGTCCGCGAAGAAGACGACGGCCGTGTCGATCGTCGTCCCGGCCGACCCCGGAGGCGGCTGGGATCAGACCGGCCGTGCGATCTCGAAGACCCTGCTCGACGAGAAGATCGTCACCTCGGCATCGGTCACCAACGTGGGCGGCGCCGGCGGCACGGTGGGCCTCGCACAGCTCGCCAACGAGAAGAACCCCGACACGCTGATGGTCACCGGTCTGGTGATGGTCGGCGCGGTCGAGACGAACAAGGCGAAGGTGCGGATCGAGGACACCACTCCGATCGCTCGGCTCACCGACGAGCCGCTCGTCGTGGTCGTCCCGGCCGCGTCCCCGTACAAGACGCTCGAGGATCTGGTGAAGGACATCGTCGCCAAGGGCCAGGGCGTCACCGTGACCGGTGGATCGGCCGGAGGCGCCGACCACATCCTCGCGGGGCTGCTGCTCGAGGCGGCCGGGCTCAAGGGCGCCGATATCGCGCAGAAGCTGAACTACGTGCCCAACTCGGGCGGCGGAGAGGCGACGTCGCTCATCATCGGGAACCAGGTGTCGGCGGGCATCTCCGGGGTGGGTGAGTTCGTGCAGCACATCGAGTCCGGCGACATGCGCGCGCTCGCCGTCTCGTCCGAGAAGACGGTGGCGCAGCTCCCCGACACCCCCACCATCACCGACGAGGGCTACGACGTCGTGCTCACGAACTGGCGCGGTGTCGTCGCCCCGGGCGGCATCGACGAGGCCCGCAAGGCCGAGCTGGAGCGGGTCGTCACCGCGCTCCACGACACGGGCGCGTGGAGCGGCGTGCTGAAGGAGCGCGGCTGGAACGACGCTTTCCTCGTCGGGGCGGAGTTCGACGAGTTCCTCGCCGGCAACATCAAGGACGTCTCGGCGACGCTGAAGAACATCGGCCTGGTCGGCTGAGATGACCACAGGGACTCCGGGGACGGATCCCTCGCTCGTGCGGGTCGGCGAGATCCGGCCCGCACGACCGTCCGTCCCGGTGGGCGAGCTCGTGTTCGCCCTCATCATGCTCGGGCTCGGGATCTTCGCCCTCGTCGGCGTCTTCGGGATCCGCGTGCCCGCCGGGGCCACGGTCGGGCCGACCGTGTTCCCGATCCTCGTGTCCGCGATCCTGCTGGTGGCCTCGGTCGCCGTGCTGGTCGGCGTGCTCCGCGGACAGCGGGCGCAGGCGGAGGAGGGGGAGGACATCGATGAGAGCCTGCCGACCGACTGGCTCACGCTCGCGAAGATCACCGCGCTCGTCGTCGCGCACCTCGCTCTGCTCGAGTACATCGGCTGGGCGCCGGCCGCCGCACTGCTGTTCGGCGGCGTCGCCTGGTCGCTCGGAGCGAAGCGCTGGTGGCTGGCGTTCGTGATCGGGGCCGCGGTGGCGCTGGTCGTGCAGATCGTGTTCGGCGGCCTGCTGGGGCTCTCGCTTCCGTGGGGTCCGCTGCTCGGCTGGCTGGGAGGGATGTTCTGATGGACAGCTGGAACCTGCTCATGGAGGGTTTCGCGACGGCGCTGCAGCCGCAGTACCTCGTGTTCGCCTTCCTCGGCGTGCTGCTGGGCACCGCCGTCGGCGTGCTGCCGGGCATCGGCCCCGCGATGACGGTGGCGCTGCTCCTGCCGTTGACCTACACGCTGGAACCCGCTGCGGCGCTCATCACGTTCGCCGGGATCTACTACGGCGGGATGTACGGCGGATCCACCACGAGCATCCTGTTGAACACGCCCGGAGAATCCGCCTCGATCGTGACGGCGATCGAGGGCAACAAGATGGCCAAGCTCGGCCGGGGAGCGGCGGCGCTCGCGACCGCCGCGATCGGATCCTTCGTCGCCGGCTCGATCGCCACGCTCGGCCTCACGCTGCTGGCCCCTGTGCTCGCGCGGTTCGCCGTGAACCTCGGTCCCGCCGACTACGTCGCCCTCATCGTGATCGCGTTCGTGACCGTGGGTGCGCTGCTGGGCTCGTCGGTGCCGCGCGGCATGGTGTCGCTCGGGGTCGGCCTGTTCCTCGGCCTGATCGGCACCGAGGTGCTGTCCGGCCAGCAGCGGTACACGCTGGGCCTGCTGCCGCTCGCCGACGGGATCGACGTCGTGCTCGTGGCCGTCGGCCTCTTCGCGGTGGGGGAGACGCTCTACGTCGCAGCCCGGCTGCGACACGGTCCGATCGCCCTCATCCCGGTGGCGCGGGGCTGGCGCAGCTGGATGAGCCGCGAGGACTGGAAGCGCTCATGGAAGCCTTGGCTGCGCGGCACGGCGATCGGGTTCCCGATCGGCACGATCCCGGCGGGCGGCGCCGACGTGGCGACGTTCCTCTCCTATGCGGCGGAACGGAAGCTGTCCCGGCACAAGGGCGAGTTCGGCCGTGGTGCGATCGAGGGCGTGGCGGGCCCGGAGGCGGCGAACAACGCTGCGGCCGCGGGCGTGCTCGTGCCGCTGCTCACGCTCGGGCTGCCCACCACCGCGACGGCCGCCATCATCATCACGGCGTTCCAGTCGTACGGGATCCAGCCGGGCCCGCAGCTGTTCAGCAGCCAGCCGGGACTGGTCTGGGCCCTGGTGGCGAGCCTGTACATCGGCAACGTGATCCTGCTGGTCCTGAACCTCCCGCTCGTGGGGATGTGGGTCAAGCTCCTGCAGATCCCGCGACCCTACCTGTACGCGGGGATCCTCCTGTTCGCCTGCTTCGGCGCCTACGCGGTCAACTTCTCGGTCGTCGACATCCTGATCCTGCTGATCATCGGCGTGCTCGGGTTCTTCATGCGCCGGTACGGCTACCCGGTCGCGCCGCTGGTCGTGGGCATGATCCTGGGGCCGATGGGCGAGGCGCAGCTGCGTCGAGCGCTGCAGCTGAGCCAGGGGGATCTGACGACGCTGGTGATGCATCCGTTCGCCGCGTCGGCATACGGTGTGCTGGCGCTGCTCATCGCCGGAGGGCTCTGGCTCAAGCGTCGACAGCGCCGCTACGAGCTCGCGCTCACCGAGTCGATCGCGGTGCCGGTGTCGGCGGATCGGGAGATCTGAGCCGTCACCCGTGCCTGGGGGTCGGGGCCGCATCCGCGGCGCCCGGCCCTCAGCCGGGCCAGACCTTCCCCGCCCAGGGGTCGTAGTCGGCGAGCAGCGGCTCCTGCGGCGGACGCTCCTCTTCGGGGATGTGCTGCAGATTGATGCGCACCCGGTACCAGAGCGAGCTGGATCCGCGCATGCCGTCGATCAGGACGTCGGCGGGGTGCAGCAGCGCGCTCGCCGAGGGGTGGGTCTCGCGCCACCGCTCCAGCGCGGCGAGCGCCTCGGGCTTGGTCTTCGTGCGGGCGATCTCGATGAGGGGCATGCTCGACACCCGCCGCCCGGAGCCGTCGGCGCCGCGCGGGGGCTTCTCCGCCGGGCCGAGCTCGTCGGCCAGCGCGAGCAGCGAGGACAGCGATCCGCCCGCCTCGTCGATGCCGCGGTGGGGGTCCCCGATGTCCGCGAACCGCGCCCGCACGCTCGGCACCGTGAACTCCTCGGGGCGACGCAGGCGCACCTCGTCCCAGGCGAGCGGTGTCGACACCCGCGCGTCGGGCAGCGGACGCACCGAGTAGGCGGAGGCGACCGTGCGGTCCTTCGCGTTCTGGTTGAAGTCGACGAACACGCTCTCGCCGCGTTCCTCCTTCCACCAGCGCGCGGTCGCGAGCCCCGGTGCACGACGCTCGACCTCTCGGGCGAGCGTCTCGGCCGCGTGGCGCACCGCGGCGAAGTCCCACTCCGGCCGGATGCGGACGAGGATGTGCATGCCCCGGGATCCGCTCGTCTTCGGCCAGCCGACGAGGCCGCAGTCGTCGAGCACCTCGCGCACGACGAAGGCGGTGTCGACGATCTGCGACCAGTCGACACCGGGCATCGGATCCAGGTCGACGCGCAGCTCGTCCGGATGATCGAGGTCGCCGGCGCGGACGGCGTGCGGATTGAGGTCGAGACAGCCCAGGTTCACGATCCAGGCGAGTCCCGCCGCGTCGGAGAGCACCGCCTCCTCCGCGGAGCCGCCCGAGGCGTAGCGCAGCACCGCCGTGCCGATGAAGTCGGGATGCGCGGGGACGCGCTTCTGGAAGAACGGCTCGGCGTCGATGCCCTTCACGAACCGCTTCAGCACCATCGGGCGTCCGCCGGCGCCGCGCAGGGCCCCCTCCGCGACTCCGATGTAGTACTCGACGATGTCGAGCTTCGTCAGCCCCGCGTGCGGGAAGACGACCTTGTCGGGATGCGACACGCGCACCTCGGCTCCGTCGACCTCGATGAACGTCTCGGCTCGCCCTGCCATGACTCCACGTTAGATCGCGTGACCCGCTGCGGCGAGAGGAGTGCCCGATGCGGTCTTGCGGAGCAGCCCCGCCGACCCGTAATCTACAACCAATCAGTTGTATTTATCTGGAGGAGAAACCATGTCGGACAGCAGCGCAGTACGGACCGTCGCCACCCGCACCGTCGGTGAGGGTGACGACGCGATCACCTACGACGTCCACGGCGATCTGGCCACGGCCACCGCGGAGCGCCCCGCGCTGTTCCTCTTCGGGGCGCCGATGGACGCCACGGGGTTCGAGATCCTCGCCGCGCACTTCGCCGACCGGCCGGTGGTTACCTACGATCCGCGCGGCGCCGGTCGCAACCCCGTCGACAGCTCCGACATCGCCGTTCCGCAGCACGCAGACGACCTGCACCGCGTCATCTCGGCCCTCGGCGTCGGGGCGGTGGACGCATTCGGCAGCAGCGGCGGCGGCGTGAACCTGCTCGCACTGATCGCCGCGCATCCGGAGGATGTGCGGATCGCGGTCGTCCACGAGCCGCCGGTCGCCGAGTTCCTGCCCGACCGCGACGCCGTGCTCGCCGTCACGGCCGACATGAAGCGCACGTTCGCGGACGAGGGAGACGGCCCGGCCCTGGCGAAGTTCATCCAGTTCGTCATGCTCGACGGCGTGGTGCCGGACGGCTACCTGGACGGCCCGGCACCGGATCCGGCCCTGTTCGGACTGCCGACCGCGGATGACGGCAGCAGGACGGATCCGCTCTTCCGCAACATGCCGGCGACGATCGCGTATCAGCCCGACGTGCCCGCCCTCCAGGCGCACGGCGATCGGCTGGTGATCGCGGCGGGCGCGGAGTCGGGGGAGACCATGCCCGCCCGGGCGGCACGCGCCGTGGCCGCGGTCATCGGCATCGAGGCGACCGAGTTCCCGAGCAACCACGGCGGGTTCACGGAGCAGCCGGGCTTCCCCAGCGACCCGGCTGGCTTCGCCGAGCGTCTCCGGAGCGTTCTGGACGAGCGCGCCTGATCGCGCAGCGGTCGGGGTGCGGTCCTCCGGGATCGCGCCCCGACCGTCGTGGATCAGGAGGCCTGCGGGAGGATCCGCAGTGCGACGAGCAGGCGGGTGAGGGCGCCGTCGCGGCGAGTGGGGATGTGGAAGTCGGGATCGACGTCGATGAGCGGGTAGATCGCGGCGCGGTGCGGCACGGCGCCGGAAGACTCCGGGCGGCGATCGACGGTGTCGGGGGTCTCGGGCATCATCGCCTCTTCTCTCGCGTCACATTCCGAATGATGGAATTGATCTATCGAATAATGAAATCGTAGGATGATGCGACTCCAGGGTCAAGAGGTTCCCGGCCGGATGTGCCCGAATGTTGCGTCGTTCCCAGCTGATTGACAGGAACCCGGTATTCTGGCTCGGCAATCCAGGGTGCGCCGGCCGGCGTGCGGGAACCTCCGCCCTCACCCTCGACCTGACAGAAAAGGCATTCGAAATGACTGGTATTGCTGGAAAGGCGCTCACCGAGGCGATCTCCACGTTCCTGTTCGTGTTCAGCATCATCGGCGCCGTCAACAGCGGCAGCCCGCTGACCCCGCTGGCGATCGGTCTCGCGCTGGGCGTGCTCGTCTATGCCGCCGGACACATCTCCGGTGCGCACCTGAACCCTGCCGTCTCCTTCGGCGTCCTCCTCCGCGGCGGCATCGGCGTCGTCGACTTCGTGGCGTACATCGTCGCCCAGTTCATCGGCGGTGCGCTGGCGGCCCTTGTGAGCTTCGTGGTGTGGCCGCACGCGGAGAAGGCGACGAAGATCTCGGTCGGCCCCGCGTTCCTGGTCGAGGCGCTGTTCACGCTCGTGCTCGTCTGGGTGGTGCTGAACGTCGCGACCTCCAAGGACAACGACAACAACTCCTTCTACGGCCTCGCGATCGGCGGCACGGTGTTCGTCGGCGCGACCGCGGTCGGCGGCATCTCCGGCGGCGGCTTCAACCCGGCCGTCGCCCTGGGCCTGTCGATCAGCGGCCAGTTCGACTGGGCGAACCTGTGGCTCTACATCGTGGCCCCGCTGGTCGGCGCCGCGGTCGCCGCGCTGCTGTTCCGCGTGCTGAGCAGCAACGACGCCAAGGCCTCCGCCTGATCCATACCCTCCCGGAACGCCCCGTACTCGATCGAGTGCGGGGCGTTCCGCTGTTCCCGCGGGTTTTCTCCTCCGTGGCGGATCGGCCGGGATCCGGGATCGCTCAGCGCGCGCGCAGCCCGTCGAAGATCACGCGCGTCACGTCGCCGACGAGCTCTTCCGGCGTCAGTGAGGTGTGCGCCGGGCGGTACCACTCGATGAGGGAGTTGATCATCCCGAACATGAGCCGCGTCGCCACCGACGGGCGGATGTCGCTGCGCAGCTCTCCCTCGCGCTGGGCCTGCGCCACGAGCTTCGCGACGCGCTGATCGAAGATACGCCGCCGCTCCAGGGCGGCCCTCTCGATCTCGCTGTTGCCGTGCACCCGCAGCAGCAGCGTGACCTGGGGGAGCCTGCTCGTGAGCACGCGCACGGCTCCCTGGATCACCGAGACCAGCCGAGCGGCCGTGGGCTGCTCGCCGGACAGCGCGTCCTCGAGCACGGCCTCCAGTCCCCCGAGGGCGTCGTCGAGGGCGATCTGGAGGATCTGCTCCTTCGAGGAGAAGTGATGGTAGAGCGCCGCCTTGCTGAGGCCGAGCTCCGCGGCGAGCGAGGAGACGCTCGTCGCGTCGTAGCCCTGCTCGTTGAACAGGCGCACGGCGATCTCCAGCACCTGCGCGCGGTCGTAGCCGGGGCGGCCGCGGCGCGAGCGCGGAGCGGCCTCGTCGGCCGCTGCGGCGATGCTCGCGGGTGGGGTGCTCATCGGGATCATTCTCTCCCATCGGCCCCGGCGCGCGGACTTGCCCGGGTGGGATCCGTCTGTCATCCTTTTTACTGAACGATCGGTCGGGAAACAAGCGCTCTTCGCTCCCGGCCGGGATCGCCCCGTCGACGAAGACCCGGAGGACCAGCATGTCGGACGCCTACCTGATCGACGGAGCGCGCACGCCGGTCGGCCGCTACGGCGGTGCGCTCGCCGGTGTCCGCCCCGACGATCTGGCCGCGCTCGTCGTCCGCGAGGCGGTGCACCGCGCGGGCGTCGGCGACGAGGCGATCGACGAGGTGCTCCTCGGCGCGGCGAATCAGGCGGGAGAGGACAACCGCAACGTGGCGCGCATGGCGGTGCTGCTCGCGGGCTTGCCGGACTCGGTCCCCGCGATGACCGTCAACCGTCTGTGCGCATCGGGCATGTCCGCGGTCGCGCTCGCCGCGCAGGCGATCCGCGCGGGCGATGCCGACGTGATGGTCGCCGGCGGCGTCGAGTCGATGACCAGGGCCCCCTGGGTGCAGGCGAAGCCGGAGCGGGCATGGGCGAAGCCGGGCGAGGCGTTCGACACCTCGATCGGCTGGCGATTCGCCAACCCGCGTCTGGTCGCGCGCGACAAGGCCACCTTCTCGATGCCCGAGACCGCCGAGGAGGTGGCGCGACGGGACGGCATCACCCGCGAGGACGCGGACGCTTTCGCGCTGCGCAGCCACGAGCGCGCGATCGCCGCGATCGATGCCGGGCGCCTGGCCCCGGAGATCGTGGCCGTGCCCGCACCGCGGGGAGCGGTCGTCGACACCGACGAGGGGCCGCGCCGTGACACCAGCCTGGAGGCGCTCGCGGGACTGCGCCCGGTCGTCGCCGGCGGCAGCGTGGTCACGGCGGGCAACTCCTCGTCGCTCAACGACGGAGCCTCGGCCCTGGTGGTCGCCGGATCCGCCGCGATCGAAAGGCACGGTCTCACGCCGCGCGCCCGTATCGTGGCGTCGGCGTCGGCCGCGCTCGCCCCGGAGATCATGGGCCTCGGGCCGGTGCCGGCGACCGAGAAGGCGCTCGCGAAGGCCGGGCTGACCGCGGCGGACCTCGGCGCGGTCGAGCTGAACGAGGCGTTCGCGTCTCAGTCGCTCGCCTCGATGCGCCGCCTCGGCCTCGACCCCGAGATCGTGAACGCGGACGGCGGCGCGATCGCCCTCGGCCACCCCCTCGGCTCCAGCGGCAGCCGTCTCCTCCTCACCCTGCTCGGCCGGATGGAGCGGGAAGGCGCCCGGTACGGTCTCGCGACCATGTGCGTGGGCGTCGGCCAGGGCACCGCGATGATCCTGGAGCGGGTGCGGTGACGGGCGTCGAGCGCCGGCTGCGCATCGAGCGCACCGCCGAGCGGGTCACGGCGACGCTCGACCGCCCCGAGACGCGCAACGCGATCGACCAGGCGATGATCGACGAGCTGCACGCCCTGTGCGCGGAGCTCGAGGCGGATCCGCGGATCCTGATCCTGATCGGCGCCGACGGCGTCTTCGCGTCGGGGGCCGATATCGCCCAATTGCGCGATCGCCGTGCGCAGGACGCCCGGGCAGGCATCAACACGACGGCATTCCGGCGCATCAGGGATCTTCCGATGCCGGTGATCGCCGCGGTCGACGGCTATGCGCTCGGCGGCGGCGCCGAGCTCGCGTACGCGGCCGACATCCGCATCGGCACGCCGGGGGTGCGCATCGGCAACCCGGAGACCGGACTCGGCATCATCGCCGCGGCCGGTGCGACGTGGCGTCTCCCGCAGATCGTCGGCGAGGCGCGAGCGGCGGAGCTGCTGTTCACCGGACGCGCGCTGACCGGGGCCGAAGCGCTGCAGTGGGGGCTGCTGTCGTCGCTGCACGAGTCCGAGGATCTGCTGGCCGCGGCGCACGCGATCGCCGATCGCATCGCCGCCAACGACCCGCTCGCCACCCGGTACACCAAGACTGCGCTCCGTGCGGCGCCGGACGCGCATCCCGCGATCGAGCTGGAGCTGCAGGCCGAGCTGTTCGAGAGCCCCGAGAAGCATCGGCGGATGACCGCCTTCCTGGAACGGAGGAGCCGCCGATGAGCGGACAGGATCCGGAACCCCTGAGCGAGACCTCGACGCCGGCGCGCGTGGGCGTGCTCGGCGGCGGGCGGATGGGCGCGGGCATCGCGCACGCGTTCCTGCTCGCCGGCTCACAGGTCGTCGTCGTCGAGCGCGATGAGGCGAGCGCCGCGGCCGCGGGCGAGCGGATCCGCGCCAGTCTGCAGCGCTCCGTGGACCGCGGCAGCACCACGCGGGCCATCGCGGCGCTCGAGAACGCGCTGGAGACGGGCGTCGACGCGGGCTCGTTCGCCGATGCCGAGCTCGTGATCGAGGCGGTTCCGGAGGACCGCGCGCTCAAGTCCGAGAGCCTGCGCCGGATCGAGGCGGCGGTGAGCCGCACGGCCGCGATCGCCTCCAACACGTCGTCCATCTCGATCGACGACCTCGCCGCGGCGCTGCAGCACCCGGAGCGCTTCCTCGGACTGCACTTCTTCAACCCCGTGCCCGCCTCGTCGCTCATCGAGATCGTCGTCGGCGGATCCACGAACCAGGAGCTCGTCGACGACGCCCGGGGCTGGACCGAGGCCCTCGGCAAGACGCCCGTCGTCGTGGCGGACGCACCCGGCTTCGCGTCCAGCCGGCTGGGCGTGGCCCTCGCGCTCGAGGCGATCCGCATGCTCGAGGAGGGCGTCGCGACGGCGGCGGACATCGACGCCGCCATGGAGCTGGGCTACCGGCATCCCGCCGGCCCGCTGCGCACGACCGACATCGTCGGACTCGACGTGCGCCTCGGCATCGCGGAGGAGCTGCACGCCGCGCTCGGCGAGAGGTTCGCGCCGCCGCAGCTGTTGCGCGACCTGGTCGCCGACGGACACCTGGGCCGCAAGACCGGCCGCGGATTCTACGAATGGAGCGAGTGAGATGACCGATCTGCTGCCGAGCTACCTGCAGGGCGCCTGGTGGACGTCCCCTCGCGGAACCACTGACGAGGACGGCACCCGGACGGGAGGAACCGTGGTCCGCGACGCGTCCACCGGCGAGGAGATCGTCCGGATCGACGCCACGGGGATCGACCTGGCGGGCGCGGTGGAGTACGCGCGCACCGTGGGGCAGCGGAGCCTCGGCGCGCTCACCTTCCACCAGCGCGCACTGCTGCTCAAGCAGATGGCCGTCGTGCTCACCGAGCACAAGGAGGAGCTCTACGAGCTGTCCAAGCGCAGCGGATCCACCGTCCGTGACTCCTATGCCGACGTCGACGGCGGCATCGGCGTGCTGTTCACCTACTCCTCGAAGGGGCGTCGCGAGCTCCCGAACGCCACCGTGCTCCTGGACGGCCCCGTCGAGCCGCTGTCGAAGGACGGATCCTTCCTCGGCCGGCACGTGTACACGCGCCTGCCCGGCGTGGCCGTGCAGATCAACGCCTTCAACTTCCCGATGTGGGGCGCTCTGGAGAAGTTCGCCCCCGCGTTCCTCGCGGGCGTGCCGTCGATCGTGAAGCCCGCGACGCCGACCACGTACGTCGCCGAGGCCTGGGTGCGGATCCTGGTCGACTCGGGACTGCTGCCGGACGGGTCGCTGCAGCTCGTGAGCGGATCCCTCCCCGGGATCTTCGACCTGCTCCGCCTCGGCGACCTGGTCGCGTTCACCGGCAGCGCGTCGACCGCCGCGGGCCTGCGCGCCCAGGCCGCCGACGGGGTGCGCTTCACGAGCGAGACCGACTCGATCAACGCCTCCGTGCTCGGCCCCGATGCGGTGCCCGGCACTCCTGAGTTCGACGCCTACGTGAAGCAGCTCATGATCGAGCTGACCACGAAGGCAGGACAGAAGTGCACCGCGATCCGGCGCGCGATCGTGCCGGCGCCGCTGGTGGCTCCGCTCGTCGACGCGCTGCGGGCGAAGATCGCCGAGCGCGTGGTCATCGGCGATCCGCACGTCGCCGAGGTCACCATGGGCCCGCTCGTCTCGACCGCGCAGCGCGACGAGGTGCTGCGCCAGGTCGACGCCCTCCGTGCCGCCGGCGGCGAGCTGCTCCTGGGATCGACCGACGCACCCGAGGTCCTGCGCGCCGACGGCACCACCGGGCCCGCCCCGGAAGGGGCGTTCGTCGCGCCGATGCTCGTCGGGTTCGCCGACACCTCGGCGCCGGCGGTGCACGAGGTCGAGGCGTTCGGCCCGGTCTCGAGCGTGCTCGGGTACTCGACGGTCGCCGAGGCCGCGGAGCTCGTCGGCCGCGGCGGCGGGTCCCTCGTCACGAGCGTGGCCACGAACGACCCGCAGGTCGCGACCGAGCTGCTGGCGGGCATCGCCGCGTACAACGGCCGGGTTCTCTTCCTCAACCGCGACGACGCGCGCACCTCGACGGGCCACGGTTCGCCGGTCCCGCACCTGGTGCACGGCGGTCCCGGCCGCGCCGGGGGCGGAGAGGAGCTCGGCGGGATCCGCGCCGTCCGGCACTTCATGCAGCGCACGGCGATCCAGGGGACGCCGGAGATCCTCACCGCCATCACAGGCGTGTGGCACACCGGCGCGGGCACCGACCGCGCCGTGCATCCGTTCCGCAAGTCCCTGGCCGAGCTGCGGCTGGGCGACCAGGTGGAGTCCGGGCTGCGTCCGCTGTCGCTGGAGGACATCGAGGCGTTCGCGCACTCCACGGGCGACACCTTCTATGCGCACATGGATGAGCAGGCCGCCGAGGCCAACCCGTTCTTCGGCGGACGGGTCGCCCACGGCTATCTGCTGGTGTCGTGGGCTGCGGGCCTGTTCGTCTCGCCCGAGCCCGGACCCGTGCTCGCGAACTACGGACTGGAGAATCTGCGGTTCGTCACCCCGGTGAAGCCCGGCGACGCGATCCGGGTCACGCTCACCGCCAAGCAGATCACCCCGAGGGAGACCGACGGCTACGGCGAGGTGCGCTGGGACGCGGTGATCCACAACCAGCGCGACGAGGTCGTCGCGACCTACGATGTGCTGACGCTCGTGGAGAAGGAACTCACCCCCGCGGCCTGAGGTCGTCGAGCGAGGCCGGCGCAGCTGACCCGGGACGGGGTCAGCGGAGGTCGTAGAGACGCTTGTACTTGCCCTCGCTGCGGGGGAGGGCGCCGGGCTCCTCGACCTGCACGTCCACCGAGGTGCCGATCGACGTCTTGATCCGCAGCTTCAGCACTTCGGCGGCCGCGACCGCGCTCGCCGCGTCGATCTCGGGATGCCGTTCGATGCGCACCTTCAGAGCGTCGAGGTGCCCCTGCCGGGTCAGTTCCAGGACGAAGTGCGGGGTCAGCGTCTCGATCCCGAGTGCGATCTCCTCGATCTGCGTCGGGAAGAGGTTCACGCCGCGGAGGATGATCATGTCGTCGTCACGCCCCGTGATCTTCTCCATCCGCCGCATCGCGGGATAGGCGGATCCGGGCAGCAGCCGAGTCAGATCTCGGGTGCGGTAGCGGATCACCGGGAAGGCCTGCTTCGTCAGCGAGGTGAAGACGAGCTCGCCGGGTTCGCCGTCGGGCACCGGCTCGCCGGTGGCGGGATCGATGATCTCGGGCAGGAAGTGGTCCTCCCAGATGTGCGGGCCGTCCTTCGTGGCGGCCGCCTCCATCGCGACGCCGGGCCCCATGACCTCGCTGAGGCCGTAGATGTCGACCGCGTCGATGTTCAGCCGCTGCTCGATCTGATGGCGCATCTCGTTCGTCCAGGGCTCGGCCCCGAGGATGCCCACCTTGAGCGACGTGGAGCGCGGATCGATCCCGGCCTCCTCCATCGCGTCCGCGATCGTGAGCAGATACGTCGGCGTGCACATGATCGCGTCGGGTTCGAAGTCGTGGATGAGCTGCACCTGTTTGGCGGTCTGACCGCCCGACATCGGGATCACCGTCGCGCCGAGGCGCTCGATTCCCGCGTGCGCGCCCAGGCCGCCGGTGAACAGGCCGTAACCGTAGGCGTTGTGCACCTTCCAGCCAGGCTGCACGCCGGCCGCGCTCAGCGACCGCGCGATCAGGTCGGCCCAGTTGTCCAGGTCGGCCTGCGTGTAGCCGACCACGGTCGGGCGCCCCGTCGTGCCCGAGGAGGCATGGATCCGCCGCACGTCGGACATCGGCACGGCGAACATGCCGAACGGGTAGTACTCGCGCAGATCGCTCTTGGTGGTGAACGGGAGCCGCGCGAGGTCGGCGAGCGAGCGGACGTCGTCGGGATGCACGCCGACGCGCTCGAACGCGAGCCGGTAGAACGGCACGTTCTCGTAGGCGTGGCGCACCGACCACTGCAGCCGCTCGAGCTGCAGGGCGCGCAGCCGCTCGGGGTCCAGGTGCACGGCCTCGGCGTTCGACGTCGGCTCCGCCGCGATGTCGGTCATGCGCTCTCCTCCGGGAAGGGACGGTTGGTGGTGATCGAGCGGCCGCGGAACTCGGCGACCACGTCGCCGGTCTCGTCGGTCACGGTGATGTCGTAGAGCCCGGTGCGGCCGTTGCGCGCACGGCGGGCGCCCGTGGCGGTCAGCTCCTGGCCGGCGTGCGTGGACTTGAGGAACGTGATGTCGGCGCCGGCCGCGACCGTCACCTGCTCGTCCTCGTTGCAGACGATCGCGAACGCGGTGTCGGCGAGCGCGAACACGAGCCCGCCGTGCGTGATGTCGAAGCCGTTCAGCATGTCGTCGCGCACGACCATCGAGACGACGGCGCGACCGGGCTCGTCCACGACGACGCGCATGCCGAGCGCGTGGGATGCGCGATCGCGCCGCATCATCGGGCGCAGCTGCGCGACAGGCTCGGTCATCGGCTCTCCTTCGAACGATGCGTGCGGATCCGGACGGGCGGGATCCGGTTCGAGAAGGGCTGTTCTTCTGCGAACGATACGAGTGTGCCATAATTACTGTACGAACGGTAGGTAATTCACGATGCGTGGATGACCGCAGACGGATGAGCACAGGGAGTCGACGATGACTGTTCCACCGGTGACGACGGCCGAGGACCTCGGCGCACAGGCGCTGTTCGACGAGCTCGTGGCGAACGAGCAGCGGATCGAGCCGCGCGACTGGATGCCCGAGGCGTACCGCAGGACCCTGATCCGCCAGATCTCCCAGCATGCGCACTCCGAGATCATCGGCATGCAGCCCGAGGGCAACTGGATCACGCGCGCCCCGAGCCTCAAGCGCAAGGCGATCCTCATGGCGAAGGTGCAGGACGAGGCCGGGCACGGGCTCTACCTCTACTCCGCCGCCCAGACCCTCGGGATCACGCGCGACGAGATGATGCAGCAGCTGATCGACGGCAAGGCGAAGTACTCCTCGATCTTCAACTATCCGACCCCGACCTGGGCGGACATGGGCGCGATCGGCTGGCTGGTCGACGGCGCCGCGATCTGCAACCAGGTGCCGCTGTGCCGGGCCTCGTACGGACCGTACGGACGCGCCATGGTGCGGATCTGCAAGGAGGAGTCGTTCCACCAGCGGCAGGGGTTCGAGATCCTGCTCACCCTCATGCAGGGATCCGAGGAGCAGCGGGCGATGGCGCAGGACGCGGTGAACCGCTGGTACTGGCCCGCGCTGGCGATGTTCGGTCCGCCGGACGACCAGTCGCCGAACTCGGCGCAGTCGATGCAGTGGAAGATCAAGCGCTTCTCGAACGACGATCTGCGCCAGCGCTTCGTCGGCATGCTCGTGCCGCAGGCGGAGATCCTCGGCGTGACGCTGCCGGATCCCGAGCTCCGCTACGACGCGGAGACCGGGCGGTACGCGATGGGCGAGATCGACTGGGACGAGTTCTTCGAGGTGGTGCGCGGCAACGGCCCGTGCAACGCCGAGCGGCTGCAGCGCCGCCGCGACGCGCACGAAGAGGGCGCCTGGGTGCGCGAGGCCGCGGCGGAGTACGCCCGCAAGCAGGCCCTGCGGCAGGAGGTGGCGGCATGACGACCCCCGGCGCATCCCCGGAGGAGACCTGGCCCCTCTACGAGGTGTTCGTGCGCGCGAACCGCGGGCTCAGCCACGTGCATGTCGGATCCCTGCACGCCCCCGACGCCGACATGGCGCTGCGCAACGCGCGCGACCTGTACACCCGGCGCAACGAGGGCACGTCGGTCTGGGTCGTTCCTGCCGACGCGATCACCACGAGCGACCCGGACGACAAGGGCGCGTTCTTCGAGAGCCCCGCCGGCAAGAACTACCGCCACGCCGTGTACTACACGGCATCCGAGGGGGTGCCGCACCTGTGAGCGCCGAATCCCGGGACACGACGCAGGAGATCCTGCCGCCGGAACCGTCCCCAGCGGCCGATGCGACCGGATCTCCTGCGTCATGGTCTGACCCGCACGGTGACGTCACGGTCGACGAGCTCTCGCTCAGCGCCGAGCTCGCCGGGTCGGGGGAGCGCGCGGCCTCGGCCGACATCGCAGAGTACGCGCTGTGGCTCGGCGACGACGCCCTGATCCTGTCGCAGCAGCTCGGCGCGTGGATCACGTACGCGCCCGAGCTGGAGGAGGACGTGGCGCTGGGCAACATCGCCCTGGACCTGCTCGGGCACGCCCGCTCGTTCCTGCGCTACGCCGGGTCCTGGGACGGGCGCAGTGAGGACGACCTCGCCTACTTCCGCGACGAGCCGGACTTCCGCAGCTGCTGGCTCGTGGAGCAGCCCAACGGCGACTTCGCGCAGACGATCGCCCGGCAGCTCCTCGCGAGCACCTACCTGCTCGAGCTGTACTCCGCCCTGCGCGCCAGCACGGATCCGACGTTCGCCGCGATCGCCGAGAAGGCGGTCAAGGAGGTCGACTACCACCGCGACCACGCCGTGCAGTGGACGCTGCGCCTGGCCGGGGGCACCGAAGAGTCGCGACGCCGGATCGTCCGCGCGTTCGCCGACGTGTGGCCCTACGCCGCCGAGCTCTTCCGCGACGAGCCGCTCATCGACCGCCTGGACGGCGCGGCGGTGCGGCCCTCGTCCCTGCGGCCGGGCTTCGATGCGGTCATCGCGGCCGTGTTCGCCGAGGCGGAGCTCGAGATCCCCTCGGGATCGGTCTCGGCGGGCGGGGGGCGTCACGGATCCCACGCCAGCGGGCTCGGGCACCTGCTGTCCGAGATGCAGGTGCTCGCCCGCCGCCACCCGGGGGCGACGTGGTGACCGGGCTGCGCGAGCGCGCCTGGGAGGCCGCCGCCGCGGTGAAGGATCCGGAGGTGCCGGTGCTGACCATCGAGGACCTCGGGGTGCTGCGCGACGTCACCGTCGAGGGCGACCGGATCCGGGTCGACATCACGCCGACCTACAGCGGATGCCCGGCCATGGACGCGATCCGCGACGATGTCGAGCTGGCCCTCACCCACGCCGGCTTCGGCGACGTCGAGGTGCGCCTCGTGCTCTCGCCGGCCTGGACCACGGACTGGATGAGCGACGAGGGCAAGCGCAAGCTCACCGAATACGGCATCGCGCCGCCCACCGGGGGCGCCGCCCACCGGCAGGGCCCGGTGCGCATCGCGCTCGGCGTGCGCTGCCCGCGCTGCGGCTCGCTGGACACCCGCGAGATCTCCCGCTTCGGCTCCACGTCGTGCAAGGCGCTCTACGAGTGCCGCGCCTGCCTCGAGCCCTTCGACCGCTTCAAGGCGATCTGATGGCGCTCTGGCATCCGGCCGCCCCCGCCTCGCCGGTCCGCGCCGCGGAGGCCGACGCCGAGCGCATCGCGGGCGCCCTGCTCCGCAGCGTCGTCGGAGGAGCCTCGGGCGGCGGCTCCCCGGCGACGTCGCCGCGGCGGCGCGCGCGCTTCCACACGCTCACCGTGCAGGAGGTGCGCCCGCTCACCGCCGACGCGATCGAGGTCACCTTCGCGGTTCCGGAGGAGCTCGCGGGGGAGTTCGGCTACCTCGCCGGGCAGCACGTCGCCCTGCGCGCCGAGCTCGACGGGCACGAGGTGCGGCGCTCCTACTCGCTGTGCCGCCCGCCCGCGCGCGGGTCGGTCAGCGTCGCGATCAAGCGCGACCACGGCGGACGCTTCTCGACCTGGGCGCAGAGCGAGCTGCACGAGGGCGACCGGATCGACGTGATGAGCCCGCAGGGCACGTTCACCTCGGCGCTGGACGCCCTGGACGAGGCGCATGTCGTCGGCATCGCGGCCGGATCCGGGATCACGCCGCTCATGGCGCTCGCGGCGACCGTGCTGGCGCGGTCGGAGAGCAGCAGGTTCACCCTCGTCTACACGAACCGCCGCGCGACCGACGTCATGTTCCTGGACGATCTCGCCGATCTCAAGGACCGCTATCCCACGCGCTTCGCGGTGCACCATGTGCTCACCCGCGAGCAGCGCTCCGCACCCCTGCTGTCGGGGCGGATCGACGAAGCGCGCCTGCGCGGCATCCTGGATGCGCTTGTGCTCCCCGCGACGGTGGACGAGTGGTTCCTGTGCGGGCCGTTCGACCTGGTGCAGCTGTGCCGCGACACCCTCGCCGACATCGGCGTGGAGCCCGCGCACGTGCGCTACGAGCTGTTCACGACGGGGGAGCCCGGGCAGGAGCGGCCCGAGGCCGGTCGTCCCGTCGAGGTGCGCGAGGACGAGCCGGTGCGCACGATCGAGTTCACGCTCGACGGCCAGTCGGGCTCGGTGGACACTCCGGTGTCCGCGAACGAGTCCATCCTGAACGCGGCGCTGCGCGTGCGGCCGGACGTGCCCTTCGCCTGCGCGGGCGGCGTGTGCGGCACCTGTCGTGCGCGCCTCGTCGACGGCTCCGTCACGATGACCGAGAACTACGCGCTGGAGCAGGAAGAGCTCGACCGCGGCTACGTGCTCACCTGCCAGTCCCACCCCACGACGGACCGCGTCGTCGTCGACTACGACGTCTGAGCCGCCGAACCGAACGGAGCAGCCCGTGATCGACCTCGACATCGTCCGCACGCCGTCCGGCGCCGGCATCGCGCACGTCGTGCTGGACAACCCCTCGAAGCTCAACGCACTGGACGAGCAGGCCGTCCGCGACCTCGGCGACGCCTACGCCGAGGCGGAGCGCGCCGGGGTGCGCGCGCTCGTGCTGCGCGGCGAGGGCCGGGCGTTCTGCGCCGGACGCGACATCTCGGGCGTGGATCCGCGCGACGACGACGTGATGGGCTACCTCGACGGCCTGGTGACGCCCGTGCTGCAGCGGATGGCGGCGTTCCCCGCGCCCACGTTCGCCGCCGCGCAGGGCGCGTGCCTCGGTGTCGGCCTCGGGCTGCTCATCGCCACCGACGTGGTGTACGTCGCCGACTCCGCGAAGATCGGATCCCCGTTCGCCGCGCTCGGCGCGACGCTGGACTCGGGCGGGCACGCCCTGTTCGTGGAGCGGCTCGGCGCGCACCGCACCCTCGATCTGATCTACAGCGGGCGCCTGATGACCGGCACCGAGGCCGTCGCCGCGGGACTGTTCTCGCAGGCCCTGCCGGCGGAGGACGTGCTCGCCGCGACGCTCGCCGCCGCCGCGCACGCCGCCGACGGCGCCACGGCGGCCTTCGTCGCGAGCAAGCGTCTCGTCGCGGCCCTGCGGGACCAGCGCCTGGGCCTCTGGGAGTCGATGAGCCAGGAGAACGCGGCACAGGCCGCCCTCTGCGACACCGAGGACTACCGCGAGGGCTTCGCCGCCTTCCAGGAGAAGCGCTCGCCGCGGTTCGCCGGGCGCTGAGCCGGCCCGGACTACGCTGGACGATGCTGCCCGGCCCCGGACGGCGGACGGGAGCGGATGTGGGAGACGGCGTCGTGGAGCGCATGCGAGGACCGCGGGCCGTCGCCTCCTTCATCGGGATCGGCCTCGCCGCGGGACTCCTCTCGGGTCTGTTCGGCGTGGGCGGCGGCACCGTGATCGTGCCGCTGCTGGTGCTCCTGCTGGGATTCGACCAGCGCCTCGGCGCCGGCACCTCGCTCGCGGCGATCGTGCCCACCGCCGCGGTCGGCGTGATCTCCTACGCCGTGCACGACGCGGTGGCCTGGATCCCCGCGATCATCCTCGCGGCCGGATCCGTCGTCGGGGCGCAGATCGGCACCCGGCTGCTGCCCCGGATCTCGCAGACCGCGCTGCGCTGGGGATTCGTCGGCTTCCTCGCGGTCGTGGTGGTGAGCCTCTTCCTCGTCATCCCGTCGCGCGGCGCCGTGCTGGAGCTGACCTGGGTGAGCGGCCCGCTGCTGCTCGTCCTCGGACTGTTCACGGGCGTGCTCGCGGGCCTCATCGGCGTCGGCGGCGGCATCGTGGTCGTCCCCGCACTCATGCTCGCGTTCGGCACGAGCGATCTCGTCGCGAAGGGGACGTCCTTGCTCATGATGATCCCCACGGCGATCTCGGGCACGATCGGCAACCTGCGCCATCACAACGTCGACCTGCTCGCGGCGGCCCTCGTGGGCGTGGCCGCGTGCACCACGACCGCGCTCGGCGCCTGGCTCGCCACCCTCATCGACCCGTTCTGGGGCAACGTGCTGTTCGCGGTCTACCTCGTCTTCATCGCCGTGCAGATGGCGCTCAAGGCGATCCGGGGTCGCCGGACCCGCACCGCCTGAGCGCCTGCTCGGCGGCGCCGGGATCCCGGTCGATAGGATCGAGGGGTGCCCGTGAATCCTGAACTGGTCGGCCGGGAGTTCCCGCCGACGGCCCCCTACCTCGTCGGCCGCGAGAAGGTGCGCGAGTTCGCGCGCGCCGTGTTCGCCGACGCCCCCCAGCACACCGACGTGGCGGCCGCCCAGGCGCTCGGGTTCTCCGACGTCGTCGCCCCGCCCACGTTCGCGATGGTCGTCCAGGACCTCACCCTGCAGCAGCTGCTCGGGCTGGAGGACTCCGGGATCGTGCTGTCGCGCACCATCCATGCCGAGCAGCGCTTCGCCTACACGCGTCCGATCGTCGCCGGCGACGAGCTGACCGCGCAGCTGACCGTCACCGGGATCCGGGCCATGGGCCCTGCAGCCATGATCACGAGCGACGCCGAGATCCGTGACGCGTCCGGCGCGCACGTGGTCACCGCGACGAGCGTCCTGCTCGTGAGCGACGCGCCCGCCGAAGACGCAGAGGAGGCCGGCGCGTGAACGTCGGAGACATCATCGCCGAGCGCACCGTGCATCTCACGCGCGAGTCGCTCGTGCGCTACGCCGGGGCATCCGGCGACTTCAACCCGATCCACTACCGCGACGACGTCGCCGCCGAGGTCGGCCTGCCGGGCGTTCTCGCCCACGGGATGCTGACGATGGGGGTGGCCTCGTCGGTCGCGATCGCGGCGCTTCCCGGCACCGCGCGCGTGCTCGACTACGGCGTGCGCTTCGCCCGTCCGGTGGTCGTCGACCCGCAGGCGGGCGCCGACGTCGCGATCACGGCCAAGGTCGGAGCCGTCGACGAGACCGCGGTGCGCATCGACCTCGTCGTCACGCACGCCGACACCACCGTGCTCGTGAAGGCCCAGCTCCGCATCGCGGCGGACTCGCTCTGACATGACGCAGATCGAGCCGATCCGCCTCGCCGAGCTGACCACGCTGCAGACCGGCGCGGCCCCTGCGCGGATGGTCGAGGCCATGACCGCGGACGACCTCGTCGCCGCCCTGCGCGACGTGTGGGCGAGCGGGGACGAGTGGTTCGTGCTCGGCGGCGGATCCAACCTGTTCGCGGGCGACGCGCCCTTCGACGGCACCGTCGTGCGCATCCGCACGAACGGGATCGAGGAGCTGCCGTCGCCGCATCCGGGACGGATCCGTCTGCGCGCGCAGGCCGGTCATGACTGGGATGCGCTCGTCGCGTACGCCGTCGAGCGCGGGTACGCCGGCATCGAGGCGATGTCGGGCATCCCTGGCACGGTCGGCGCCGCTCCGGTGCAGAACGTGGGCGCCTACGGGCAGGAGATCCAGGAGACCCTCGTCGAGGTGGAACTCCTCGACGAGCACTCCGGCGAGGTCGTCACGACGCCTGCGGCAGACCTCGGGCTCGGCTTCCGCACCTCCGTGCTGAAGCACCACTACGGATCCGTCGCCGAGCGCCGGGCCGTGATCCTCTCCGTCACCCTCGACCTCGCGGTCACGGGTGACGCCGGACGGGTTGTGCGCGGCGAGCAGCTGCGCCGGGCGCTCGGACTCACGAACGACGACCCCGTGCCGCTCGCCTGGGTGCGCGAGCGCATCCTCTCCACCCGGGCCGCGAAGGGGATGCTCTTCGACCCCGCGGATCCGGACACGCACGGGGCCGGATCCTTCTTCCAGAACGCGATCGTGCCGGAGTCCGTGGCGCGGACTCTGCCGCCCGAGTGCCCGCGCTGGCCCGTCACGCCCGATCTCGACACGATCACCGTGATCCCGCTCGACGCGTACTACGGCCTCGTGCCCAAGCCCGAGGCACCGCCGAGCGACGTGAAGGTGAGCGCAGCATGGCTCATCGAGCACGCCGGGATCCGCAAGGGCTTCAGGCTGCCGCGCTCACGCGCCGGCGTGTCCACCAAGCACGCCCTCGCCCTCACGAACCGCGGAGGGGCGACGGCGGGAGAGATCGCCGAGCTCGCCCGCTTCATCCAGAGCCGGGTGCATTCCGAGTTCGGCCTGCTGCTGCAGCCCGAGCCCGTCCTCGTCGACGTCGAGCTGTAAGCGGAGCCGGGGATGCTCGGCTGAGGTCGGATCCGCGGCGTACGCTCGCAGGATGACCGGACTCGTGCCCTACCTCCTGTTCCCCGGAACCGCGGCCGATGCGCTGCCGTTCTACCAGACGATCTTCGGCGGCGAGGCGGTGCTGCACACCTACGCCGAGTTCGGGCGCGCCGACGGACCCGGCGACGCCATCGCGCACGGCATGCTCACCGGCGGGCCGGTCGCGCTGGCCGCCGCCGATGCGGCGCCGGACGAGGATGCGGTGCACATGAACGGGATGTTCTTCTCGCTGCTGGGCACCGCGGATCCGGAGACGCTCACGCGCTGGTTCGCGCAGCTCGGCGACGGCGGCCGCGTGATCGACCCGCTGCAGGAGCGCCCTTGGGGTGCCCACGACGGCACGCTCGTGGACCGCTTCGGTGTGCGCTGGCTCATCGGCTACGAGGGCTGAGTGCTCCCCGTCTCTCCGTCTATTTCTGCCGAACCGTGGGATTCAGGCCCTGAAAGCCACGGTTCGGCAGAAATAGACGGAAGCAGGCGACGGTCAGGAGGCGAAGAGGCGCTGCAGGCGCTGCACGCCCTCGAGGAGCTGGTCGTCGCCGAGCGCGTACGACATGCGGATGTAGCCCGACGGGCCGAAGGCCTCGCCCGGCACCACGGCTACCTCGGCCTGGTCGAGGATGAGGTCGGCGAGCTCGAGGGAGGTCGTCGGCGTCACACCGCCCCAGGTGCGCCCGAGCAGGCCCTGCACGTCGGGGTAGACGTAGAAGGCGCCGGTCGGGTTCGGCACCACGAGGCCTTCGATCTTCGACAGCTCCGAGACGATGAGCCGACGGCGGCGGTCGAACGCCTCGCGCATCTGCTCGGCCTCGGTCTGCGGGCCGTTCAGGGCGGCGATCGCGGCGCGCTGCGCGACGTTGTTCACGTTGCTCGTGAGGTGTGACTGCAGGTTGCCCGCGATCTTGATCGCATCCGCCGGGCCGACCATCCAGCCCACCCGCCAGCCGGTCATCGCGTAGGTCTTCGCGACGCCGTTGACCAGGATGGTCTGGCCGGCGACCTCGGGCAGCGCCTCGACGACGGAGGTCGCCTTCACACCCTCGTAGGTGAGGTTCTGGTAGATCTCGTCCGAGACGATCCAGATTCCGTGCTCGAGGGCCCAGGCCGCGATGGCCTTCGTCTCCTCCGCGGAGTACACGGATCCGGTCGGGTTGGACGGAGACACGAACACCAGCACGGTGGTGCGCTCGGTGCGGGCCGCCTCGAGCTGGTCGACCGTGACCTTGTAGTCCTGGTCGGCGCCGGCGAAGACCTCGACCGGGACGCCGTCGGCGAGGCGGATGGCCTCGGGATAGGTGGTCCAGTACGGGGCGGGCAGCAGCACCTCGTCGCCCGGGTTCACGACGGCCTGGAATGCCTGGTAGACCGACTGCTTGCCGCCGTTGGTGACGATCACCTGCGACGGGGACACCTCGAGGCCGGAGTCGCGCAGCGTCTTCGCGGCGATCGCCTCGCGCAGCTCCGGAAGCCCGGCGGCCGGCGTGTAGCGGTAGTTCGCCGGGTTCGCCAGGGCCTCGGCCGCCGCGTCCACGATGAACTGCGGCGTGGCGAAGTCGGGCTCGCCGGCGGCGTACGAGACGACGGGCTTGCCCTCAGCCTTGAGGGCCTTGGCCTTGGCATCCACCTTCAGCGTGGCGGACTCGGCGATGGCGGAGAGTTTGCGGGAGAGAGGCGCGCGTTCGGTCACGCTCCCAGCGTACTCGGGAGGCACTCGCGTGATATGGCCATGACGTACAAGAAAGGGCGCTCTTTGTCCGACAAGGCGAACGGCGCCGCTCCGCCGTCGAGCGGGCTGCACGGCGCCCGGGTCAGAGCCGCGCGGCGCTCAGGTCAGGAACGACGGCGGGACCGCGCAGTAGTCGGCCAAGCGTCGCGCGGGGGCATTCGGATCCGTCACGTCGACGAGCGCCGTCGCGGCCGTGTGGGGCACCTCGTCGCCCTCGATCACCCACACGGAGTAGTGCCAGAGGCCGCGTGCCCGCTCGGCGAGGAGGTTCGCCGAGCCGGGGACGATCAGCACCGCGTCGGCGCCGGCGGCGCGGAACGGCGCCACCACCTCGGTGCGCAGCTGCTCCGCGCCCTCGCCCGGCGCGGTGGTGACCCGCGCGTCGACGCCGCGACCGGCGAGCGCCTCGCGCAGGCTCGCGGCCGCCGCCGCGGAGCGCGCCCCGTCGGGGCTCGCCACCGCCACGAGGCGGGCGCCCCGGGGGTAGTCGCGGAGGAACTCGTCCGCGATGCCGTCGAACAGGGTGCGCCGCGCGGAGGGATCGGTCATGGGTCCAGGGTAGGCGCGTACGAGCGGTCGCGGGCCGGATCCGGCCGGCGGGCGCTCAGCGCTCGACGAGCACGCCGTCCTCATCGGCGTACAGCCGGGCGCCCGGCCGGAACTCGACGTCGCCGAAGCGCAGCACCGCGTCGATCTCGCCGGAGCCCGTCTTCGCGCTCTTGCGGGGGTTGGTGCCCAGGGCCTTGACGCCCAGGGGGAGCCGGCCGATCGCGGCGCTGTCGCGGATCGCCCCGTGGATGAGGACACCCGCCCAGCCGTGCTCGACGGCGCTCTCGGCGATCATGTCGCCCATGAGCGCCGTGCCGAGGGAGCCGGATCCGTCGACCACGAGGACGGCGCCGTCGCCGTCGGTCGCCAGCAGCTCCTTCACGAGCTGGTTGTCCTGGAAGCAGCGCACCGTGCGGATCGGCCCGTCGAACGCGAGGCGTCCGCCGAAGTCCCGCAGCGGAAGGGCCAGGGACTGCAGCGCGTCGCCGTGCTCGTCGTAGAGGTCTGCGGTGGAGGTCATGGTGGGGATCCTTTCACGGCCCTCGCGATCGTTGAGCGAGGACGTCGCCTTCGGCGTCCTCGCTCAACGACCCCGGGGGAGCGCTCAGTCCTCGACGAGGTGCTTCGCGTAGGCGCTGAGAGTGAGGAACGCAGGGAACTCGGGCCGCAGCGCGACCTCGCGGAACACCTCGGCAGCGTCATCGAAGCGGTCGGCCTCGGAGCGCGGGGTCTCCGCGAGCAGCGCGTCGATCAGGCCTTCGACGTACTCCGCAGTGATGAGCGTGCCGTCCTGGGTGGACTGACCCTGGTGGATCCACTGCCACACCTGGGACCGGCTGATCTCGGCGGTCGCCGCATCCTCCATGAGGTTGTCGATCGCGACGGCGCCGATGCCGCGCAGCCACGCCTCGATGTAGCGGATCGCCACGGAGACGTTGTCGCGCACGCCGTCGGCCGTGATCGGCCGGCCGATGTGCACGTCGAGCAGGTCCTCGGCGCGCACCTGCACGTCGTCGCGCTGCCGGTTGAGCTGGTTCGGGCGATCGCCGAGCACGGCGTCGAACTCGGCCTGCGCCGTGGGGATCAGGTCGGGATGCGCCACCCAGGTCCCGTCGAAGCCGTCGCCGGCCTCGCGCTTCTTGTCGGCGGCGACCTTCTCGATCGCGCGCGCGGTCACCTCGGGGTCGCGCCGGTTGGGGATGAAGGCGCTCATGCCGCCGATCGCGAAGGCACCGCGCTTGTGGCAGGTCTTCACGAGCAGCTCGGTGTAGGCCCGCATGAACGGCACCGTCATGGTGACCTCGCTGCGGTCCGGCAGGACGAACCGCGCGCCGCGTCCGCGGTAGTTCTTGATGATCGAGAAGATGTAGTCCCACCGGCCCGCGTTCAGGCCCGCGCAGTGCTCGCGCAGCTCGAACAGGATCTCCTCCATCTCGAAGGCGGCCGGAAGCGTCTCGATGAGCACGGTCGCGCGGATCGTGCCGCGGGGGATCCCGAAGTACTCCTCGCTGAACGTGAACACGTCGTTCCAGAGCTTGGCCTCCTCGCTCGACTCGATCTTGGCGAGGTAGAAGTACGGGCCGCGGCCCGCCTCGATGAGCGCTTGCGCGTTGTGGAAGAAGTAGAGGCCGAAGTCCACCAGCGAGCCCGACGCGTCCATCCGGCGGCCGGTGCGGTCGGTGAACTCGAGGTGCTTCTCGACGAGATGCCAGCCGCGCGGGCGCATCACGATCGTGGGCGTCTGCTCGGCGGTGACGCGGTACTCCCTGCCGTCCTCGCTCGTGTGGGTCAGGCGGCCGCGGATCGCGTCGCGCAGCGACAGCTGCCCGCCGATCACGTTGCGCCAGGTGGGGCTCGTCGCATCCTCCTGGTCGGCCAGCCACACCTTCGCGCCGGAGTTCAGGGCGTTGATCGTCATCTTCGGATCGGTGGGGCCGGTGATCTCCACGCGGCGGTCCTCCAGGCCGGGCCCGGCGCCTGCGACGCGCCAGTCGGCGTCTTCGCGGATGTGCCGGGTGTCGTCGCGGAAGCGCGGGTCGTGGCCGTTGCCGATCTCGAAGCGGCGGCGCATGCGGTCGGCGAGACGGTCGTGGCGACGTCCGCCGAAGCGGTGGTGGAGCTCCGTGAGGAACGCGACCGCAGCGGGCGTGAGGATCTCCGAGAAGCGCTCGTGCATCGGTCCGGTGATGCGCATCGAGGGCCCCTCGGCGGACGCGACGGTGCCGACGATCCGGATCGGGGCGGTCGGCGACGCCGTGGGAATGGTCATGATCTGTCTCCTCCGTGAGATGTCGGTCGGCCCTTCGAGAGCCTCAGGGGGCTTCGAGAGCCTCAGGGGCCGAGGGGCTGTGCCGGGCGGCTTGGAGACCACTCTGCGTGAAGTTCGCGCGGCCGACTGTCGGATCTTGCTGAGAAGTTTGAAGAGATTTCTGTTTTCATGACAGAATCGGCCGCATGGTCACCGCAGACACGGCAGAAGAGGTCGACGCGCTCACGATCGGGCGGCGCATCAGGCAGCTCCGCACCGCCCGGGGGATGACCCTCGAGCAGCTCGCGACCGAGATCGACCGTGCGCCTAGCCAGGTGTCGATGATCGAGACGGGCAAGCGCGAGCCCAAGCTCACCCAGTTGCAGGCGATCGCCCGGGCGCTGGACACGACGATCGACCAGATCCTGGCCGAGGCCCCGCTCGACGAGAGAAGCGGCATGGAGATCGCCGTGGAGCGGGCGATGAAGGGGCAGACGTTCCAGGCGCTCGGCATCGCGCCGTTCCGGATCGCGAAGACGGTGCCCGACGAGGCGCTCAAGGCCCTGCTCGCCCTGCACGGCGAGATCGAGCGGCTGCGCGACGAGCGCGCCGCCACCCCGGAGGAGGCCCGGCGCGCGAACCTCGAGCTGCGTCACCTCATGCGCAGCCAGGACAACCACTTCGCGGATCTGGAGCGCAAGGCCGCCGAGATCCTCGCCGCCGTGCGCCACCCCGGAGGCCCGCTGACGCAGCGCACCGCGAGCGACATCGCCGCGCACCTCGGGTTCACGCTGCACTATGCGCCCGACCTGCCGCAGTCCACGCGCAGCGTCGCCGACCTCGCGCACGGCCGGCTGTACCTCTCCAGCCGCGTGCCGGGCAAGGGCGATGCCCGCACGGCGGTGCTGCAGGCGCTGTCGAGCCGGATCCTGGGCCATTCCGAGCCGCGCAGCTACGCCGAGTTCCTGCGCCAGCGAGTCGAGACCAACTACCTCACGGGTGCACTGCTCATGCCGGAGGAGCACCTCGTGCCGGTGCTGAAGGACGCCAAGCAGCGCCGGGCCATCTCCATCGAGGATCTGCGCGACGCGTACTCGGTGTCCTACGAGACCGCGGCGCACCGCTTCACGAACCTCGCCACCCGGCACCTGGACATCCCGGTGCACTTCCTGAAGGTGCATGAGTCGGGCACGATCACGAAGGCGTACGAGAACGACGACGTGAACTTCCCGACCGATCGGCTCGGGTCCATCGAGGGGCAGATGTGCTGCCGCAAGTGGACCAGCCGCGTCGTGTTCGACGAGGAGGACCGGTTCAACCCGTACTACCAGTACACGGACACCGGCAACGGCACGTATTGGTGCACGGCGCGCGTGGAGCCGTCGAGCGAGGGGCTGCACTCGGTGAGCGTGGGCGTGCGCTTCGACGACACCAAGTGGTTCATCGGGCGGGACACCCCCAACCGCGGCGTCTCGAAGCACTCCGTCGAGGTGTGCTGCCGGCGGGCGCCGGCGGATCTCGAGGCGCGGTGGCGCGAGCAGTCGTGGCCGAACGTGCGCACCCCGCGCACCCTGCTCGCCACGCTGCCGACGGGGGCGTTCCCCGGCGTCGACACGACCGACGTGTACGAGTTCCTCGAGGCGCACGCGCCGGACTGATCCGCCGTTGCGGCGGGGTGCTCAGACGGCGCCCCAGCGCAGGCGCGCCGAGGCCTCGTCGAGCTCGCGGCGCACCGGTTCCGCATCCGTGATCGGGAACAGGGCGACCAGAAGCGGCGCGTAGCCCGGAGCCGGGGCGACCGCGTAGGCGAGCGCCCGCGCGCCGCCGCGCGCGGGCCCGAGCACGGTGCGCGTGGCACGGCCGTCCACGAGGGCGTACCAGGAGAACTCGCCGCCGGAGGCGAGCAGCACCGACGCTGCGTCCGTGGCGCGGGCGAGCAGCGTGCCGGAGTCGCCGTCGGGCGCGAAACGGGCATCGTCGAGGCCCAGCGCCCGCGCCAGTGCGGGGGAGTGCCCTGGCTCCGCGGTCGTGCCGTGGGCCGCGGCGGCGAGCGGAACGCCGTACGTGCGGAGGAGTCCGGCGTTGCCCACGGGCCACGCCGCCTCCAGTCCGGCGCGGGAGTGCAGCGCCTCGAAGACGGCTCGGCGCAGGAGCGGCTCGCCCGCATCGTCGGAGGGGGCCGCGGCGCGTCCCCACCGCGCGAAGAGCCCGGCGTCGCGGTCCGCGTCGATCGCGGAGGCCAGGAGCTCGGACGACGCGAGCGCCCGCTCGGCCGCACCCGGAGCCGCGGCCGCGGTCACGACGCGCTCCAGATCCTCGCTCCAGCCCATGTCGCCACCCTACGTCAGGCGGTGCGATGCGGGCAGGTGCGATGCGGGCAGGCGGCGCGGCGCCTCGATCAGCGGGCGGTGTCCCGCCGGACGACCAGCGCGTCCACGAGTGTCGCGAGACCGAACTCGAAGGCCTCGTCCACGTCGCCGCCGAGCTGGAAGGCCCCGGCCTGCTCCATGGTGCAGAACCCGTGCGCCCAGGCGGTCAGGGTCCGCGCGGCCGGGAGCGGATCCCCCGGCGCCGCCTTCCGCACCGCGCCCAGGAGCGTCGCGGTCAGCGCCGCCATGCCCTCGGATGGGGGCTGGGCGCTCAGGTCGGCCCCGGCGAACAGCAGCGACGCGGCGCGCGGGGAGCGTGCGCTGAACGCGCGGAAGGCGCGGGCGATCGCGCGGAGTCCGGTCGCCGGATCCTCGTCGGATCCGGAGAGCGCGGCGATGTCCTCGCCCAGCTCCCGTGCCGCATCGTCGGCGATCAGGCGCAACAGGTCGTGCCGGTGCGCGACGTGCTTGTACAGGCTGGGGGCGCGCACGCCCACGACGGCGGCCACGGCGCTGATCGTGACGGCGTCGATCCCCTCGCGCTCGGCGATCGCGCGGGCGGCGTCGGTGAGGGCGGCGCGGGTGACGCGCTGCGGTGCGGGCATCGTGTCCTCCTCTGCGGCGACGTCCTGCGGGGATCCCGGAACCTCATCATAAGGCTATTGACAGTAGCCATGATAGCTATGTAGCGTAGCCATCATGAACGCAGAACTCCTCCGGATCGGCGACGACATCGTCGCCATGCACGCCGTCGTCACCGACGAGGGCGTCACGCTCATCGACGCAGGGCTTCCGGGCGACCGCCGGATCCTGCAGCAGGCTCTCGCCGCCGCGGGCCGCAGCGTCTCCGACATCCGCGGTGTGGTGCTGACCCACGGCGACAGCGATCACATCGGCGTCGCCGAGTGGCTGCGCTCCGAGCACGGCGTGCCGACGTACGTGCACGAGGCCGACGCGGGCCGCGCCCAGGGGGAGAAGACGCCCTCCGCGTCAGGCGGCGCCATGCGCCTCGGTCCCACGCTGCAGTTCTTCGCCGCCGCTCTGCGCCGTGGCGGCCTGCGTCCGAAGCACCTCGGCGAGGTGCGCACGGTGCGCGACGGCGACGTGCTCGACCTGCCCGGATCCCCGCAGATCATCGGCATGCCGGGGCATTCTGCCGGATCCATCGCGATCCGCGTCCCCGCCGTCGACGCGATCTTCGTCGGCGACGCGATCACCACCCGGCACGTGCTCAACGGCTCGTCCGACGTGCAGGTCGGTCCGTTCAGCGACGACCCCGATGCCACGCCCGGCAGCCTCGAGCGCCTGCGCGCGCTGCCCGAGCGCGAGATCGTCGTCGGTCACGGTCCGATCTTCCACGGCACCGCCGCCGAGATGCTCGCGGTGCTCAAGCGCTGACACCCGACCCGGGGCGCCCCCGGGCGCCGTCTATTTCTGTCGAACCGTGGTTCCTCGGGCTCCAAACCGACGGATTGGCAGAAATAGACGGATGCGGAGGCGCGGTTCAGTCGCCGGCCGTGCGGAGTGTCGCCCACAGCTCGGCGCGCGCGGGGAACGACGTGAGATCCGCATCCAGGATCATCGCCGCCTGAGCGATCCGCGTGCGCAGCGTGTGACGGTGTACGCCCAGGGCGGCCGCGGCCGGCTCCAATCGCGTGTCGTGCTCGAGCCACACCCGCAGCGACCGTTCGAGCTCGGAGCCCTCGTGCGCGTCGTGCTGACGCAGCGGGGCCAGGCGCGACTCCGCGATCAGCCGTGCCTCGTCGGTCGCGAACGCCGCGAGCACGCTCGACTCGGCACTGTCGGCGTAGCGCGCGACCCCGTCGCCCGAACGCCGCAGCGCCGTGAGCGCCTGCGCGTGGGCACGCGAGAACGCGGAGTACTCCTCGGGCGCCGAGACGCCGATGCGCACGTCCGTCCGCGCGGCGAGCTCGTCCAGCACGCCGGCGTCGCCGACGGCGAGGCACATCACGAGCCCGTCCTCCGACTCGGCGAGGAAGGCCGCGGGAGCGTCGGCCGGCTGCCGCTCCCACCATTCCACGACCGCACCCTGGCGCTGACCGGCAGCCACCGCGACCACCACGGGCGCCGGCGGGAGGGCCCCCAGAACGCGGCGCGCGAGGGTCGGGTCATCGGTGAGGAGCGAGGCCAGCAGCTGACGGTGCAGGCGCCGACGGCTGCGCGCGAGCTGCTCGCTCTGCTCGAGCGACAGCCCGGCCATCGCGATGACCGAGGTCACCACGGCGCGGGTCTCCGGATCGAGGGTGCCGCTCGCGATCGCCACGATGCCGCGGAGGTGCCCGGCGCGCCCCACGGTCAGCAGGGTGTGCGCGGCCTCGCCGGCGTCGACGACGCGGTTCGCGGATCCGCCGCGCGCGAGCAGATCCGCGGCGGCCTCGTCGACGACGGGCGAGGATCCGCCCTCCGGATGCTCGTGGACGAGCTGCCCCGCGGCGTCGTACATGCCGACCCAGCAGCCGAGGCGCCGGGAGAGCTCCGTGAGCGTGGACTCCAGGCCGTGCGGGCGCAGGGCCGCGACGGACAGGGCGCGCTGCGTCTCCAGCGCCCAGGTGCGACGCGCGTACGCCTGTGCGGCGATGGCCTCAGCGTGGGCGCGGGCGACGGCGAGGAAGGGCGTCCCGTAGGGCACCTCGAACAGGGGCAGGCTCGCCTGCGCGCACGCGTGCGCGAGGTCGGCGGGGATGCCGCTGCGGTGCACCTCGGTACCGAAGCCGAGCGCGACCACCCCGCGGTCCACGAGCCGGTGCACGTAGGCGCGGACGCCCGCCGCGTCGTCGTCGGCGAACTGCGTGCCGGTCGTCAGCAGCGCCAGATCGTCGGTGAGGAACGGGGTGGGATCGGTGAGGTCGGAGTTGTGCACCCAACGCAGCGGGTGATCGAGGGATCCCGCGGGCAGCGCCGACTCGTCGCCGACCAGGCGCAGGTGCAGATCGCGCCGTCCCAGCAGTGTGCGGAGGGTGGGATCCTGGTCCACGGAGTGCTCCTTCCCGGCCGGCAGCGACGTGGCCGTGCCGGCGAAATCATCCACCAGATTGTACGCGCCGGCGAATGCTCCGCGGTGTCGACCTCCGTAGTCTCGACGCCATGAGCACCATCGACGCGCAGGCTGACACCCTTCCCCTCGGCGGACCCTCCCTTCCCCAGGAGCGTCGCCTCGTCACCGAGCTCCCCGGCCCCCGTTCGGCGGAGATCCTCGCCCGCAAGGCCACCGCGGTCCCCGCCGGAGTCGGTCACACGGTGCCGGTCGCGGCCGTCGCCGCGGGCGGCGGCGTGGTCGTCGACGCCGACGGCAACTCGCTCATCGACCTCGGGTCCGGCATCGCCGTGACCACCGTGGGCAGCGCGCACCCGAAGGTCGCCGCGGCCATCGCCGCGCAGGCCGCGCAGTTCACCCACACCTGCTTCATGATCTCCCCGTACGAGTCGTACGTGGAGGTCGCCGAGGCGCTCAACCGCCTCACCCCCGGCGACTTCGCCAAGAAGAGCGCGCTGTTCAACTCCGGCGCCGAGGCCGTCGAGAACGCGATCAAGATCGCCCGCAAGCACACCGGTCGCCAGGCGGTCGTGGCCTTCGACCACGGCTACCACGGCCGCACCAACCTCACCATGGCGCTCACCGCGAAGGCGATGCCCTACAAGAGCGGCTTCGGCCCGTTCGCCCCCGAGGTGTACCGCGCGCAGGCCTCGTACCCCTTCCGCGACGGGCTCTCCGGCGCTGAGGCGGCGGCCCGCACGATCCTGCAGCTCGAGAAGCAGATCGGTGCCGACAACCTGGCCGCCGTGATCATCGAGCCGATCCAGGGCGAGGGCGGCTTCATCGTCCCGGCCGACGGATACCTCCCCGCGATCGTGGAGTGGTGCCGCGCAAACGGCGTCGTGTTCATCGCCGACGAGGTGCAGACGGGCTTCGGTCGCACCGGTGCGATGTTCGCGAGCGAGATCTTCGGCATCGAGCCCGACCTCATCACGACCGCGAAGGGCATCGCCGGCGGCATGCCGCTCGCGGCCGTGACCGGCCGCGCCGAGATCATGGACGCCTCGCACTCGGGCGGCCTCGGCGGCACCTACGGCGGCAACCCGGTGGCGTGTGCCGCGGCGCTCGCCGCGATCGACGCCTACGAGACCGAGGGTCTGCTGGAGCGCGCGGTCGAGATCGGCGCTCTGCTCAAGGACCGCCTCACCGCGATCCAGGCCGGCGACCCGCGCCTCGGCGACATCCGCGGACACGGTGCGATGATCGCCGCCGAGTTCGTCGACCCGGCCACCGGCGCCCCGGACGCGGCGCTCACCGCCGCGGTCGCCAAGGCCGCGATCGCGCAGGGCGTCATCGTCCTCACCTGCGGCACGTTCGGCAACGTGATCCGCTTCCTGCCCCCGCTGACGATCGGCGACGCCCTCCTGAACGAGGGTCTTGACGTCATCGCCGCCGCGCTCGCGGCCCACTGAGACGTCCGGGCGCGATCGGGATCGGGGGATGCTGGATCGCGCCCGGCAACTTTCCAACAAAACCGCAGGGAGACCTGCACTGCGCACCGCCCCGGTGCGAGACCGATGAAGGAGTCGAAATTGGCCGATATCACCCGTGACGTGCTCATCGTGGGAGCGGGCGCCGCAGGCACCACCGCCGCGAACGAACTGCGCAAGGCGGGTCTGTCGGTCGTGGTGCTGGAGGCCCGTGACCGGGTCGGCGGCCGGCTCTGGACCGACGTCATCGACGGCGCGATGCTCGAGATCGGCGGCCAGTGGGTGTCGCCCGACCAGGACGCGCTGATCGAGACGATCGACGAGCTCGGGCTGGAGACCTTCAGCCGCTACCGCGAGGGCGACAGCGTCTACGTCGGCCCCGACGGCACGCTGCACCGCTTCACGGGCGAGATGTTCCCCGTCTCGGCCGAGACCGAGAAGGTCATCGCCGAGATCACCGAGCGTCTCGACGCGATGGTGGCGGAGATCGACCCCGACCGTCCGTACGCGCACCCGAAGGCCGCCGAGTGGGACTCGATCACCTGGGACGCGTGGCTGCGCCAGCAGACCGACGACGACGAGGCCGTGCGCAACCTCGCATTCGCGACCGGATCCGCGATGCTCACCAAGCCGACGCACGCGTTCTCCCTGCTGCAGTCGCTGCTCATGGCCGCGTCCGCCGGCTCCTACTCGCACCTCGTCGACGCCGACTTCATCCTGGACAAGCGCGTGGTCGGCGGTCTGCAGCAGGTTCCGCTGCTGCTCGCCGAGCGCCTCGGCGACGACGTGCTGCTGAACCAGCCCGTGCGCACCCTGGAGTGGGACGACCCCTCGACAGGCTCTGGGGCCGGCGTCACCGCCACCACCGACTCGCTCACCGTCCGCGCCCGCTACGCGATCCTCGCGCACGCCCCCGTGCTGTACGACCGGATCTCGTTCGTGCCGTCGCTGCCGCGCCGTCAGCACCAGATGCACCAGCACCTCTCCATGGGCTTCGTGATCAAGGTGCACGCCGTCTACGACCGCCCGTTCTGGCGCGAGCAGGGCCTGTCCGGCACCGCGTTCAGCCCGTACGAGCTCTCCCACGAGGCGTACGACAACACCAACCACGGCGACGAGCGCGGCACCCTGGTCGGCTTCGTCAGCGACCAGAACGCCGACGACGTGTTCGAGCTCAGCGCCGAGGAGCGCAAGGAGCGGATCCTCGAGTCGCTCTCGCACTATTACGGTCCCGAGGCGAAGAACCCGGTCGTCTACTACGAGAGCGACTGGGGCACCGAGGAGTGGACGCGCGGCGCCTACGCGGCGAGCTTCGACATGGGCGGTCTGCACCGCTACGGCAAGGACCTGCGCACGCCCGTCGGGCCGATCCACTTCGCGTGCTCCGACCTGGCCGGCGCGGGGTACCAGCACGTCGACGGCGCGATCCGCATGGGTCGCCTCGCCGCCGCGCAGATCCTCGAGGCGGACCGCGGTGACGACACGGCGGCCGACGACGCGCCAGAGCTCGTCGTCGCCGAGGTCTGATGACCACCTCCATCGTCGTCGGCTACACGGCGACGGAGACCGGTTCCGACGCGCTGGCGCTGGGCGTGCGACTCGCCCGCGCCACGCGGCGGCACCTGCACGTGCTCATCGTCCTGCCCGGCCACGGCGACACGTCCGCGGCGGAGCCGGTGCGGGAGAGCCCCATCCAGGGGCAGGCGCGGCAGTGGCTCGACGAGGCGGAGGGGATGATCCCCGCCGACGTCGCGCACACCGCCCACGTGCGCGTGCACGACTCCTTCGCCGAAGGGCTCGTGCTCGCCGGGGAGCAGCTCGATGCGGCTCTGATCGTCGTCGGCGCGGCCAACGGCGCCACCATCGGGCTGCACCGGATGGGCAGCGTCGCACAGGCGCTGCTGCACTCGTCGCCGATCCCCGTGGCCCTGGCGCCCGCGGGTTTCGCGCGCAGTGCCGACGTGCAGGCGCCGACCTCGCGGATCACGGCCGCGATCGGCAACCGCCCGGGAGCCGATGCGCTCCTGGAGGCCGCCGTCGCGCTCTCGGCGGCGACCGGGGCGACGCTGCGGCTCGTCTCGCTGGTCGCGTTCGACGTGCCGCGCGGGTTCGACCCGCAGGCGATCCGGCTGGTGAGCGCGGCGCACGGCGACGATGTGCTCGCCCGCGCGGAGACGGAGCTGCCCCAGGGGGTGCGCGCCGAGCTCGAGCGGGCCCCGGGGGACACGGTCGAGGAGGCCGTGGCCCGGCTGACCTGGCTGCCGGGGGAGCTGATCCTGGTCGGATCCAGCCGGCTCGCGCAGCCTCGGCGGCTGTTCCTCGGCTCGACCGCGGCGAAGATGCTCGACGTCATCCCTGTGCCGATGATCGTCGTACCGCGCACACGCCTGGACGACAGCGCAGACTCTGGGTCCTGACCGGACCCGCACCATCCGATTGCATGAGAATCGAAGCATCTGACAAGGAGGATCGCATGACCGATCTGGAGAAGACCCTGCTGGAGAGCGTCCCGACGGGGCTCTACATCGCCGGCGAGTGGATCGCCGCCGAGGGCGACAAGACCTTCGACGTGCGCGACCCCGCGACCAACGAGGTGGTGCGCACGATCGCCGACGCGTCGCCGGCCGACGGCATCCGTGCCCTCGACGCCGCCGTCGCCGCTCAGGACGCGTGGGCCGCGACCCCGCCGCGCACCCGCAGCGACATTCTCCGCCGCGCGTTCGACCTCGTGCAGGCGCACAAGGAGGACCTGGCGCTGCTCATGACCGTCGAGATGGGCAAGCCGCTGGCCGAGGCCCGCGGCGAGGTCGGCTACGGCGGCGAGTTCCTGCGCTGGTTCAGCGAGGAGGCCGTGCGCATCTCCGGCCGCTACGGCCTGAACCCCGAGGGAACCGGGCACATGGTCGTGTCCCAGCGACCGGTCGGCCCGTCGTTCTTCGTCACTCCATGGAACTTCCCGTTCGCGATGGCGACGCGCAAGATCGCGCCCGCGCTCGCGGCCGGCTGCACCGTGGTCATCAAGCCCCCGGCACTGACGCCGCTCACCACGATCTACTTCGTGAAGCTCCTCGAAGAGGCCGGTCTCCCCGCGGGCGTCGTGAACGTCGTGCAGACCTCGCGCTCGTCCGCGCTGTCGGCGCCGATCATCGCCGACCCGCGTCTGCGCAAGCTGTCCTTCACGGGCTCGACCGAGGTCGGCCGCAAGCTCATCGCCCAGGCGGCGGAGGGCGTGCTGCGCGTGTCGATGGAGCTCGGCGGCAACGCCCCGTTCGTCGTCTTCGAGGACGCGGATCTGGACAAGGCCGTCGAGGGCGCGCTGGCTGCCAAGTTCCGCAACATCGGGCAGGCCTGCACCGCGGCGAACCGCTTCATCGTGCACAAGGACGTCGCCGACGAGTTCGCGCGCCGCATCACCGAGCGCGTGGACGCGATGAAGATCGGCCGCGGCACCGAGGAGGGCGTCACGATCGGCCCGCTGATCGACGACGACGCCGTGGCCAAGGCCGCGGAGCTCGTGGGCGACGCGGTCGAGCGCGGCGCGACGCTGCTCTCGGGCGGCAAGGCCGTCGAGGGCGTCGGATCCTTCTACGAGCCCACCGTGCTCGCGAACGTGCAGGCCGGCAGCGAGATCCTCCGCGAGGAGATCTTCGGCCCGGTGCTGGCGATCGCGACCTTCGCGGACGAGGCGGAGGCGGTGCGCCTCGCCAACGACACCGAGTACGGCCTGGTCTCCTACGTCTTCACGCAGGATCTGGCCCGGGGTCACCGGATGATCGACGCGCTCGAGACGGGCATGATGGGCCTGAACGTGGGCGTCGTGTCCAACGCGGCGGCCCCCTTCGGCGGCGTCAAGCAGTCCGGCGTCGGCCGCGAGGGCGGCTTCGAGGGCATCCACGAGTACCTCTCGACCAAGTACACGCTGATCCCGGTCGACTGAGTTCCCCGGCCGGTCCTCGCTCCACGGCGAGGGCCGGCCCCTTCCCGTCTGTTTGCGTCAAACTGTTGGACGAGGCCTCCGCCTGCAACGGTTCGACGCACACAGACGGGCCACACAACCCACTGAAAGGAACCGGAATGACCGACTACGCCGTCGTCAACCCGGCCACGGGCGAGACCCTGGCCACCTACGAGACCTTCACCGACGCGCAGATCGACGACGCCGTCGCGCGCGCCCACGCGGCCGCCGCGGTCTGGGGTCGCACGCCCGTCGCCGAGCGCGCCGCGGTCGTGCGCCGGATCGCCGAGGGCCACCGCGCCCGCCGCGACGAGTTCGCCGCGATCATCACCCGGGAGATGGGCAAGCCGCTCGCCGCCGCCGCGGGCGAGGTCGACTTCGCCGCCGACATCATCGAGTTCTACGCCGACAACGCGGAGAAGATCACCGCCGACCAGCCGCTGGACATCCTCGGAGACGGCTCGGCGGTCATCCGCAAGGCCCCGCTGGGCGTGCTGTTCGGCATCATGCCGTGGAACTTCCCGGCCTACCAGGTCGCGCGCTTCGCAGGCCCGAACCTGGCGATCGGCAACACGATCATCCTCAAGCACGCGCCGCAGTGCCCCGAGTCCGCGGCGATCCTCGAGGAGATCTACCGCGACGCGGGCCTTCCCGACGGCGCCTACGTGAACGTCTACGCCACCAACGAGCAGTCCGCCGCGATCGTCGCGGACCCGCGCGTGCAGGGCGTCTCGGTCACGGGCTCCGAGCGTGCGGGCGCCGCGGTCGCCGAGATCGCCGGCCGCAACCTGAAGAAGGTCGCTCTGGAGCTCGGCGGATCCGACCCGTTCATCCTGCTCTCCACGGACGACCTGGACGCCACGGTCGAGGCAGCCGTCGCGGCGCGCCTGGACAACAACGGCCAGGCCTGCAACGGCGCCAAGCGGTTCATCGTGGTCGACGGCCTGTACGACGCGTTCGTCGAGAAGGCGGTCGCCGCTCTCGCCGCGGTCACGCCGGCCGACCCGACCCAGGAGGACACCGTCCTCGGCCCGCTCGTGTCCGAGGCCGCCGCGGTCAACCTGCAGAAGCAGGTCGACACCGCGGTCGCTCAGGGGGCGACGCTGCTGACCGGAGGCACGCGCGAGGGGGCGTTCTACGCGCCGACGCTGCTCGCCGACGTGACGCCGGAGATGGACGTGTACCGCGAGGAGCTGTTCGGCCCGGCTGCGGTGGTCTACCGCGTGGCGGACGAGGATGCGGCCGTCGCCCTCGCCAACGACACCTCCTTCGGGCTCGGCTCCTACGTCTACACCACGGACGAGGCGCAGGCCGAGCGTGTGGCGAACGGCATCGATGCGGGCATGGTCTACGTCAACGTCGTGCTCGCCGACAGCCCGGAGCTGCCCTTCGGCGGCGTGAAGCGCAGCGGCACCTCGCGCGAGCTCGGTCTGCTGGCCGCGGACGAGTTCGTGAACAAGAAGCTCATCCGCGTGGCCTGATTCCGGCGACTCGGATCCCGTCCCGCCGCACTCAGCGGGAAGGAAGGGCCGGACGACGTGACCGACGTCGTCCGGCCCTTCGTCGTGTCCCGCCCGGAGTGTGCGCACACCTCGAAGAGAGCATCAGGAGACGGTTCGAGAACCGGGGATCGGATCCCTCCGGCCCTCGCCCACGCCTGCGGGCGTAGCCTCGAGATGCCCTGTTCGCTTTCACGAGAGGCATCCATGACCACCGTCGCCGAGAACATCGTCAGCTCCCTCCACGCGAACGGGGTGAAGCGCGTGTACGGGATCCCGGGGGACTCCCTGAACGGCTTCACCGACGCGCTCCGCAAGGACGGCACGATCCGCTGGGTGCACGTGCGCCACGAGGAGACCGCCGCCTTCGCCGCCGCGGCGGAGGCCGCGCTCACCGGCGACCTCGCCGTCGTCGCCGGATCCTGCGGGCCGGGCAACCTGCACCTGATCAACGGCCTCTACGACGCGAACCGCTCGCGCGTGCCGGTGCTCGCGATCGCGGCGCACATCCCGACCAGCGAGATCGGCACCCAGTACTTCCAGGAGACGCACCCGCAGGAGCTGTTCCGCGAGTGCAGCGTGTACGTCGAGTACGTCTCGGATCCGGTGCAGATGCCGCGGCTGCTGCAGGTCGCGATGCGCCAGGCGATCGCCCGGCGCGGCGTCGCGGTGCTGGTGATCCCCGGCGATATCGCCCTGGCGGAGGCGGTGGACGACCGCGTCGCCGTGATCGAGCGCAGCCGCCCGATCGTCGTGCCCGCCCCGGACGAGCTGGAGCGGGCGGCCACCCTGCTGAACGCGGCGTCGAAGGTGACGATCCTCGCCGGCGCGGGCGCGGAGGGCGCGCACGACGAGGTCGTGGCGCTCGCCGACCGTCTCGCCGCACCGGTCGTGCACGCGCTGCGCGGCAAGGAGTTCGTCGAGTACGACAACCCGTTCGACGTGGGGATGACGGGACTGCTCGGCTTCGCGTCGGGCTACCGCGCGATGGAGGGCGCGGACGCCCTCCTGATCCTCGGATCCGACTTCCCCTATCCGCAGTTCTATCCGGCGGACGCCACCACGATCCAGGTCGACATCCGCGGCGAGAACCTCGGGCGGCGGCACCCGCTCGATCTGGGCCTGGTCGGCGACGTCGGCGCGACCGCGGCGGCCCTGCTTCCGCGCCTCAAGGGCGATCGTCGACGGGCCCACCTCGACGACGCCACGGCGCACTACCGCAAGACGCGCGCGAAGCTCGACGAGCTGGCGGTGCCGTCGCGGGGCAAGGCGCCCATCCATCCGCAGTACCTGGCGCGGCTGCTGGACGAGGCGGCCGCCGACGACGCCGTGTTCACGGCGGACGTCGGCTCGCCTACGGTCTGGGCGGCCCGCTACCTGCACATGAACGGGAAGCGCCGGCTGATCGGATCCTTCAACCACGGGTCCATGGCGAATGCCCTGCTGCACGGCATCGGCGCGCAGGCGTCCGAACCCGGCCGCCAGGTCGTGGCGCTCGCCGGGGACGGCGGGCTCACGATGATGCTGGGCGAGCTGATCTCCCTCACCCAGAACGACCTGCCGGTCAAGACGATCGTCGTGAACAACTCCTCGCTGAACTTCGTCGAGCTCGAGATGAAGGCCGCCGGCTTCGTGAACTACGGCACCGAGCTGCGCAACCCCGACTTCGCTGCGGTCGCAGAAGCCATGGGCATCTTTGCCCGCCGGGTGGAGCGCAGCGAGGATCTTCCCGCGGCGCTCGCCGAGGTGCTGGCCCACGACGGCCCCGCGCTGCTCGACGTGGTCACCGAGCGGCAGGAGCTGTCGATGCCGCCCGCGGTGAACGCGGAGCAGGTGAAGGGCTTCGCGCTGTACGCGATCCGCACCGTGCTCTCGGGTCGTGGTGACGAGCTGCTCGATCTCGCCAAGGCCAACTGGCGTCAGCTGTTCTGAGCTGATCCGGATCCCGTCCGCCGCCGTCCTCTGGGATATGCGGGGAGGGGATCCGGACCCTGTTCAGTCCTCCGCCAGCCGGCGCACCTCGGCGGCCTCGGCCTCGCGGCCCAGGCCCTGCAGCACGTCGCCGAGCTCGAGCGCGGCGATCTGGCGCAGCGGCGGGATCTGCTCGGCCTGGTCGAGCACGGCCCGGTATGCGGCGACGGCGTCCGCGGCGCGGCCGACGCCGTGCAGCGCCCGCGCCGCGAGCAGGGCCGACCCGCCGGCGGACTGCGGGTCGCCGACCTCGGCGAACGCGTCCGAGGCGGTGAGCGCGGCGGCGACGCCCTCGTCGATGCGGTCGGCGGCGAGCAGGGCCCTCGCCCGGGAGTCGCGGACGTCTGCGATCACCCAGGCGGCGTCGTTCGCGCGGGCGATCTCCTCGACCTCGTCGAACAGGGCGAAGGCGCGGTCGTCGCGCCGCGCCCCGTAGGACTGGCCGAGGTTGTGGAGCACCTCGACGACGGCGGCCGGGGCGTCCTCGGCGGTGCGCACGATCTGCGCAGCCTCCTCGAGCGTCGCCACCGCCTGCTCCGGCTCCTCGTACTGCGCGAGGATCTGGGCTCGACTCATCAGCGCGAGCGCCTGGTCGGCCGGGTTCTCGGCCTCTCCGAAGAGCTCCGCCGCATAGCCGAACACGCCGTACGCCTGCCCGCCCTCTCCCGCGGCGCGGAAGGCCCGGGCGAGCATGAGCGCGGTCATCGCGCGGCTTCCCGCTGGGACGTCGGTGCGCTCCTCGAGCTGCAGCACCTCGCCGAACAGCTCCGCCGCCTCGTCGGCGGCTCCGGAGCTCAGCATCGTGCGCGCCACGCGGTACTTCGCCGCGGCGACGTCTCCGCCGGTCTGCTCCACGAGGCGGGCGCCGACGCGATAGCGGGCGAGCGCCTGCTCGGGAGCCTCCGCGTCCTCCCAGAGCGCTCCGGCGAGCATCTGCGCGTTCGCGAGCGAGACCCGTCCTCCCAGCTCCGCGAGGAGGCGGCTCGCCTCGTCGGCGTCGGCGGCGCCCTCGGTGAACTCGCCGCGCCCGCCGCGGATCCGTGCCCGCAGCTCGAGCGTGCGCGCGCGCACGCCGCGGGGGAGTTCGGGGTCGGCGAGAAGACGCTCGATCCGGGCGTTCCCCGCTTCTGTGCGGTCCGCACGCAGCAGCGCCATGATCGCGGCGAACTCGGCGCCGTATCCCATCCGGGCGTCCCCGGCCCGGGCGAACAGCGCTCCCGCCTGCTCCGCGAGCTCGAGCGCGGCGTCGGGGTCGTCGTCGATCCGGCCGAAGGCGATCGTGAGGGCGATGTCGCCCCGGGTGTCCGGCGGCAGGACGGCGGCCGGATCCGCGGACTCCGCGAGGAGCTCCGCGAGCGCGGCCGTGTCCTCCGCGGTGGCCGTGCCGAACAGCGCCAGCCCGAACCGCTCCTCGAGGTCTGCCTGGGCGTGCCGTCCTGCGGCGCGCAGCGTGCGGATCCGGTCGGGCAGCAGCTCCTGGGCCTCGTCGATCCGCTCCAGATTCACCAGCGCCGCCAGGCGCTGTCCGGTGAGCACGGCGCGGCGCTCGGGATCCACCTCGTCGATCACGTGCGGCAGGATGTCCAGCGTCTCGGCGGCCGCCCCGTAGCCGGAGATGTCCAGCGCGCGGCGGTACCAGCCGTCGGCGTCGGCCGGAGTCGTCTCCGGCGCGGGGGCCGTGAACACGTCGCTGCGGATCGGCACCTCGTAGCGCTCCGCGGCCCTCTGCCGCGCGTTCTGCAGGCGACGGGCATGGTTGTCGGTGCCGTCGCGCTCGTCGAAGCGCGCGCCGAGGCGCTCCGCTCCGGCCCAGGCGACCGGGGCCAGCTCGGCCGCGGTCCAGACGCCCTCGTGCGGTCCGAAGAACCGCTCCAGCCCGGCCGCGTCCGCACCCCGCACCGGTGTGGTCCCGTGTCCGGCGGCAGCGACGGCGTCGAGCGCGGTGCCGACCGCGGTGAGCATCCCGAAGTGCCCCTGCGCGTTGAGGGCGTCGTGCGCGAGCCAGGGCAGGTGCCGCTCGACGAGCGCGAGCGCGCGCGCCTCGTTGCCGGTGATCGCGCAGAAGCGGATGCTGTTCGCGATCGCGGTCAGCAGGTCCGGGTTGTCCTTGGCGAGGCGGTAGCTGCGCAGGTGCGCCGCCTTCGCCTCCTCGCCGCGATCGAGACGCAGGTAGGGGAGCAGAGCCAGCGAGAGCGCGTGCTCGGGCTCCTCGCCGCAGGAGAAGCCGCCCTCGACCATCTCCTCGACGAGCCGGATCGCCTCCTCGTCGCGGCCCGTGTCGGCGAAGAAGCCGGCGATCTGGCTGCGCCCGCACGCGTCGCAGTGGCTGTGGGAGTCGCGCGGCGTGGTCTCGAGCCGGATGCGGAGCTGCTCCGCCTCGTCCAGGCGGCCGGCGGCGTGCGCATCCTCGAAGCGGGCCATGAGCACGCCGCTGGGTCCGAGGCCCGCGGCGCGGTAGTGGGACTCCATGTCGTCGAGCACGGCGGCGATCTGTTCCGGGGCGAAGGCGGGCGACCCGCGCAGCGACGACGCCATCCACTTGAACTGCCACATCAGGTCGGCGGCGCCGTTGTCGATGTCGGCCGGGAAGCGCGCCGGGTCGGCGTCATGGCGGGCCAGGCACCACGCGAACGAGCTCAGCATCAGATCGGTCAGCCCGCCCATGTTCGCGGACGCGGTCTGCCTCATGCGGGCCTGGTACTCGAGCGTCTCGTCGCCGAGCTCCTGGGCGAGCGCGACGGCCTGTGCGACGAGCTCCTGCTCGTGCGGTCCCCACGGGGTGCGGTCGATCTCCTCGAACAGCCGGGTCAGCTGCGTGTTCTGGCCTGTCATCATCCATCCTCGGGGTCGAGAGCGGTCGGATCGTCGTCGGAGAGGACGACCGGGAGCGGATCGGGGGCGCCCGGGACGACGCCGGCCGAGAGCGCGACGAGATCGGCGAGGGCGCCGGTCATCAGCGCGCGGTCGGCGTCGCTCAGCGGGCGGTGCCCCGCCAGCAGCGCCTGGATGTAGAGCAGCTGCACGGTGCGCGCGAACACGGCGTCGTCGGCGACGTCGCGCAGCGCCCGCACCGCGCGGTTGGCGCCGTTGAGGCAGAGGCGGGCGGCCGACGCGTCGTCGCCCGCCGGGGAGACCGCCTCGTCGATCCGGTCCAGCACGCCGCCCCAGAGCGCCCCGCTGGCGCCCTTGGTGCGGGTGCGGTCGAGGCGGCGCAGCACGGCGGGGTCCGCGACGTACAGCGAGGGGAGCTCGGGCTGATCGATCATGCGCACCACCACGCGGCACCCCACCTCGGCGAGCACCGCCGAGGCGCGGTCCTCCAGCGCGACCGCATCGGCGCGGTCGTCGAGCGGCGGCGGATCCAGCCGGTCCAGCTCGCCGACGACGTCGACGCGCTCGACCGCGACGGCGGGATGCAGCTCCGGCAGGCTGCGGATCAGATCCGCGTCGTAGAGGTAGCCGCCGTTGACCAGCACGTGCTCCGGACGGCTGATGCCGGCCACCTGGCGGAACTCGTCCACGGTGTCCGCGTAGCGGATGCGGTCGAAGCGCTCGACCAGATCCCCCACGCTCATCGTGCCGTGCGTCGTCTCGACCGTGAGCCAGCGCGTGATGAAGCGCGCGAGCTCCTCGTCGTGACGGATGAGGGACTTGAGCCCCACCTCGTGCACCGCCACGAACTGCGCGAGCCGGTGCGGTTCGCGCAGGCCCAGCTCGAGCACCCAGCGCCGGATCGCGGCACCCAGCTCCTCGCGGACCCGGGCGAGCGCCTCGTCCTCGACGAGGGCCTCCCGGCTGGCGGTCGGGTTCAGGCCGGTCGAGTCGATCACCGCGCGGACGAAGAACGCCCAGTCCGGGAGCACGTCGTCGGCGCGCTCGGAGAGCAGCATCCGGCCGAGGTACATGCGGGTGGCCTGGCGGGCGCCGGGCGGGGGAGCGAAGGGCAGCACGTAGGCGATGCCGCGCGTGCCGGTGGCGGCATCGGCCAGCTCGATCACATCCAGCGGCGTCGCGCCGAGGAGCTCGCGGCCGTACTGCACCACCGCGGCCGGATCCTCCCGCGGGGCGAGGAACGGAGCGGCGTGCGTGATCGAGTCGGTGCCGCCGCCGGTCTCCAGCAGCACGGAGACGGGCAGGAACTCGGCGAACGTCTCCGCGAGCTCGCGGACAGCGGGGGCCCGGAGCAGGTCGCCCGCGTCGAACCGCGGGATCAGGTGCACGCTGGTGCCGACCGGCAGGTCCTCGTCGAGCTCGCGCACGCGGAACGTGCCGTCGGCGGATCCGATCCACTCGACCGGGGCGCCGCCGCAGGCGCTGCGCGAGCGGATGCGGATGGTGTCGGCCACCATGAAGCAGCTCAGCAGCCCGATGCCGAACTGGCCGAGGTAGTCGCTGCGGGGCAGGTCGAAGATGTCCCGCTTGGAGCTGCGTCCGACAGTGGCCAGCAGCTCCGCGACCTCGGTCGCGGTGAGTCCGACGCCGTCGTCGCTGAGGACGAACTCCGCGTCCGCTCCGCTCGCGTCCGAGGGATCCGCTGCGGGGAGCGGCCGGATGCGGATGGTGCCGCCGCCGCCGTCGACCTCGCGCCGCGCCGTGACGGCGTCGCGGGCGTTCTGCAGCAGCTCGCGCAGGTAGACCCGGGGGCTCGAGTAGATGTGCCGGCTCAGCAGATCGACGACTCCGCGCAGGTCCACCTGGAACTGCTGCGCCTCCGCCCGAGCGCCGTCCTCCGTCCCCATCGGCCCCCCTCGTCTCCACGTCCGCCGCGGGCGCCGCAGGCCCGTCTTCCGAGCCTAACAACCCTCGCCGGTGCCCCGTCCGCCACGCCCGGCCGCGCCCGGGATGCGCCCTCGGTTCGGACCGTCCGTGCGGATGCCGTACACTGGACGAGCAGTTGTTGTCTGCATTCTTTCGCCGTGCCCCGGGTCATCCCGAGCGCAGAGAGGATGCGGACAGAGATCTCCGGATCTCTAGGGCGGTAGCTCAATTGGCAGAGCAGCGGTCTCCAAAACCGCAGGTTGCAGGTTCGATTCCTGTCCGCCCTGCGCGTCGGCGCGCAGCCGGCACACGAAAGGTACTCGAGGATGGTTCAGGACGCATCGGGCGCCGTGGTTCCCACGGCGAACGGCGGCGCGAGCCGCGACAAGAAGCTGGGCTTCTTCGGTCGCATCGCGCTGTTCTTCCGTCAGGTGATCGCGGAGCTCCGCAAGGTGGTCACCCCCACGCGCAAGGAGCTCGTCAAGTACACCCTGGTCGTTCTGGGCTTCGTCATCGTGATGATGGCCCTGGTGTACGGGCTCGACATGGCCTTCTCGTGGCTGACGACGCAAGTCTTCGGGGTTCCCGGGAAAACCGCGTGATCCCGCGGCCCGGCGGCAGCTGACCCCGGGCCGAACCTGAAGGAGAGAAGAGCAAGTGTCCGAACGCGAACGATACCTCGGAGACGACGTCGACTGGGCGACCGCCGCTGAGCAGTCCAGCGAGGACGACGAGGCCCAGGAGGGCGACGTGCTCGCCTCCGAGGAGCGCGCCGTCACCGCCGCCGAGCGGGTCGCCCTGCACATCGAGGGCGATGACGACGGCGACGTGGACGACGAAGACATCGATTTCGAAGAAGACCCGGAGGCAGACGCCATCGTGAACGACGCTCTCAACCTGGACCAGGCGGCCGAGTCCGAGGCTGCCGCAGAGGTCCTCAACGACGCCGTGGCCGAGGAGGCCGCAGACCGTGAGGCCGCCGCCGCCGACCAGGTCACGCCCTACGACGGCCCCGACGTGAACGGCGACGAGGACGCACCCGTGCTCGACCCCGAGGAGGTCGCCGAGATCGACGCGGCCGCCGGTGTGGTCGACGCGGTGGAGTCCGAGCTTGACCCGGCCGATGCAGCGAGCGTCCCTGAGGACGTCGACGCGGCCGACGCGGAGGAGGACCCGTACGAGGCCTTCCGCATGGACCTGCGCATGCTCCCCGGCAAGTGGTACGTCATCCACTCCTACGCCGGCTTCGAGCGCAAGGTGAAGGCCAACATCGAGCAGCGCAAGTCGACGCTCGAGGTCGAGGACGACATCTACCAGATCGAGGTCCCGATGGAGGACGTCGTCGAGATCAAGAACGGTCAGCGCAAGATGGTCACGCGCGTCCGGATCCCCGGCTACGTGCTCGTGCGCATGGAGCTGAACGAGGACACCTGGTCCGTCGTGCGGCACACCCCCGGCGTCACCGGCTTCGTGGGCAACGCGCACAACCCGACGCCGCTGCGCTTCGAAGAGGCCTTCAACATGCTGAAGTCGCTCGTCGAGGTGAAGGACGTCCCTACGGCCAAGGCTGTCGCGGCCAAGGGTGGCACCGCCGTGGCGCGTCCGCTCACCGCCGAGGTCGACTTCGAGATCGGCGAGACGATCACGATCAAGGAGGGCTCGTTCGCCGGCCTTCCGGGATCGATCTCCGAGATCAAGCCGGAGAGCGGCAAGCTCACCGTGCTCGTGTCGCTCTTCGAGCGCGAGACCCCGGTCGAGCTGTCGTTCGACCAGGTCACCAAGATGATCTGACGCTTCTCTCGAAGCGCATGCGGAACGGCCGTCCCCGAGGGGCGGCCGTTCCTCGTCTGTCCAGGACCGTCGATGTGCGCCGGAGTCGAGGATCGGGTAGACTTCTATGGTTTGTGCGCCCGTTCGTCGTGCGTGCAGACGGCACCGCGTTCCGGAGATGCCGGATCCGCGGGAGAGGGATGCGCGAGCATCCGCTCGAGAAAGGAATCACTATGGCACCGAAGAAGAAGGTGACCGGCCTGATCAAGCTCCAGATCAACGCCGGCGCTGCCAACCCGGCGCCGCCGATCGGCCCCGCGCTCGGTCAGCATGGCGTCAACATCATGGAGTTCTGCAAGGCGTACAACGCGGCGACCGAGTCGCAGCGCGGCAACGTCATCCCCGTCGAGATCACCGTCTACGAGGACCGCAGCTTCACGTTCATCCTGAAGACCCCGCCGGCCGCCGAGCTGATCAAGAAGGCTGCGGGCGTGCAGAAGGGCTCCGCCACTCCGCACACCGTCAAGGTCGCGAAGATCACCGCCGAGCAGGTCCGTCAGATCGCCGAGCAGAAGCAGGCCGACCTGAACGCGAACGACATCGACGCCGCGTCCAAGATCATCGCCGGAACCGCCCGTTCCATGGGCATCACGGTCGAGGGCTGAGGGAGATAACAATGGCTACCAAGTCCAAGGCTTACAACGCTGCTGCCGCGAAGATCGAGGCAGACCGCTTCTACACCCCCGCCGAGGCCGTCGCCCTCGCGAAGGAGACCGGCTCCGCGAAGTTCGACTCCACCGTCGAGGTCGCGCTGAAGCTCTCGGTCGACCCGCGCAAGGCGGACCAGATGGTGCGCGGCACCGTCATCCTCCCGCACGGCACCGGCAAGACCGCCCGCGTCATCGTGTTCGCGACGGGTCCGGCCGCTGAGGCCGCGATCGCCGCGGGTGCGGACGAGGTCGGCGGCGCCGAGCTCATCGAGAAGGTCGCCGGCGGCTGGACCGCGTTCGACGCGGCCGTCTCCACCCCCGAGCTCATGGGCCAGGTCGGCCGTCTGGGCAAGGTGCTGGGTCCGCGTGGCCTGATGCCGAACCCGAAGACCGGCACCGTGACCCCGAACGCGGCCAAGGCCGTCGAGGAGATCAAGGGCGGAAAGATCGAGTTCCGCGTCGACAAGCACGCCAACGTGCACTTCGTCGTCGGCAAGGCGTCGTTCTCGGCCGAGCAGCTCGACGAGAACATGAAGGCCGCGCTCGAGGAGATCGTGCGCCTCAAGCCGTCCAGCTCCAAGGGCCGCTACATCCAGAAGGGTGCGGTGTCGACCACGTTCGGCCCCGGCATCCCGCTGGATGTCAACGCCATCTGAGGCTGACGTCGCGTCACGAAGGTCCGCTCCGGTTCGCCGGGGCGGACCTTCGTCGTTCCCGGTCCGCGTGCCAGGATGAGCGCATGGGTGCAGTGGACGACTACCTGGCGACCGTCTCGGATCCGGCGGATCGGGCCGCCCTCGCGCGGGTCTATGAGATCGCGGGCGAGCTCGCCCCCGACGCGGAGCAGGGCACCGGATACCGGATGCCCGCGCTCAAGCACGACGGAAAGGTGCTGATCTCGGCCATCCGCGCTGCCAAGCACCTCGGCGTCTACCCGTTCAGCGCGGCGGCCGTCGCGGCGGTCGCGGGCCGCGTCGCGACGATCCCGGGCGCGGATGCGAGCACCGGCGCCGTCCGCTTCGCCCTCGGATCCGAGATCCCCGAGGATCTGATCCGCGATCTCGTCTCCTTCCGCCTCGCGGAGATCGACGGGCGTTGACCACCAGCGCGTGACCGCATCGGGCCTCAGAACGCCGTGCCGCCCACGAACGCCCACCAGATCAGCAGCATCGTCGCCAGGAAGCCGCAGACGTAGTTCAGGAGCAGGAACCGCCGCCACCCGCGGTTGGTGCTCGCCGCCTCGGCGTCCGTCACCGAGCGGAACGGCCACACCGCGACGAGGTACGGCAGTGCGAGGAGCGCGCCCAGGGGACCGGGCCACGTGGTGAACAGCATGAGCACCCCGGCGACGGCCCACATCGACAGGGCGAAGCGCACGGTCCGTCGCGCGCCCAGGGCGGTGGCGATCGAGGAGATCCCCGCCTCCCGATCCGGACCGATGTCCTGCACCGCCCCGAAGGCGTGGCTCGCGACGCCCCAGGCGAAGAAGGCCAGCAGCAGGAGGACGAGCGGGACGGTCGTCGTCGCGTGGGCGAGCGCGAGGCCGTACACCGCCGGCGAGACGAAGTGCGTGCTCGAGGTGAGGGAGTCCACGAAGGGGATCTCCTTGAACCGCAGCCCCGGGGCGGAGTAGGCGACCACCGCGAACAGGCTGAGGGCCAGGACGAGCCAGGACAGCGGGTCGCCGAGCACGACGAGCGCCACCGCGAACGGGACGGGGAGCAGCGTCGACCACGTCAGGACGACCCGATGACGGGCGGGGGAGAGGATCGCGCCCTCGGCGCCGCCCTTGCGGGGGTTCGCGAGGTCCGACGCGTAGTCGAAGACGTCGTTGATCCCGTACATCGCGAGGTTGTACGGCACGAGGAAGAACAGGGTGCCGATCACGAAGGCCGCGTCGACGCGTCCGGAGGTGAGCAGGTACGCCGCCGCGAAGCCGTAGGCGGTGTTGATCCAGCTCACGGGGCGCGAGGCGAGCAGCAGGTCGCGGGGAAGGGAGGATGTGAGGGATGTGCTCATCGCCGGCGTTCCTCCGAGGCGGTCGACGGATCCGGGTGCGCCGCGGGCCTCGGGGCCGGGGCGGGCGCCGCACGACGAGCGTTCCACAGGGCCGAGCCGAGCAGGGCCGCAGCGACGGGATAGGCGAGATCCTCGATCGGCGCGAGCCCGATCCGGATCCCGCTGATGCGGTCGGGGGCGTACGTGAACAGACCCGCCGCGATCATGAGCGAGTCGAAGACGGCCGTGAGCAGGACGAGCACCACGACGGCCGCGGTGAGCGCCGCGCCGTGCCCGCGCGGCCGGCGCCGCCAGGTCAGCGCCTGCACGAGCACGCAGGGCGCGAGGAAGAGGGCGTCGACGATCAGGTAGGTCGCGTTCACGGGCGCTGCTCCGCCCGTCGCCGCAGGACCCGCAGCGTCCCCGAGTACAGCACCATGGTCAGCTGCACGAGGAACAGCAGGAACACCGGCTCCTCGACCGGCAGATGCGGCGCGAGCAGTATCCCCGTCGAGAACGGATTGCCCTCGCGGGAGAAGATCCCCGTGGCGATGCCGGCCGCGTCCCAGAGCAGCAGGAACGCGACGCCCGCGCCCAGCACGAGCAGCGCCCGTCTCGGCCGCGCCCAGACGAACAGCCGCCAGCGCGCGTCGACCAGCCCGACGCACAGGATCGCGGTGAGCAGCAGAGCGAGGTGGAGCAGGCCCATCACGCCCCCGCAGGAACGGGCAGGGGGCCGACGCTGCGGTCGCCGCGGAACGCCTTCAGCACGAGCTCGGCGCTGATCAGGCACATCGGCAGGCCGATGCCGGGCAGCGTGGTCGCCCCCGCGTAGAACAGCCCGCGCGTCGTGCGGGAGCGCGTGCGGCCGCGCAGGAACGCGCTCTGCCGCAGCGTGTGCGCCGGACCCAGCGCGGAGCCCCGCCAGGAGTGCAGGTCCCGGGCGAAGTCCGCCGGGCCCACCGTGCGCCGCAGCACGATCCGCTCGGCGAGATCGGGGCTGCCGGACTGCACGGCCAGCTCCGCGATCGCGCGATCCGCGATGCGCTCCACCTCCGCGGCCCCGCGGCCGTCGATCCCGCCGCCGCCGATCGCCGGGTCCGCGGGCACGGGGATCAGCAGGAACAGGTTCTCGTGGTCCTGCGGAGCCACGGTGTCGTCGGTCGTGCTGGGCATGCAGGCGTAGAACGAGGCCGGCTCCGGCACGCGGGGCGCGGATCCGAAGATCGCGTCGAAGTTCTCGTCCCAGTCCTCGGTGAACACGAGGTTGTGATGGGTGAGGCCGGGCAGCCTTCCGCGGACGCCGAGCATCGCGAGGACGGCGCCCGTGCCGGGGTTGGCCCGGCGCCAGTGCGACGCCGGGCGCTCGCGCGCCCTCCTCGGCAGCAGGGCCGTGTCGCTGTGGTGCATGTCGACCGTGCTCACGACCTGGTCGAACGGCTCCTCACGCGCGACGCCGTCCTGGGAGACGATGATTCCGCGCACCTCTCCGCCCCGGATCAGGATCCGGTGCACCCGCGTGTCGGTGTGCAGTCGCGCGCCCGCCTCGCGGGCGAGCCGGGCGAACGCGTCGATCACCGTGGTGAAGCCGCCGCGCGGGTAGAGCACTCCATCCTCGAGGTCGAACGAGCTCATCAGATGGAACAGAGCGGGGGCGATGCCGGGGGCTGCGCCGAGGAACACCGCCGGGTACTGCAGGATCTGGCGCAGCCGGCGGTCCGAGAACGACGCCTCGACCATCCCCTGCAGCGACGTGCCCAGCAGCCCGGCGAGCCGGGGGAGCTCGCCGAGCTCGCCCCCGGGCAGGAAGGCCCCCGGGTGTGAGAAGTCCGTGTAGAGGAAGCGGTCGCTCGCGATCCGCGCGGTGCGCGCGGCCGAGTCGAGGTGACGCGCGAGTGCGGCGCCCGCGCCCGGTTCCACCGACTCGAACAGCGCGAGCGAGCGCTCCCGCTCCGAGTGCACGTCCAGCGACTCGGCGTCCTCGGCGAACACCCGATAGGCGGGATCGAGCCGGACGAGATCGAGCTCGGCCGCGGCGCTCGTGCCGAGCAGCCGGAAGCAGTGATCGAAGACCTCGGGCATGAGGTACCAGGAGGGTCCGGTGTCGAAGCGGAAGCCGTCGCGCTCCCAGCTGCCCGCCCTGCCGCCGAGCCGCGAGGACTGCTCGAAGAGCGAGACGTCGTGCCCGTCGGCGGCGAGCAGAGCGGCCGACGCGAGCCCGGAGATCCCACCGCCGATCACGGCCACCCGGCTCATCGTGCCGCTCCGAGCCCCGGCTCGAGTCCGCGCAGGGCCGCGCGTACGAGCAGCGCCGCCTTGCGCGGGGCCGGAACCCGGACCCGGCGGTCGGCGAGCACCCGTGCCGGAGTGCGTCGCAGCCGTGCCGAGAGCTCGGAGTACAGCAGGTGCGCGGCGGCGACCGCCCGGCGCGACGACGAGGGCAGCTCGCCGATCACGGCGCCGGCGATCGCGAGCTCCGCATCGATCCCGTCCAGGATCCGGTCGCGCTGCGCGTCGGTGACGGAGTGCGGATCGATGCCGGGGAAGTAGCGCCGGCCGAGCCCATCGGCGTCCGCGCCGAGATCGCGGAGGAAGTTCACCCGCTGGAACGCCGAGCCCAGGGCGATCGCGCCGCGGTCCCACCGCGCGTCGCGGACCGGATCCGGGTCCATTCCGCGACGGAAAGAGGCCAGGCACATGAGCCCGACCACCTCGGCCGACCCGTGCACGTAGTCGTCGAGCTCCCGTTCGTCGGCGAACGCGAGCGGGCTCAGATCACGACGCATCGACGCGAAGAAGGGACGGGTGAGGTCCTCGCCGATCCCGGTCGCCCGGGCGGTCGTCGCGAACGCGTGCACGACGAGATTGGCGCTGTATCCGGTTCTCAGGGCCGCGCCGACCTCGCGCTCGAGGCCGTCCAGCACCTCGCGGCACTGCGCCGAGGACAGGCCTGCGTCCGCCGCGCATCCGTCGACGATCTCGTCGGCGACGCGCACGAGCGCGTAGATCGCGGCGAGATCGGCGCGCACCGGGCCCGAGCAGAGCCGGCTGGCGAGGCGGAAGGAGGTCGAGTAGCTGTCCAGGACCTGCGCGGAGCCCCGTACCGCCGCGCGGTCGTAGAGCGCGAGGCCGGTGCCCGCGGTCATCGGACCCGCTCCGCCGCGCTCGCGATGATGTGCTCGAGGTCGTCGATCAGGGCGGCCGGGAGCGCGGAGAGCAGCAGGGTGGCGCGCGCCTCGGCGACGAGGCCGGAGATCGCCGCCTCAGCCCGTGCGAGGCCGCCGGACCTCTCGATCGCGGCGCGGAGCACCGCCGCACCGCGTTCGTCGAGACCGGGGTCTCCGAAGAGCGCGGAGGCGCTCTGCCAGGAGGGATCCGCGGCGGCGTGCGCGACGAGCAGGGTGATCTTGCCCTCGCGGAGGTCGGAGAGGGCCGACTTCCCGGTGTGCTGCGGGTCGCCGAACACGCCGAGCACATCGTCGCGCACCTGGAAGGCGATCCCGACCGTCGTGCCGACGACGCCGAGCGTCTCGACCGCGGTCGCATCCGCCCCGCCGAGGATGGCGCCCATCCGCAGGGGAGCGCTGAAGGAGTAGCGCGCCGTCTTGTGCTCCATGGTGCGAAGGACCGCCTCTTCGTCGGCGCCGCCCTGCAGGCCCAGCAGCACGTCCGCGTGCTCGCCCACGGCCGCCGCGCCGATCGCGTCGCTCAGCACGCCCCACAGCGCCCTGCGCCGGGGCGCCGGTGCGTCCAGCTCGGCGATCAGCCGGTGCGCCGCCGAGAGCAGGACGTCGCCGGCGAGGATCGCGCAGCTGTCCCCGTAGCGGAGCGCCTCCGCCTCGTCCGCCCCCATCGCGCGCGCGGCGTCGCGGCGACGCGCGATCAGGTTCGGTGCGCCGCGGCGCAGCACGTCGCGGTCGATCACGTCGTCGTGCAGCAGGAAAGCGAGGTGGAGCAGCTCGAGCGCCGCGGCGACGCGGATCGCGTCCTCCGGAGACCCCGCGTCGAAGGCGCGGTGCGCCGCGAGGAGGAGGCGCGGACGGAGCAGCTTGCCGCCGTCGGCCGCGCGACGCGTCTCCTCCCAGACGGCGCCGAATCCGGCGAGATCGCCGAGACGGGCCGCCGCGTCCTGGAAGCATTCGTCGATCACGGCCCCGACCTCGGCGAGCCCGTCCTCCGCCACCGCGCTGTCGGTCACGAGGCGAGCTCCTCGAGTCCGCGACCGCCGAGGAAGGGGAGCAGCCTCGCCTGAAGGACGAGCCAGGGGCTGAAAGCCCAGGGCGCGCGGCGGATGGATTCGGCGAGGTCGTCGGGGTCCACCCAGCGGTGCTCGACGACCTCGTCCGGATGCGGTCGGGGAGTGTCGGACGTGACGGCCAGATAGACAGGGCAGATCTCGTTCTCCACGATCCCGGCGGCGTCGGTCGCCCGGTAGCGGAAGAAGGGGAGCACCGGATCGATCCCGTCCAGGGCGATGCCGAGCTCGTGCTCGGCGCGGCGGCGGACCGCGGCGATCAGTTCCTCACCCGGTGCGGGATGCCCGCAGAACGAGTTGGTCCAGACACCGGGCCATGCCGTCTTGGTCAGGGCGCGGCGGGTGACCAGCAGCCGGCCGTGCCGATCGAAGACATGGCAGGAGAACGCCAGGTGCAGGCGGGTGTCGGCGCCGTGCACGCTGCTCTTCGGAGCGATGCCGATCCGTGCGCCCTCTGCGTCGAGGAGCACGACCATCTCACTGTCAGGGGTCATCGGACGTCTCCTTTTGCTCACTAGGAATATTACTAACCTGGTTAGGGACAAAGACTATGGCATAGAGTCCTCCCGTGGAAGACATCGAGCCTGAAGACCGCCTCGGCCGGGCGATGATCGATCCGCGCGTGATCGATCCGCGCCGCGAGCTCGTCCCCCGCACCGACCTCTCGGACACCGAGGTCGACGAGATCGTGGAGCTGATGGCGGCGCTGCGCGCGTGGCACGGTGCCGCCGCGCGGATGAGCGAGGCCTCGCGGCAGTACATGAAGCTGAACGAGAACGACATGCGCGCGCTGCGCTTCATGATCGCCGCCGAGAACGCCGGCGAGATCGCGACGGCCCGGGCCGTCGCCGGCCACCTGCGCATCAGCAGCGCCGCGACGACGAAGATGCTCGACCGCCTCGAGCGCGGCGGTCACGTCGTGCGGCGGCCGCACCCCGTGGATCGACGCGCGATCGCCCTGAGCGTGACGCCGGAGACGCGCCAGGCGGCCCGGGAGAGCGTCGGGCGCGTGCACGCGCGGCGGTTCGAGGTCGCCGCTGGGCTGTCGTCCGGCGAGCGGTCGATCGTCACGCGCTTCCTGCGCGCGCTCGCCGCGACCGAGCGGACGGAGAGCACGCAGGACGGACCGACGGGCGGCGACGCCGCGGAGTGACCGGGATCGGCGCTCCGATCAGCCGACGAAGAGCGGGAGCACGAGGCCGATGCCCATCACCACGAGCAGGACGGCGATCGCCGTGTCGAGGATCCGCCAGGCGCGCGGCGTGCGGAGCCAGCGCCCGAGATGGCGCGCGCCGTAGCCGAGCCCGAAGAACCAGACCACGCTCGCGGTGATCGCGCCCGCCGCGAACAGCCACCGCGCGTCGCCGTGCGTGGCGGCGATCCCGCCGATGAGCAGCACCGTGTCGAGGTACACGTTGGGGTTCAGCCAGGTGAACGCGAGCGTGGCCAGGATCACGGGCGCGAGCGGCGCCGTGCGGGTGAGCGTGGCGGCGCCCCCGGACCCGGAGGCGGCTCCCGCGGTCGCCTCCGTGCCGTCGGCGATCAGCGCCTCGCCCCCCGACGCCCATGCCCGACGTGCGGCGAGGATCCCGTAGAGCACGAGCGAGGCGGCACCCGCCCAGCGGGCCACGACGATGAGCCACGGAAGCGTCTTGACCAGGTACCCGAGACCCGCCGTGCCGGCCAGGACCAGCGCCGCGTCGGACGCCGCGCAGATGAGGACGACCGGCAGCACGTGCTCCCGTCGCAGCCCCTGGCGCAGCACGTACACGTTCTGCGCGCCGACGGCGATGATGAGCGAGAACATGAGGCCGAGGCCGGAGAGGAGGGTGAGCACGGATCGACGATACGGTGCGCGCACTCTTCAACACCAGCGAAGATTCCTTAAGCAAGATTAGGATCTCTGATGTGCAGGTGGATCCGGAATCGGCGCGCACCGTGGCCGCGGTGCTCGACGAGGGCAGCTTCGAGGGCGCGGCGCGCCGTCTGCTGCTCACCCCTTCCGCGGTCAGCCAGCGGATCAAGACGCTCGAGCAGCAGCTCGGACGGATCCTGCTCGTGCGCAGCAAGCCGGCGCGCGCGACCGAGGCGGGGGAGGCGGTCGCGCGGTTCGGCCGGCAGGTGGCCCTGCTCGAGCGCGACGCGATCGCCGGATTCGGCCTCGCGGGCGAAGCCGAGGGCGCTCGCGTGCGCATCCCGCTCGCGGTGAACGCGGATTCGATGGCGACCTGGTTCCTCACGCCTCTCGCACGCCTGTCCGAGAGGCACGACGTCGAGTTCGACCTGCATCGCGACGATCAGAACTTCACCGCGCGACTGCTCGAATCCGGCACGGTGATGGCCGCCGTCACCAGCGAGTCGGAGCCGGTCGGCGGCTGCCGCGTGGAGGCGCTGGGCGCACTGCGCTACGTGGCGGCGGCCTCCCCGGCGTTCGCGCGGCGCTGGTTCCCGGAGGGCGTCACCGCCGACGCGCTCTCGCTCGCGCCGTTCGTCGACTTCGACCGCCGGGATCTGATGCAGCAGGACTGGCTGCGCGCACGCGGCGTGGATCCCTGGGCCGTGCCCCGTCACCACGTGCCCGCGTCGGCGGACTTCTCGATCGCGGTGGAGCTGGGACTGGGGTGGGCGCTGCTGCCCGTGCCGCACGCGGAGCCCGGTCTCGCGGACGGGCGGCTGGTGCGCCTCGACGATGCCGAGACGACGTCGCCGCTGTTCTGGCAGCAGTGGAACCTGCGCTCCGAGCTGCTGGACGCCATCGCCGCCGAGATCCGTGCCGCCGCGGGACGCGTGCTGCGCTGAGCCCGCGGGCCTGGCCAGACGTCCGCGCCGCACCCTAGGGTCGAGTCATGGCATCCGAGCGCATCACGCTGACCATCCCCGGCCCCGACGGGGACCGCTCGCTGGATCTGTCCAGCCCCAACCGCGCGGTCTGGCCGGAGGCCGAGGGGGGCCCGATCACGAAGGCGGAGCTCGCCGAGTACGTGCAGACCGTGGCGACGCCGTTCCTCACCTCGACCGGCGACCGGCCGGTGTCGCTCGAGCGCTACCGCGACGGCATCGGCGGCGAGAGCTTCTTCTCCAAGAACCCGCCCAAGGGCACGCCGGACTTCGTGCAGAGCGTGATGTGCACCTACAACAGCGGTCGCTCGCACCCGCAGATCGTGCTCACCGAGCCGGCCGCGATCGTGTGGGCGGTGCAGATGAACACGGTGGTCTTCCACCCCTGGGCATCTCTCGCCTCCGACACCGACAACCCGGTGGAACTGCGCATCGACCTGGATCCGCAGCCGGGCACCGGCTTCGCCGAGGCGATCCCGGCCGCGCACGAGCTGCGCACCGTGCTGCGCGAGGCGGGGCTGGAGGCGTTCATCAAGACCAGCGGGAACCGCGGTCTGCACGTGTTCTGCCCGATCGTCCCGGAGTGGGAGTTCCTCACGGTGCGGCATGCGGTGATCGCCGCCGGGCGCGAGCTCGAGCGGCGGATGCCCGATCGCGTCACGACCGCGTGGTGGAAGGAGGAGCGCGGCGAGCGGATCTTCGTCGACTTCAACCAGGCGAACCGCGACCGCACGATGGCGGGTGCGTACAGCCCTCGGGCGCTGCCGGGCGCGACCGTCTCGACGCCGATCGCGTGGGACGAGCTGGACGACGTGGATCCCCGGCGGTTCACGGTGCGCACGGTGCCGCAGCGTCTCGCGGACGTCGGCGATCCCTGGGCGCGCATGCAGGACGCGCCGGGCCGCATCGACACGCTGCTGGGCTGGTGGGAGCGCGACGTGGAGAACGGGCTCGGCGAGATGCCGTTCCCGCCCGAGTTCCCGAAGATGCCCGGCGAGCCCCCGCGCGTGCAGCCCTCGAAGAAGGTCGCGGCGAACTGGGACGAGAACGGCGAGCCCCGCTAGAGCGGGGCGTCCTGGATCAGGAACCCGGGTGCGCGGCTGCCGGGAGGGGCGTCAGTCGATCACGTCGGCGAGGTCGTAGCCGGCGACGGTCTCGAGCTGCTCGTAGGTGCACGATCGCGCCTCGCGGTCGTCGCGCCAGCGCTCGAACTGCACGGTGTGCCGGAACCGCCACCCCTCCAGCTGGTCGTAGCGCACCTCGAGCACGCGCTCGGGGCGCAGCCGCACGAACGACGTGTCCTTGCTCCCGCTGAATCGGGATCGTTCGCCCTCGCCGGTGACGGCGACGCCGGACTCGTCGCGCTCCACGAGGGGCGCGAGGTCCTCGACCAGCTGCTGCCGCATCGCGTCGCTCCACGCCGCCACTCCGCCGACCTGGCGCAGCACGCCGTCGTCGCCGTAGAGGCCGACGAGGAGGGATCCGACGCCCGAGCCGCTCTTGTGGATGCGGTAGCCGAGCGCGACCACGTCCGCCGTGCGCGCGTGCTTCACCTTGAACAGGGTGCGCTTGTTCGGCGCGTACGGCTGGTCCAGCGGCTTCGCGACGACGCCGTCGAGACCCGCGCCCTCGAACTCGGCGAGCCAGCGCCGGGCCAGATCGGGATCCGTGGTCGTGCGCGTGAGGTGCAGCGGGTGCGGCACCTCGGCGAGCAGGCGCTCGAGCCGCTCCCTGCGCTCGCCGAAGGGGAGCTGCTGCAGATCCTCGTCGCCGTCGGCGAGCAGGTCGAACGCGATGAACATCGCCGGCGTCTCCGCCGACAGCTTCTGCACCCGGGACGCGGCGGGATGGATCCGCTGGCTCAGGGCCTCCCAGTCCAGCCGCTGCGATCCCGCGGGGCCGGTGGCGACGACGATCTCGCCGTCGAGCAGGCACGGTCCCGGAAGGAGGCGGGGGATCGCTTCGACGAGCTCGGGGAAGTAGCGCGTGAGCGGCTTCGCCCCGCGGGAGCCGATCTCGACCGTCTCGCCGTCCCACGACACGAGCCCGCGGAAGCCGTCCCACTTGGGTTCGTACAGCAGGCCGTCCGGGAACTTCGCCGGATCCGGGACGGCGGCGGAGGCCTTCGCGAGCATCGGTGCGGGGATCTCGTAGCGCATGGATCCCATCCTGCCTGCCCGCCCGCCTCGTCTGTCCGTCTATTTTCGCCGAACCGTGGCGTTTCGTGCCCTGAGCCCACCGTTTGACGCAAACAGACGGAGCGACGAGGGGGGATCAGGGGGTGAACAGGTCGGGGAGGGCGACGCGCTCGCCGGCGTCCGCGAGCGCGGTGCGTGCGGCGTGCCAGCCGGCCATGCCGTTGACCCCGGGACCGGGCGGCGTGGCCGCCGACGCGAGGTACACGCCGGGCATCGGCGTGCGCCAGGGGGTGCGGGACAGCACGGGCCGCACGAACGCCTGGCGCATCGTGAACGCGCCGCCGAAGATGTCGCCGCCGATCTCCGCCGGGTTCAGGTGCACGCGCTCCCGGGCGCTCACGGCATGGCTAGCGAGGATGCGATCGCGGAACCCCGGCGCGAAGCGCTCGATCTGCCGCACGATCAGCTCCGTCGCGTCGGCATCCGAGTTCGCCGGCACGTGGATGTACGCCCACAGCACCTGCCGGCCCGCGGGCGCGCGGGAGTCGTCGAGCACGGAAGGCTGCACGACGAGGACGTAGGGTCGATCGGAGATCCGCCCCTGGGCGACCGTGTTCTCGCTGGCCCACACCTCCTCGCGGGTGCCGCCGACGTGCACGGTGGGCGCCAGCGCGACGTCGGGATTCGTCCACGGAACCGGACCGTCCAGGGCGAAGTCGACCTTGGCGGCAGCGTGGCCGTAACGGTAGGCGCGCACGGCGTCGGCGTAGCGGACAGGCACGTCGCGCAGGGTCAGCGCGAGCCGGGGCGCCGTGTTGAGCAGCAGCAGGTCGCCCTGCCGCGGATCCCCCCAGTCCAGGGCCGAGAGGTCGGCGACGGGCGCGTCGGTGCGGATCCTGCCGCCGTGCGCACGCAGGTCGTCGGCGAGCGCGTCCGCGATCCGCTGGGCCCCGCCGCGCGGATACGCCCAGCCGCCGGCGTGCGCCTGCGCCATGAGGAGCAGGCCGGCCGCGGCGCCGCTGAGGGAGGGGAGCGCCGAGTTGGCGTGTGCCACCACGCCGGCCACGAGTGCGGCGGCCTCCGCGGTGCGGAAGGTGCGCTCGGCCATCGCCGATCCCTGCTCGAGCACGCGGAGCCCGTAGCGGACGGCGGTGACGGGGTCGTCCGGGAGGCGCAGCAGAGAACCGCCCGTGAAGTCGAGGAGCCCGTCGATGTGCGAGCTCAACGGACGCAGCAGGGCCCGCCAGGCGCGGGCGTCCGGGCCGAGCGCGTCAGCCGTGCGCTCGAGGTCGTGCCAGGCGATCCCCGCCCGCCCGCCGTCGAGCGGATGGGCATATGCCGCTTCCGGAATGATCCAGTCGATGCGGTCGCGTCCGAAGGCGCGGAAGAACGGCGACGAGTAGGCCGCGGGGTGCACCGCCGAGCACACGTCGAGCACGAATCCGGGGAGCGTCGAGGTGTCGCTGCGCACGCCGCCGCCGATCGTCGGCGCCGCCTCGATCACCTCGACCGCGTATCCGGCACGGGCGAGCGAGACCGCGGCGGTCAGGCCGTTCGGTCCGCTGCCGATCACGGTCGCGCGGGGCATGCGGCCAGTCTCGCACGCGCGCAGGCCGCTCCGAGCAGAACGTGGGATCCTAGAGGGGATGAACGAAGTCCAGGGCCCGACCCCCACCGGCACCTCCCGTCCCTACAAGTCGCTCACCGAGGCTCTGCGCGGTCAGCGCATCGACCCGGTGAACCACGACTTCATCCGCGCGATCGTGGACGCCGTCGGCGTCAGCACCTTCATCGACCGCGGCCGCTACATCGAGGCGATCCGCCGCGGCGACGGTGCGGCCCTGCACATCGGGCGCACCTACACGAACGGCTTCACCGAGGACGAGATCGTCGTCGTCGGCGGGCGGCCGCTGCCGCTCGCGCCCAGCGAGGGCCGCGCGCCGTACTTCTACGTGACGCATCCGAGCGAGCTGCCGAGCGCACCGGCCGGCGTCGCGCGTCCGTCGCGCACCGCGGGGACCCGCGCTCCGGCGAAGCCCAAGTCCGAGCCCCGCGCGCCGAAGACGACTCCGCTGGACGAACGCGACTACGGGGTGTGCGACGTGTGCTTCATGGTGAAGACGCCCTCCGGCGGCTGCGCCTGCACCTGAGCCCGAGCCGTTCTGCAGGGAGCCCTGGTCGTTCTGCAGGGAGCCCTGGTTGTTCTGCAGGGAGCCCCGGTCGTTCTGCAGGGAGCCCCGGTCGTGCCGTAGCTCTAGGCCGGGCGCGCCGCGGCCGCCGCGCGGAGGTGTGACCGGAACAGCGGATCCCGCCCCTGCACAACGGCGCCCGCCCCTGCACAACGGCGCCCGCGCCCTGCGCAACCGCGCCCGGACCCTGCGCAGCGGCAAGACCGAGCTCGGCTTGGCGCCGGGTCAGGCGAACGCGCTCATCCCGGTGATGTCGCGGCCGATGAGCAGCGCCTGCACGCTCTCGGTGCCCTCGTAGGTGTGGATGGCCTCGATGTCGGCCATGTGCTGCATCACGCCGTTCTCGAGCAGGATGCCGTTGCCGCCGAGCAGGTCGCGCGCGGTCTGGGCGATGCGGCGTGCGGCGCGCGTGTTGTGGAACTTGGCGAGCGAGGCCTGCGTCGGCCGCAGGGTGCCCGCCTCGTCCATGTCCGCCATCCGGCGGCAGTACAGCTGCATCGCCGTGAGCTCCTCCAGCATGTGGGTGAGGCGCTCCTGCACCATCTGGAACTTCGCGAGCGGCTTGCCGAACTGGATCCGCGTCGTGGCGTACGCGAGTGCCGCCTCGTAGCAGGCGGTCGCGTGCCCGAGGGCCGACCAGGCCACGCCCGAGCGGGTCGCGTACAGCACGGTGGACGCGTCCTTGAAGCTGTGCGTGCCCGGCAGCACCGCATCCCGAGGGATCCGCACGTCGTCGAGGCGGATGTGCGCCTGGTGGATCCCGCGCAGCGACACCTTGCCGGTGATGACGGTGCCCTGGTAGCCCGGACGGTCCTGCTCGACGAGGAAGCAGCGCACGGCGCCGTGCTCGGCGGCGCCCTCGTCGTCGACGCGCGCCCACACGAAGGTGATGCCGCCGGAGGCGCCGTTGCCGATCCACTTCTTCGCCCCGCGTAGCACCCACTCGTCGCCGTCGCGACGGGCGACGGTCTCCAGCGAGACCGAGTCGGATCCGTGGTCCGGCTCGGTGAGCGCGAAGGATCCGAGCACCGAGCCGTCGGCGAGGGGGACCAGCCAGCGCTCCTGCTGCTCGGGGCTGCCGAACAGCGCGAGGGAGCGCAGCGCGAGCCCGCCCTGCACGGCCAGCACGGTGCCGAGCGAGCCGTCGCCGCGGGAGATCTCCATGTTGACCAGGCCGGCCGCGAGCGGGCTCATCCGGGTCAGTGCGGGGTGCTCGATGCCGTCGGCCACGAGATCCATCTCGCCCATGCGGCGGGCGGCGTCCAGCGGGTACTCGGCACGGTCCCACGCGTCGAGCATCTGCGGGGCGACCTCATCGACGTACGCCTGCGCCCGCTCCCAGTGCGCACGATCGGCGGCGGGGATGTCGGAGAAGACCTCGTAGTAGTCGGTGCCGGCGCGACCGGTCAGGTCATAGGAGGTGACGGCTTCGCCGGGGAAGCGGGGGGCGTCGTTGCTCATGGGATCTCCAACCGCAGGAGTGAGACTGAGTCTCAGGATTCATGAGACAGCGTACCGCGATTCGCGCGCGCGACCGATACCGAACCCACCGGGGATCGCGCGGGCGCGGTACGGACCTCAGCCCAGTTCGTCGCGCAGGCGCCGGCTGATCTCGGCCATCGGCATCGATCGGGGGAACACGGCCACCACGACCGCGTCGTCGCCGGGCTCCTTCATGCCGTCCGGGTGCACGCCGTACCGCCGCAGCACGTCGTCGAGCGCACGGCGCAGAGCCGCCGCCGAGGTGCGCGATCCGCGCAGCAGGCGCCGCAGCACGTGATTGTGCACGGCGGTGACGAGCGCCGCGAAGCCGACCGCGTCGAGCGGATCCAGATCCGGCAGCGAACGCCGCAGGTACTCGTCGAAGAGGCGCTCGTAGCGGAACACCGCGACGATCTCGCGTTCGCGCAGGGTCGGCACCTCCCGCACCACCTGATAGCGCAGGCGCGCCAGCTCGGGGTCGGCGGCGAACGCCCGGAACACCATCATCGACGCGTCGCACACGGCGGTCCACGGATTCGGGTGGGAGCGGTCCAGGTAGCGGCGCAGCCCCTCGAGCAGCTCCTCGTGATCGGCGAAGACGACGTCGTCCTTGCCGCCGAACTGACGGAAGAAGGTGGATCGGGAGATGCCGGCGGCGCGCGCGATCTGCTCGACCGAGGTCGCGTCGAAGCCCTGGGCGGAGAACAGCTCGAGCGCCGCGCGCACCACGGCGGTGCGGGCGGGGGACACGTCGGCGTGCTCTGTCATAGCAGCACAGCCTAGTTCCCTCGCCCCTCCGTGCACCGATGTGCGTCGCTGCGGGTCGCCGGCCCCCTCCGGAAGGCTGTACCGGCGGTCAGGAACCGCGATTCCGCGGTAGTAAGCTGGCTGATCGGGTCGAATCACATCGACACCCGACAGAATTCCTGTCGCGTCCCATTCGTCGCAACCAGCGAAGGACTGCACGTGGACCTCTACGAGTACCAGGCACGAGACCTTTTCGAAAAGTACGGAGTGCCGGTCCTCGCCGGCATCGTCGCCGACACCCCCGAGGAGGTGAAGGCAGCGGCGGAGAAGCTCGGTGGTGTGGTCGTCGTCAAGGCGCAGGTCAAGACCGGCGGCCGCGGCAAGGCCGGCGGCGTGAAGGTCGCGAAGAACCCGGACGAGGCGTACGAGGCCGCGAAGGCGATCCTGGGCCTGGACATCAAGGGCCACGTCGTGAAGCGCGTCATGGTCGCCGCCGGTGCCCGCATCGCGCGCGAGTTCTACTTCTCGGTCCTGCTCGACCGGGCCAACCGCTCGTACCTGAGCCTCGCCTCGGTCGAGGGCGGCATGGAGATCGAGCAGCTCGCGGTCGAGAAGCCCGAGGCGCTCGCCCGCGTCGAGGTCAACCCGATCGAGGGCATCACGCTCGACAAGGCGCTCGAGATCGCCCGGGCCGCGAACTTCGAGCCCGGCCTCGCCGAGAAGGTCGCCGACGTCTTCGTGAAGCTGTTCGAGGTCTACAAGGGCGAGGACGCGACCCTGGTCGAGGTCAACCCGCTGGTGCAGACCGAGGACGGCGACATCATCGCGCTCGACGGCAAGGTCACCCTCGACGACAACGCCTCCGAGGTGCGTCACCCGGAGCACGAGGAGCTCGCCGACAAGGCGACCGAGAACCCGCTCGAGGCCAAGGCCAAGGAGTCGGGTCTCAACTACGTCAAGCTCGACGGCCAGGTCGGCATCATCGGCAACGGCGCGGGTCTGGTCATGTCGACCCTCGACGTGGTCGCGTACGCGGGAGAGAACCACGGCGGCGTGAAGCCGGCCAACTTCCTCGACATCGGCGGCGGCGCGAACGCGCAGGTCATGGCCTCCGGCCTGGACGTGATCCTCGGCGACGAGCAGGTCAAGAGCGTCTTCGTGAACGTGTTCGGCGGCATCACCAGCTGCGTGGCCGTCGCAGAGGGCATCGTCAAGGCCCTCGAGATCCTCGGCGACGCGGCGACCAAGCCGCTGGTCGTCCGCCTCGACGGCAACCAGGTCGAAGAGGGCCGTGCGATCCTCACGGCCGCGAACCACCCCCTCGTCACGCTCGCCGCCACCATGGACGAGGGCGCCGACAAGGCCGCCGAGCTGGCGAACGCCTGAAAGGACTAGAGACATGTCGATCTATCTCAACAAGGACTCCAAGGTCATCGTCCAGGGCATCACGGGCGGCGAGGGCACCAAGCACACCGCGCTCATGCTCAAGGCGGGCACGAACGTCGTCGGCGGCGTGAACGCGCGCAAGGCCGGCACCACGGTCTCGCACACCGACAAGGACGGCAACGCCGTCGAGCTGCCGGTGTTCGCCTCGGTCGCCGAGGCGATCGAGAAGACGGGCGCGAACGCATCGGTCGCCTTCGTGCCGCCGGCGTTCACGAAGGACGCGATGGTCGAGGCCATCGATGCCGAGATCCCGCTGCTCGTGGTCATCACCGAGGGCGTGCCGGTCGGCGACTCCGCCGAGGCGTGGGCGTACGCGACCGAGAAGGGCAACAAGACCCGCATCATCGGGCCGAACTGCCCCGGCATCATCACCCCGGGCGAGGCACTCGCCGGCATCACCCCGGCCAACATCACCGGCAAGGGCCCGATCGGTCTCGTCTCGAAGTCGGGCACCCTGACCTACCAGATGATGTTCGAGCTGCGCGACCTGGGCTTCTCGACCGCCATCGGCATCGGCGGCGACCCGGTCATCGGCACGACGCACATCGACGCGCTCGCCGCGTTCGAGGCCGACCCCGAGACCAAGGCGATCGTCATGATCGGCGAGATCGGCGGCGACGCCGAGGAGCGTGCGGCCGAGTTCATCAAGGCCAACGTCACCAAGCCGGTCGTCGGCTACGTCGCGGGCTTCACCGCGCCCGAGGGCAAGACCATGGGCCACGCCGGCGCCATCGTCTCCGGCTCGGCGGGCACGGCGCAGGCGAAGAAGGAGGCCCTCGAGGCCGCCGGCGTCAAGGTCGGCAAGACGCCGTCCGAGACCGCCGCACTGCTGCGCGAGGTATTTGCTGCACTGTAGGCGCGAAGCGGCTTCGACCCGGTTGCTGAGCGAGGAGCGTAGCGACGAGTCGAAGTGCGCTGCGCTGTAAAGCACCGCAGTACACGAAGGGCTCCCGGCTTCGCGCCGGGGGCCCTTCGTCGTGCAGAGCGGGAGGTGGCCGCCCTGCCGGGATGCGGTGGAACGACCGAGATCCGGGGATCCGCGCAGGATCCGCCTGATCTCGGTCGGTTCGCCTGATCTCGGGTCGCGCCGAACCGCTCGGGCGGGGTCAGGCCGGGTCGGCGAACGCCCGGCGGTGTGCACCCGGCGTCGTGCCGAAGCGTGCGCGGAAGTGGTGGCGCAGCGTGACCGCGCTGCCGAATCCGGTGCGCTGGGCGACCGCGTCGACGGGCAGGTCCGACGCCTCCAGGAGGCGGCGCGCCTCGTCCAGACGGCGCTGCAGCAGCCAGTCGCCCGGGCTCGTGCCGGTGCGGTCGCGGAAGCGCCGTGTGAACGTGCGGCGGGAGAGGTGCACGGCGCCGGCCCAGTCGTCGAGGGGAGCCGGCGCGTCGATCCGCTCCATGGCCCAGGCGATGGCCCGGTCGATCTCGTCGCCGTCCCGGTCGGCGGCGATCGGACGGGACAGGAACTGGGCCTGGGATCCCTCCCGGTGCGGCGCCATGACGAGCGATCGGGCCAGATCCGCGGCGACGGCGCTGCCCAGTTCGGTGCGGACGATGTGCAGGCAGCAGTCCAGGGCGGCGGCCACCCCGGCGGAGGTGACCACGTCGCCCAGGTCGGTCCAGAGGGCCTCGCAGCGCACCGTGAGCTCGGGATGACGGGCCGCGAGCTGCGGACCCGCGGACCAGTGCGTGGACACCTCGCGGCCGTCCGCGATGCCGCTCGCGGCGATCACGAAGGCACCCAGGCACAGGCCCAGCACCCGCGCGCCGTTCGCATGCGCGGTGCGGACGGCGTCGAGCAGGGCGGCGCTCGGCGCGACCTCCGGATCCCAACTGGGGATGACCACGAGATCGGCGCCGGCGAGGGCGTCGAGCCCTTCGCCGACGACGAGGTCGAGTCCGGCGGCGGTGCGGATCGCGCCCGGCTCCTCGGCCACCGTGACGACGCGGTAGGCGGCCTCGACCGAGCGCACGCCCACACCGCCGAAGACCATGAGCGGGACGGACAGGTGGAACGGGCTGATGCCGGGGAAGGCGAGCACGGCGGCGGTGCGCATGGCCCGATCTTATCGAAAGGTGACTTCAGGGCCACTCCCGGAGAGCGGACGGGATCGGCACGATGGATCCATGACCCAGAACCCTCTGACCCTGACCCTCGTCGGCGGACCGACCGTCGTGCTCGAATACGCCGGCCTGCGTCTGCTCACGGACCCGACCTTCGACGCCCCGCGGATCTATGAGGGCGGCATCGCGCTGCACAAGCTCACGGGACCCGCGCTCGGCCCCGCGGAGATGGGGGCGATCGACGCTGTCCTGCTCTCGCACGACCAGCACCCCGACAACCTCGACGAGGCGGGGCGCGCGTTCCTGCCGCGTGCCGGTGTCGTGCTCTCCACGCCCGAGGCGCAGGAGCGGATCGAGGGCGTGACCGGACTCGCGCCGTGGCAGACACAGCGCGTCGGAGAGGTCTCGATCACCGCGGTCCCGGCGCTGCACGGGCCGGAGGGTGCGGAGGCGCTGTCGGGCACCGTGACGGGCTTCGTGCTCTCGGCCCCGGGCGAGCGCGTCGTGTACGTGTCGGGCGACAACGCGTCCGTCGCGGTGGTGTCGGCGATCGCCGAGCGGATCGGGCGGATCGACGTGGCCGTGCTCTTCGCCGGGGCCGCGAACGTGGGCCGCTTCGGCGACGCGGACCTCACCCTGAACGCGCGCACCGCGGTGGAGGCCGCCCGGGAGCTGGGGGAGGCCCTCATCGTGCCGGTGCACGCCGAAGGATGGCACCACTTCTCCGAGACGCGCGAGCGCCTCGTGCGCGAGTTCGGCTATGCGGGGCTCGCCGGGCGGCTGCGGGTGCCCGAGGCGGGCGTGCCGCTCGCGCTCTGAGCGGAGCGCCCGGGAGGGATACGCGACGAGGCCCTCTCACGGCACCGCCCATCCGGGCGTCGTGCGGCGAGAGGGCCTCGTCGGATCCGGGGATCAGCCGGCGGTCACGCCCCGAGCAGGGCCTCGATCGGGCCGCGGGCGAAGAACAGCACGAACCCGACGCCCACCACCCACAGCAGCGGATGGATCGTCTTGGCGCGGCCGGTGAGGGCGTTCACGACGATCCAGCTGACGAAGCCGGCGCCGATGCCGTTGGCGATCGAGTAGGTCATCGGCATGACCGTGACCGTGAGGAACACCGGGAGCAGCACGCGGAAGTCTCCGAGGTCGATGTTCTTGATCTGCGACAGCATCATCGCGCCGACGAGCACGAGCGCGGCCGCGGCGACCTCGCTGGGCACGAGGGCCGTGAGCGGGGTGAAGAACATCGCGAGCAGGAACAGCACGCCGGTGATGGTGGTCGCCAGGCCCGTGCGGGCCCCCTCGCCGATGCCGGCGCCGGATTCGACGAACACGGTCGCGGACGACGAGGAGGTGCCGCCGCCGACGATCGCGCCGACGCCCTCGACCACCAGGGCCGACTTGATCCGCGGGAAGTCGCCCTTCTCGTCGGCGAGATCGGCCTCCTTGGCGAGACCCGTCATGGTGCCCATCGCGTCGAAGAAGTTCGAGAACAGCAGCGTGAAGACGAACATCACCAGGGTGACGCCGCCGACCTTCGCAAGGTCGAATCCGAAGTCCACCCGGCCGATGAGGCTCAGATCCGGCAGGCCCACGATGCTGCCCGTGAAGCCGAACTTCTGCCCGAACGGCCAGATGAGGTTGAGGATGGCGGCCAGCACCGTGCCGCCCACGAGCGCGATGAGGATGGCGCCCTTGACGCGCAGCGCGATGAGCACGCCGCCGATCAGCAGGGTGAGCACGAACAGCAGGGTGGGGATCGAGGCGACGGATCCGCCGATGCCGAGGTCGACCGGAGGGGAGGGCTGCTTCGTCGAGGTGACGAAGCCCGCGTTCACGAACCCGATGAACGCGATGAACAGGCCGATGCCGACCGTGATGGCGAGCTTGAGCTGCACGGGCACGGCGTCGAAGATGAGCTTGCGCAGCCCGGTCGCCGCGAGCAGCACGATGATCACGCCGTTGATCACCACGAGCGCCATGGCCTCGGGCCAGGTGACCGACTTGACGACCGTGAACGCGAGGAAGGCGTTGATGCCGAGGCCCGCGGCGAAGGCGAACGGCAGCCGGGCGACGAGCCCGAAAAGGATCGTCATGACGCCCGCGGTCAGCGCCGTGGCGGCGGCGACCGCGGTGCCCGGCAGAGTGTGGCCCGCGACGTCGGGCGTGGCCAGGATGATCGGGTTGAGGATGACGATGTAGGCCATCGTCACGAAGGTGACGATGCCGCCGCGGACCTCGGTGCCGAGGGTGGATCCGCGTCGGGTGATCTCGAAGAACCGGTCGAGCGCGTTCTTGGGCTCTGCGGCGGTCTCGTCGGTCGTGGGCGGGGGGACTGTTGTCATGGGGGACCTCCGCGGAAAACCGTATCGCGTCGCGGATGTCGTCCGTGTGTCGTGCGGCGGAGCACGTAGGCTCGAAGCCGTCATGCAACGCCTCCTCATCGTGCTCCTGGCGGCGGTCGATGCCGTCGTCGCGGCTGCGATCGGCCTCGCCGCGCTGCTCGCGCCCCTCACCGTGATCTGGGCGGTGGCGTTCGGGACGCGCGCCGACTGGGGCGCGCTGTGGCCGGCGACCGCCACTCTGTGGCAGTTCGGGCACGGCGTGCCGCTGGCCGTCTCGCTGCCCGACGCGCTGGTGCGCTCGACGGGGCTGGATCCGTCCGCCGCGCGCTTCGCACTGTCGGTGACGCCGCTGCTCCTGCTCGGCTTCACGGCGATCTTCGCGGCGCGCTCGGGCCGTCGTGCCGCGCTCGCCGGATCCTGGCCCGCAGGCGTGATCGGCGGCACGGTCGTCTTCGCGGCGATCTCGACCCTCACCGCCCTGACCGGCGGACTCGGCGTGCTGCGGGCGCCGCTGTGGGCGGCGATGCTGTTCCCGCCGCTCGTGTTCCTGTGCGGCGCGCTCGCCGGAGCCGTCGCGACCGCGTGGGGCGAAGGCGACGGCGGGATCGTCGACCGTGTGCAGGATGCGCTGGACCGACGGCCCGACTGGGCCCCTGTGCCCGGCGACATCGTGCGGGGCGCTGCCGCCGCGGTCGTCGGAGTCGTGGGCGCGGCGGGGCTGGCGGTCGCCGTGGCCGCCCTCGTGCGCGGCGGTCAGACCGTGGCGCTGTTCGAGGTGCTGCGCGCCGACGGGCTCGGCGTCGTCGTGATCGGACTGGCGCAGCTCGCATACCTGCCGACGCTCGTGGCCTGGGCGGTCGCCTGGATCGCCGGCCCCGGCTTCGCGATCGGCGCGGGCACGGCCGTCTCGCCCGCCGGCACCGCGCTCGGCGTGGTCCCGAGCGTTCCGCTGCTGGGACTCGTGCCGGACAGCACGTCCCCGTGGCTGCTCATCGTCGTCCTGGTGCCGATCGCGGCGGGCGCCTTCGCCGGGTGGCTGATCCGCTCGCGTCAGGTCTCCGCGGGCGCCGAGGCGTCGTTCGGCGCCCGCGCGGCGACGGCCGTGGGGATCGCCGTGCTCTCCGGCGGCGCGGGCGCCCTGCTCGCCGCGCTGTCGCGCGGCTCGCTCGGACCGGGGCGCCTCGCCGTCGCAGGTCCCGAGCCGGGTCCCGTCGCCCTCGCGCTCGGGCTCGAGGTGCTCGTCGGCGCGGGGATCCTGCTGCTCGCGCCGCGTCGCCGGGGGCTCTTCGGTGAGGAAGGGTTCGACGACGCGGAGGACGTGCTGCGCTCCGAGCGCGTCTGAGCGGCGGCGTCACCGCGGCCGGGGCGTCGCGGGCTCCCGGCTAGACTGTTCGGGTGCTGACGGTCGCCGTACTCATCTCGGGCACCGGCTCGAATCTTCGTGCCCTCCTCGACGCGGCTGACGACCCCGGATTCCCCGCCCGGATCATCGTGATCGGTGCCGATCGCGAGGCCGACGGTCTCGCGCACGCCGAGGCGTTCGGGATCCCGTCGTTCGTGGTGCCGTGGGAGGCGTTCGACAGCCGCGAGGAGTGGGGCGCCGAGCTCGACGCGCAGCTGAGGGTCTGGAATCCGGACCTCATCGTGCTGTCCGGCCTCATGCGCCTGCTGCCGCACGACGTCGTGGCGGCCTGGGCGCCGAACATCATCAACACGCACCCGGCCTACCTGCCCGAGTTCCCGGGAGCGCACGGCGTGCGCGACGCCCTCGCCGCGGGCGTCGGCGAGACCGGCGCCAGCGTGATCGTGGTCGACGACGGCGTCGACAGCGGACCGATCCTCGCGCAGGAGCGCGTGCCGGTGCACGAGGGCGACACCGAGGCCACGCTGCACGAGCGCATCAAGCCCGTCGAGCGACGACTCCTGATCGACGTCGTCCGCCGCATCGCCGAGGGCGAGCTCGATCTCGGCGCCCGCCCCTCCCCGAACTGACGCCCACCCCCGGAAGGAAGTCCCGATGGCCGGTCCTGCCCACGACCCGTCCCTCTACCGCCCCCGCGATGCCGTGCGCATCCGCCGTGCGCTCGTCTCCGTGAGCGACAAGACGGGGCTCGTGCCGCTGGCCCAGGCGCTCGCCGACAACGGCATCGAGATCGTGTCGACCGGATCCACCGCCCAGACCATCCGGGATGCGGGCATCGCCGTCACCGACGTCGCCGCCGTCACAGGGGTCGCCGAGATGCTCGACGGGCGCGTGAAGACCCTGCACCCGTCGATCCACGGCGCGGTGCTCGCAGATCTGCGTCTGGAGGACCACGAGCGTCAGCTCGCCGAGCTCGGGATCAGCCCGTTCGAGCTCGTCGTGGTGAACCTGTACCCCTTCGTGCAGACGGTCGCCTCGGGCGCCGTGGGCGACGACGTCGTGGAGCAGATCGACATCGGCGGGCCGGCGATGGTGCGCGCCGCCGCGAAGAACCACGCCAACGTCGCGATCGTGGTCTCGCCCGAGTCCTATCCGTCGCTGCTGCGCGCCCTCGAGGACGGGGGCACCACGCTCGCCCAGCGTCGTGAGCTGGCCGCCCGCGCGTTCGCGCACACCGCCGCCTACGACACCGCCGTGGCGCAGTGGTTCTCCGACGGCACCCTGTCCAGCGACAGCGACCTCCCCGAGCACCTCACGATCTCCGCCTCGCGCCTGGCGACGCTGCGCTACGGCGAGAACTCGCACCAGCGCGCGGCGATCTACACCCGCGCCGGCGGCCACGGCATCGCGCAGGCCACGCAGCTGCAGGGCAAGGAGATGTCGTACAACAACTACGTCGACGCCGACGCGGCTCTGCGCGCGGCGTACGACATGGTGCATCCGGCCGTCGCCATCATCAAGCACGCGAACCCGTGCGGCATCGCGACCACGGCGCCCAACGCGCTGGACCCGATCGCGAGCGCGCACCTGCGTGCGCACGAGTGCGACCCGGTCTCGGCCTACGGCGGCGTCATCGCCGCGAACGGCACCGTGACCCTGAAGATGGCCGAGAACCTCAAGGACATCTTCACCGAGGTCATCGTCGCGCCGGCGTTCGAGCCGGCCGCGCTCGAGGTGTTCAAGGCGAAGAAGAACCTGCGCCTGCTCCAGCTGCCCGACGACTGGCAGCAGGAGCGGATGGACGTGCGCCTGGTGTCCGGCGGCCTGCTGCTGCAGGACGCGGACCGCTTCCCGGACGACATCGTCTCGGTCGCCAAGAACTGGGAGCTGGTCTCCGGCGAGCGCCCGGACGACCTCGAGATGGAGAACCTGATCTTCGCGTGGAAGGCGTGCCGCGCCGTGAAGTCGAACGCGATCGTGCTCGCCAAGGCGAACGCCACGGTCGGCGTCGGCATGGGTCAGGTCAACCGCGTCGACTCCTGCCGTCTGGCGGTCGAGCGCGCGGGTGACCGCGCGGCCGGATCCGTCGCCGCGTCGGACGCGTTCTTCCCGTTCGCCGACGGCGCGCAGGTGCTGATCGACGCCGGCGTGACGGCGATCGTGCAGCCCGGCGGATCCGTGCGGGACGAAGAGGTCGTGGACGCGGCCCGCAAGGCCGGCGTGACCATGTTCTTCACGGGAGAGCGCCACTTCTTCCACTGACCGGATCCCCGCGGATCCCTGCCGGATCCCCGCCGGATCCCTCGCGAGACCCCCACGCAGCGTCGATACCCCCACAGGGGGAGGCCGCCGCGCGGGGGTCTCGGCGCGCCGTGGGGGTCTCGGCGCCGGCGGGGACGGGGATCCGGGGGTCTGCGCTGGGGCTCCGGGGAGCCGGAACTGCCGTGTCCGATTTCCGCGAGGCTGCGGGAAACGGACGTGCCAGAGTGGAGGCATGAGCTTCCCCGCGATGACCTTCGACGAGCGGTACCGCGCGATCGACGCGCGGGACACCCGCTTCGACGGGCAGTTCGTGACGGCGGTCCGCTCGACCGGGATCTACTGCCGACCGAGCTGCCCTGCACGCACGCCCAAGCCCGAGAACGTCACCTTCTTCCCGACCAGCGCGGCGGCGCACGAGGCGGGCTACCGCGCCTGCAAGCGCTGCCTCCCCGAGGCGGCGCCCGGCTCGCCGGAGTGGAACCTGCGCGGCGACGTCACGGCCAGGGCCATGCGCCTCATCGCCGACGGGGTCGTCGAACGCGAGGGCGTGCCGGGGCTCGCCGCCCGCCTGGGCTACTCGGCGCGTCACCTCACCCGGTTGCTGACGGCCGAGCTCGGCGCCGGGCCGCTCGCGCTCGCCCGTGCGCATCGCGCGCACACCGCCCGCATGCTGCTGGTGGGCACCGATCTGCCGATCGCCGACGTGGCGTTCTCGGCCGGCTTCGCGAGTGTGCGCCAGTTCAACGACACGGTGCGCGAGGTCTTCGGTCTCGCGCCGGGGGAGCTGCGCGCGCGGCGTCACGGCCGCGACACGGCGAGCGCGGCAGCGGTGGTCCCCGGTGAGATCGAGCTGCTGCTGCCGTACCGCCGTCCGCTCGACGCGGAAGGGCTGTTCGCCTGGATGCGTGCGAGGGCGCTGCCCGGGGTCGAGACCGCCGGCGAGCGCTCGTTCGCGCGGCACCTGCGCCTCGGCGGCGGACCCGCCTGGTTCGAGCTCCGCCTCGACGACGCCGACCGCCTGCACCTGCGGGCGCGACTCGCCCAGCTCGGCGACCTCGCGCCGCTCGTCGCACGCGCCCGCCGGCTGTTCGACCTGGACGCCGACCCGCTGGCCGTCGACGCGGCGCTCTCGGGGCACGAACCGCTGGCGCCCCTCGTCGCCGCGGTGCCCGGCATCCGGGTGCCCGGTGCGGCGGATCCGCACGAGATGCTCATCCGCGCGATGATCGGCCAGCAGATCACGGTCGCCGCCGCGCGCACCGCCCTGACCCTTCTCGCCCAGGAGCTGGGGGAGCGGGTCGGATCCGGTCCCGAGGGTTCGGGGGAGGGGATCCTCTTCCCCACCATGACGGCGATCGCCGAGCACGGCCACGAGGTGCTGCGCGGCCCGGCGGCGCGCATCAGAGCCGTCACCGGCGCCGCCGCCGCCCTCGCCGACGGCTCGCTCACGCTCACGCTCGGCGACGACGGCGATGCGCAGCGCGCAGCCCTCCTCGCCATGCCCGGGATCGGGCCGTGGACCGCCGACTACGTGCGTATGCGAGTGCTCGGCGACCCCGATGTGCTCCTGCCCGGAGACGTCGCCGCACGCGCGGGGGCCGGCGCGTCAGGGATCCCGTCCGACGCCGGGCCGCTCACCGCGTGGGCGACACGCGTCGCGCCCTGGCGCAGCTATCTCACCGCCCACCTGTGGCGCGCGGCCCCGGCGAAGGCCGTGCGGAAGGGCGGCGGCGCACCGAGCGCCGTCGACGCTTCCCCGTCGGCCCTCGCCCCGAAGACCGCACCGACCATCTCGATCACGGAAGGCACGAAATGACCGCCATCATCCAGACCGTCGACACCCCCGACGGGCCGTTCACGATCCTCGCCGACGAGCACGACCGCGTGCTCGCCTCCGGGTGGACGGCCGACCACGAAGCCATCCTGCAGCGACTCGCGGAGAAGCACCGTCCCTCCGAGGTCACGGAGGGCCGCACCGCCGCGGCGGACGCCGTCGCCGCATACTACGCGGGGGATCTCTCGGCGATCGAGACGGTCGCGGTGCGCCAGTTCGGCACCGACATGCAGACCGCCGGCTGGGAGGCGCTGCGCCGGATCGTCCCGGGCGAGCCGCTCACGTACACCGAGTTCGCCGTCGCTCTCGGCAAGCCCGGGGCCGTGCGCCCCGCCGCGTCGATCTGCGCACGCAACGCCCCCGCATTGTTCGTCCCCTGCCACCGCGTGCTGCGCACCGACGGCACCCTCGGCGGCTTCGCCTGGGGCGAGGACGTCAAGCGCCGGCTGCTGGACCGAGAGGCCGCGCACGCGATCGCCGCGTGACCATCCTGGCCGCGCGGACCAAGCGCGGCCTCCGCACTCGTGCGCACGGATGAACCGCCTCCTCCGGTCGCGCCCTAGGCTCGGCGCGACCCGAGGAGGACCATGCCCGTTCTCGACGCGCTCCAGACCGCACTGGACGACCGTCTGCCTGCCCTGCGCCGAACGTACGGCGTGCCGGCGGTCTCTGTCGCCGTCGCGATCGCGGGGCGGAGCATCGTCGCCGCGGACGGGGTGCTGAACCTCGCCAGCGGAGAGTCCGCGACCACCGATGCGATCTTCCAGATCGGTTCGATCACGAAGACCTTCACCGCGACCCTCGTGATGCAGCTGGTCGACGATGGCCTCCTCGACCTGGACGCGCCGATCACCGATGCGCTGCCGGGGCTGCGTCTCTCCGGCGCCGCGGCCGACCCCGGGATCACGGCGCGCCGACTGCTCGCACACACCGGCGGGTTCGAGGGCGACGTGTTCGACGACACGGGCGCCGGCGACGAGGCGCTCCGCGACTATGTGGCGCTGCTCGCCGACCGCACGCCGGCGCTGTTCCCGCCGGGCGCGCTCTGGTCGTACAACAACGCCGGCTACTGCCTGCTCGGGCGGATGGTGGAGGTGCTGCGCGGGCAGAGCTGGGAGCGCGCGTTGCGCGAGAGGATCCTGGATCCGCTGGAGCTCGATCATGCCGCGGTCGATGCCGCGGAGGCGATGCGGCTGCCTGTCGCCGTCGGGCACCTCGCGCCGGAGCCGGGCGCGCCGCTGGCCCCCGCGCCGGTGTGGTCGATGGGCCGGTCGAACGCTCCCGCCGGATCGATGCTCGCGATGCGCGCCGTCGACCTCCTGACTTTCGCCCGGCTGCACCTGAACGCGAGCGACGCCGACGGCGCCCGGATACTGTCGCCCGGATCGGCGGTCTCCATGCGGCGGACCCAGGTGCTCCCCGTGTTCGTCGAGGATCCTCATCGTCCCGAGGGGGCGCTACGCCGCACCCTGCGCATGATCGAGGCCGCACATCGGGTCGCAGAGGAGAACGCCCACCGGGTCGCGCTGTGCCGCACCGGCGAGGACGTCGATCGCACGATCGCGGACGGCCGGATCGCGCTCGTGCTGGCGCTCGAGGGGATGCCCGGTCTCGACGCGGACGTGGAGCTGATCGCGACGATGCACCGGCTCGGAGTGCGCGTCGGCTCGCTCACGCATGTCGGCCGCGGAGCGTTCGCGGACGGATCCGGTGAGGACGCCGCCCGCAGCCGCCTGACCGGCGCCGGAGTCGTCGCGGTGCGCGAGATGGAACGGGCCGGAATGCTCGTCGACCTCAGCCACCTGGGCCGCGCAGGCGTGTCGCACGTGCTGGAGATCGCGACACGTCCGGTGGTCGCGTCGCACTCCTCCGCGCGGGCGCTGCGCGATCATCATCGGAATCTCCCGGACGAGCATCTCGCCGCGATCGCCGCGGGCGGCGGTGTGATCTGTGCGAACTTCTTCGCGCCGTTCCTGGACGACCGGCCGGCGACCATCGACCGGCTCATCGACCACTTCGAGCACATCGCGGCGATCGCGGGGAGCGAGCACGTGGGTCTCGGGCCCGACTTCGTCCGCGAGGTGATCGGTGAGACCACGCCGCCCTGCTGCGTCGTCACCGAGGTCCAGGGCGTCCCCGCCGACGTGTACCTGCCCGGGCTGGAGGGTCCGGAGGGACTGCCGCTCGTCACCGAGGCGCTGCTGCGCCGGGGATGGGCCGAGGCGGATATCCTCGGCGTGCTCGGCGGGAACCTGCAGCGGCTCTTCCGGGAACAACTCGGACGACCCTCCGCGCGCTGAGGCCGCTCGGGCGCCGACGCTCGTCCCCGAGGACGAACAGAGGTCTCTCCGTTCGACGGAGTGGACGAACGCCGCGCGGGCGCGGTGTCGCAGGATCATGGATGAACAGGGCAGCGCCGCGCGGAGCGGCGGGCGCAAGGGAGCAGGCGATGCTGACGATTCGAGACCTCTCGGTCCAGATCCGCGCGGGAGAGCGGACCGTGCGTCCGATCACCGGCGTGGACCTCGACCTCGCCCGCGGCGAGACGCTCGGCATCGTCGGGGAGACGGGATCGGGCAAGTCGATGACCGGCCTGTCGATCATGGGGATGCTGCCGGCGGGCTCGTCGATCACGAGCGGGTCGATCCGATTCGACGGCGCGGAGCTCGTCGGCGCGGACCCGCGAGCATATCGCGCGCTGCGCGGACGCCGGATCTCGATGGTCTTCCAGGACTCGCTGACCGCGCTCAATCCGACCAGGCGCGTGGGCGACCAGGTCGCGGAGCCTCTGCTGCTGCACGGGCTGGCGCCGCGGGCAGAGGCGCTGCGCAGGGCGGAGGAGATGCTGGCGCTCGTCGGCATCCCGCGGCCGTCCGAGCGCATGCGGGACTATCCGCACCAGCTGTCCGGAGGCATGCGCCAGCGCGTGATGATCGCGATGGCGCTCATCGCCGAACCCGATCTGCTCATCGCGGACGAACCCACGACCGCCCTCGACGTCACGATCCAGGCGGAGATCCTCGACCTGCTCGCCCGACTCAAGGAGCAGCTCGGAATGGCGATGATCCTGGTCACGCACGACATGGGCGTGGTGGCCCGGCACGCCGACCGGGTGGGCGTCATGTACGCCGGGCGTCTCGTGGAGACAGGCCCGACCCGGTCGCTGTTCCGGCACACGCGGCACCGTTACACGCGGGCGCTCCTCGACTCGATCCCCTCGCTCGAGCAGGACCGGGGTGTCGAGCTGTCCTCGATCCCGGGTTCTCCGCCGGATCCGGCCGAGGCGGTTCCCGGATGCCGGTTCGCACCGCGCTGCGCCGCCGCGACCGACCGCTGCCGCACCGAACGTCCGCCGCTCGAGGGCGAGGGCGCGCACGTGTTCGCGTGCTGGAATCCGGTCGCCGACCCGGGGATGGCGGTTCCCGCACGCGCGCTCCCTCTGACGCCCGCCGGGGTCCGTGCCGAGCCGCGGCTGGAGGTCGTCGACCTCGTGCAGGAGCACCCGGTCTCCGGGTGGAGGCCGAAGGGCAGGCGGCGCACGGTGAAGGCGGTCTCCCGCGTGAGCTTCACGGTGCGCGCGGGCGAGACCCTGGGCCTGGTCGGCGAATCCGGGTGCGGCAAGTCGTCGCTGGGGCGCATGCTCGTCGCGATGGACCGGCCCACGGCGGGGGAGGTGCGGCTCGAGGGCGCGAAGGTCTCCGGCGTCGGCCGACGGGAGCTCGGTGCGCGCCGGGCGAAGCTGCAGATGATGTTCCAGGACTCGGGCGCGGCGCTCGATCCGAAGATGACGATCGGCACCATCCTGCGTGAGCCGCTCGCGATCCAGGGGATCGGCACGGCCGCCGAGCGCACCGATCGGGCCGCAGCGCTGCTGGACGCCGTCGGCCTGGGCCCGTCGATCCTGGAGAGGTACCCGCACGAGCTCTCCGGCGGACAGCGTCAGCGCGTCGGTCTCGCCCGGGCTCTCGCCCTGGATCCGGACGTGCTCGTCGCCGACGAGCCGGTCAGCGCGCTGGATGTCTCGATCCGCTCCCAGGTGCTCAACCTCATGCGCACGCAGCAGCGTGAACGCGGCCTCAGCAGCGTCGTGATCTCCCACGACCTCGCCGTCGTGCGCTACCTCTCCGATCGTGTCGGCGTGATGTACCTCGGCAAGATCGTCGAGATCGGCGCGACCGACGAGGTCTACGAGCGGCCTGCGCACCCGTACACGGCGGGGCTGCTCGCGGCGGTACCGGTCGCGGATCCGGACGCGCCGGCGCCGGAGGCAGGTGAGCGCGTGCGGGGCGAGCTGCCCAGCCCGCTGGATCCGCCGAGCGGCTGCCGGTTCCGCACGCGGTGCCCGCTCGCGACCGACCTGTGCGCCGCGGTGGAGCCGACTCTGGAGGCCGTGGGCGCCGTCCACGAGGTCGCCTGTCACTTCCCCCTGCAGCACGAGGACGGCGATGCGACCGAGGAGGACGCGGCATGATCTCGTATCTGCTGCGGCGGATCCTGGTCTCGCTGCTCGTGCTGATCGGCATCTCGATCGTGATCTTCGTGATGCTGCACCTCATCTCCGACAGTCCGGGCCGGGTGGTGCTGGGGCCGCAGGCGTCCGCGGCCGCGGTCGCAGCGTTCAACCGCGAGAACGGCTTCGACCGACCCTTGTTCGTCCAGTACGTCGACTACGTCGTCCAGCTGCTGCACGGCGACCTCGGACGCTCGTACAAGCTGAACGAGGAAGTGTCGGTCCTGTTCGCGCAGAACGCCGGACGCAGCGCCGTGCTCTCGCTCTCCGGACTCGTGCTCGCCCTCGTCATCGCGATCCCGCTCGGCATCCTCCAGGCGGTCCGCCGGAACACGGTCCTGGATCGTGCCGCCACCGGGATCGCGTATCTGTTGTACGCGACGCCCTCTTTCCTGGTCGCGCTGCTGCTGATCGCGCTGCTCAGCCAGCTCGTGCCGCTCTTCCCGGCCGAAGCCTCCCAGTCCACGTCGCCGTGGGTGGTGTTCACCGATCCTCGCGCTATGGCCCTGCCACTGGTCACGCTCGCACTTACCAACGTCGTGGTGTTCTCGCAGTACCAGCGCTCCGCCGCGCTCGAGCAGCTCGGCATGGACTACATCGCCGTCGCGCGCGCCAAGGGCGCTCCGGAGCGCATCGTGCTGATGCGCCATCTGCTGCGCAACGCGTGCATCCCGCTCATCACTCTCGTCGGCGTCATGATCCCGACGCTGCTGGCGGGCAACCTCATCGTCGAGTCGGTGTTCAACTACCCCGGTCTCGGCCTCCTGTTCCTGAACAGCCTGCACCGCGAGGACTATCCGGTGCTGCTGGCCTACACCCTCATCGGTGGCGCGCTCACCGTGCTGGGAAACCTCCTCGCCGACCTCGTGGTCGCACGCGCGGACCGAAGGATCGAGCTGAGCAGATGACGACCGCACACCCCGAGCTGTCCGAGAAGACCGACGTCATCGTCGCGACCGCGACGGCCGCACGCCCCTTGCCGGTCCGCGCCGTCCTGCGGGCGCTGCGGCGGAGCCCGATGGCCGTGACGGGCGCCTCGCTGCTCGTGCTCCTCGCGCTGTTCAGCTTCGTCGGGCCGCTGCTGTACCCCACGAACCAGACGGACGTGAACCTGCTGGACGCGCTGCTGCCGCCCGGCGAGGGATACCCGCTCGGTACGGATCCGAACGGCTTCGACGTGCTCGGACGACTCATGCTCGGCGGTCAGGTCTCGCTCGAGATCGGCCTGCTCGCGGCGGTCTTCGCGACGACGCTGGGCACGGTCTACGGCGCGGTCGCGGGGCTCGCCGGGGGAGTCCTGGACGCGATCATGATGCGTTTCGTGGACGTGCTCCTCGCGATCCCGTTCCTCTTCTTCGTACTCATCATCGCCGCGCGGTTCACCGCGACGCCGCTCACTCTCAGCCTCGTGATCGGCGGCTTCTCCTGGCTCGTCTCGGCACGGCTCATCCGCGGCGAGGTGCTGTCGCTGCGGGTGCGGGAGTTCGTGCTGGCCGCGCGGCTCATGGGCGCCGGTGACCGCAGGATCATCTTCACGCACCTCATCCCGAACACCTTCGGCGTCATCATCGTCAACCTCACCTTCCAGGTCGCTGACGCGATCCTCGTGATCGCCGCGCTCGGGTTCCTCGGGTTCGGACTGAGCTATCCGGTCACCGACTGGGGCAGCCAGCTCTCCAGCGGCGTGGCATACATCACCGCCGGGAACTGGTGGCTCATCTACCCTGCCGGGCTGTGCATCGTGCTCGTGGTGCTCGGGCTCAACCTTCTCGGGGACGCGTTGCGCGACGTGCTGGATCGTCGCCGATGAGTCCGTGTCGGGGTGTGTCCGCCCAGACAGCGGCAGTCCGCGGATTCTGTCCGGATCGCTGAACGGGCCCGTTCGCTGCTGTTGCACTCTCGAAGCACCGGGATCCGAGACGCAGCGGGCCTCCTCGGATCCCGGACACCCGATCCGCCTGCTCGACGCAGCACGACGAACCGGAACAAGACGAACCCGAAGAAGGAGCACAGCATGAACCCGCACGTTCCCGGGAGGCGAAGGCGCCTCCTGATCGCGCTCACGGTCGCCGCCGCCCTGATCACGACCGGCTGCACCGCCGGGACCACGAAGGTCGACCCGTCGCAGTACCGCACCATCCCTGCCGCGAGCGGCAAGCCGGTGGACGGCGGCGTCGTCACGATCGCGATGACGCCCGGCCTCGCGCCGAACTACATCTTCCCGTACCCCCCGGCCGCGGCGAACGGCGCGGTGATCGGCAACGACCTGATGTGGCGCACCCTGTACCGCGCGGACGCGGACGGCAAGAGCAACCCCGACACGAGCCTCGCCTCGGCGCCCGCGTACAGCGACGAGGGCCGCACCGTGACGATCGCGATGAAGAAGAACAGCTGGTCCAACGGCAAGCCCGTCACCGCCGGCGACGTCGTCTTCTCGCTCGCGATCCTCAAGGCCGCCGTCGCGCAGAGCGCGGCCAACTGGGCGTTCTACACGCCGGGGCAGTTCCCCGACGGCGTCACGGCGACCGCGCAGGGGTCCGACACGGTCGTCTTCACGCTCGAGAAGGCCTACAACCCCGCCTACCTCGAGTCGCTCCTCCAGCAGCTCGTCGTGATCCCGTCGGCGGACTGGAGCATCGCGGCCAGCGGCGGACCCGTCCTCGACTACACGGACCCCGCGAACGCGAGTGCGATCTACACGTTCCTCACCGGGCAGTCCGCCGACCAGTCCACGTTCGCGACCAACCCGCTGTGGCAGGTCGTGAACGGGCCGTTCTCCCTGAAGAGCTTCGAGCCGACGACCGGATCATTCTCGCTCACGCCCAACAAGGCGTACACCGGCCCGGGCAAGCACGCGCTCGAGCAGGTGGACTTCAAAGCGTTCACCTCCGCCGCTGCGATCTACAACCAGTACCAGGCGGGCACGATCACCGTGGGACGCCTCGACTCGAGCTACTCCTCGAAGATCGAGGAGCTGCAGAAGAAGGGCTACAACGTCTACGCCGCCCCCGCCCCGGCGCGTTCGGACCCGCTCGTGATCAACTTCGCGAACACCACGGGCGGCTTCGACAAGATCATCGCCCAGCCCTATGTGCGCCAGGCGCTGCAGCACCTCGTCGACCAGCCCGGTTACATCAAGAGCCGCGGCGTCTACAACGGCGCCGCGAGCGAGAACTACGCCACGGTCGGACTGGGCTCCGTCTTTCCGCCCGACTTCGGCGACAAGGCCCCGTACCCGTTCGACCCGAAGGCGGCCGAGAAGCTACTGACCGCGCACGGCTGGAAGGTCGACAAGGCCGGCACCACGTGCGAGAAGCCGGGCGCGGGATCCGACCGCTGCGGCGAGGGGATCGCGCAGGGGCAGAGGATCGCCTTCACCCTGGCCTCCGCGAGCTCTCCGAGCTATGTCGGGGCGCGGGACCTCGCGTTCTCCTCGGAGGCGAAGAAGCTCGGGATCGACGTCAAGGTCGTCTCGAAGTCGCTGAACTACCTGTACGAGAACTACACGAATCCCGGCGCTCCGGCGAACACGAACGAGTGGGCCATGCAGGACACCGGCCCGCTGGTCATGGCGTCATACCCGACCGCGAACGGCGTCTTCAACACCGACGGCAGCTTCAACCTGGGCAGCTACAGCAGCCCCGAGGCGGACAAGGCCATCGAGGCGAGCGTGTTCGGATCGGATCCGAAGGCGCTGAGCGCGGAGACGACCCTGCTCTCGAAGGACCTGCCCGTGCTGTTCCTGCCGACCCCGGACAACCTGATCGTGTGGAAGAACACGCTCTCCGGCCCGCCGGACACGTTCGAGGGACTGCTGAAGTTCATCTACTCCCCGGAGCAGTGGTCCTTCACCGAGAAGCAGAAGCAGTGACGGATCCGCGGACGGGACCGGTCGGCAGCGACGGGCCCCGTCCGCGGTGAAAGGATCAACCCCGATGCACGACACCGAGCCGATCTACGCCCGCCCGCTGGCGGCCCCCGGCGAGCCGTGGGACACCGCGGCGGTGCGGGCGCTGATCGGCGACGCCCGCGTGGTGCTCCTCGGCGAGGGCGCGCACGGCGTCGACGACTTCGCACGGCTCGGCGACGGGCTGTTCCGCACCCTCGCGACCGAGCTCGGCTTCACCGCCTTCGTGCGCGAGTCGGGCTTCGCCGAGGGACTGGCCGTCGACGCATGGATCCAGGGCGGCCCGGGCGAGGCGGAGGACATCGCCCGCGCCGGGATCACCTACGGCTTCGGCGAGTCTGAAGCCGTGCGGCGTCAGCTCGCCTGGATGCGCGCGGAGAACGCCCGGCGCCGGGCGGATGGTGCGGACTCGCCGGATGCCGGCGCGCGCGTTCCGCTGCGCTTCTGGGGCATGGATCTGCCCGGATCCTCCACCTCGCCGGTCGCCGCCGTGCGGGTCTGCCTCGACCGCATCCCCGCGCAGGACGGAGACGACGCGCTGCGCCGGATCACCGACCTCGGCGGACGTACCGCGGCCGCGATCGCGTGGGACGGGCTGGACGACGCGGCGCGGGACCGGATCCGCGACGGCATCGCCGGGCTGATCGCGCGCGTCGAACGCGACGGCGACGACATCGCCCGGCGCAGCGCCGCGACCCTCGACGCGTTCCTCGCCGAGCTCGCCTGGGACGGCGAGCCCGGGCCGTATCCCAGGGAGCGGCTGATGGCCGACACGGTCGCCGGGATCGCCGGGCGCGAGGAGCGGCTCCTCGTACTCGCGCACAACGCGCACGTGCGCCGGGATCCGCTGCACGGCCGGCCGACGCTCGGCACGCTGCTGCACGCGCGACTCGGCGACGCGCTGCGGGTCATCGCCATGACGTACGGGCACGGCCCCGTCGTCTCGTTCACGGAGCGCTCGCCGCGGCCCTTCGACTGGGAGGTCGCGGTCTCCGAACGGATCCCCGCGCCGGGCACCCTCGAGCACGCGCTGGACCCCCTCGGCGACGTTCTCGTCGACCTCCGGGCCGCGCCTCCCGCGCTCCGGGCCGGGATCACCGGCACCGCCGCGGGCGCGGGGATCGATCCGATCGCCGACGTCGCGACGGCGTTCGACGCGGTCGCGCACCGGCACCGGGTCTCGCTCGTGCCGGGGCACCTCGACCGACTGCGGGCGGAGTTCGGATCCGGTGACGCCGGGACGGCCCCGGCGCCGCGGGACGCCGGGACCGCGCCGACAGCGGAGGCCGTACGATGAGCGCCGCACCGCACACCCGTACGGAGGACGTCGTCGAGATCGTCGCCGGCATCGCGGTGCCGGATCCCTATCGCTGGCTCGAGGGCGACGCCTCGGTGCCCGGCGAGGTGGCGGACTGGCAGCGCGCCCAGGCCGCCTATGCCGAGGAGACCCTCTGGTCCGGCCACGACCGCGACGCGATCCGGGCGCTGGTGGAGCACAGCCACGAGGGCGCCTGGCCGGAGCTCCCGCGCAGCGGGGGCGGTCTCTGGTTCCGCGCGCAGGGAGGCCGGCTCCTCGTCGCGGACGAGCCCTACGGCGCCGGCCGCATCCTCCTCGACCTCCGCCGCTTCGACGAGCCCGGCGGCACGGCGGTGCTCAGTTGGTTCGCCCCCTCGCCCGACGGCGCCGTGCTCGCCGTGGGGGTCTGCACGGACGGCAGCGAGCACAACCGCGTCGAGCTGGTCGACGTCGCGACCGGCTCGCTGCGCGACGACGCGCCGCCGGAGCCGCTGCACAGCTCCTGGGGCGGCGGGATCTCGTGGTTCCCGGACAGTACGGGCTTCGCGTTCCTGGGGCTGCGCAGCCCCGCCCAGGACTTCCGGCAGGTCGTATACCGGAGAGAGCTCGGCACGCGCGGCCCCTCCGCGATCGAGGACGTGCCGATCCCGGACGGCTCCCGCGAGTACACCCGGATCCAGTTCTCGCCGGACGGGCGCTGGGCGGTCGCCGTCCACCGGGTCGGCACGCCGTTCCCGGTCGCGGTGCGCGACCTGTCCCACCCCGGCACCGGCTGGCGGCCGTTCCTCCCGCCGCGGCCGGAGACCGTCGTGGGGCACATCGTGGGGGATCGCTACGTCACCGTGACCGACCTCGACGCACCGCGGCGCCGGCTCGTCGCGATCCCGCTCGACGCCGAGGATCCGGCGGATCCCTCCGGCTGGACCGAGCTCGTGCCCGAGGGGGAGGCGGTGCTGCGCTCGGTGCTCCCGGTCGGGGATGCGCTGTACCTGAGCGAGTTCCACCGCACCGCGGCGCGCGTGCGGATCCTCGACCACGACGGCGCGGAACGGGGCGTCGTGCCGCTGCCGGGCCAGGGCGCGCTCGCCGCCCCCTTCTTCCCGCTCACGGGCCTCGCCGCGGAGAGCCGGGACGGATCCTTCGTCTTCGCCTTCTCGACGCTCACCACGTCGTGGGGCGTCTACCGGCATCGCCCCGGCGGTGCGCTCGAGGTGCTGCAGGAACCGCGGATCGCGATCGACGCGACCGCCGAGCTGCGCGAGGCGACCGCCGCCGACGGCACCGCGATCCCGTACCACGTCGTGCGTCCGCGGGGCGCTGCGGCCCCGGCCCCGGTGCTGATCTCCGCCTACGGCGCCGCCGGCATCCCCACGCTCCCGCAGTACCAGCCGGATCTCGCGGCGGTGCTGTCCGCCGGCGGCACGGTCGTGCAGGCGTATCTGCGCGGGGGCGGCGAGTTCGGAAGCGCCTGGTTCCGCGCCGCCGATCGCGAGCGGCGCGGAACGCGCGACGGCGACCTCCTTGCGGTGGCCGAGGACGTGCTCGCCACGGGGATCGCCGCGCCGGGCCGCCTCGCGCTCTCCGGGGGATCCGACGGCGGACTCATGTGCGGCAATGCGATCACCGCACGTCCCGACCTGTGGTGCGCCGTGCTGCCGCGCGCCCCTCTGCTCGACCTCGTCGGCGGCTTCCGCAACCCGTACCTGGAGTTCGTGATCCGCAAGGCCTGGGGCGACCCCGAGGACCCGGTCGACGTCGCTCGCATGATCGCGCTGTCGCCGTACGAGCGGGTGCGTCCGGCCGAGTATCCGCTGCTCTACGTGGAGGCCGGAGCGAACGATCCGCGCTGCCCGCCGTGGCAGGCGCGCAAGTTCGTCGCACGCATGCAGGCCGCGCAGCGCGGGTCGGCGCCGATCCTGCTGCACGTGTACGAGAACGCCGGGCACGGATCCGGCACCGGGCACGACGTGATCGTCGCGCAGGACGCGGCGTGGCTGGCGTGCCTGCTGGGCGCGCTGGGCCTGCCGGACCCGGTGGCGCCGCAGCGTTGACCGGATCCGGGCGCAGGCGTCGGCCGCCCCGGGTCAGCGCTCCGGGGCGATGGCACGCAGGCGCAGCTGCATCATCGCGCCGAACCGCGCGTTCGGGTCGTCGAGGTCGATGCGGCCGACCTCGGCGACGCGGCGCAGGCGGTAGCGGAACGTGTTGGGGTGCACGAACTTCGCCGCCGCCGCGACGCCGACGTCCCCGAACGCGTCGAGCCACGCCTCGAGCGTCTCGGTCAGACTGCTCCCGTGCGTCTCGTCGTAGGCGATGAGGCGCGCGAGCGGACCGGACGGGATGTCGCGGGCGGATCCGGCGAGCTCGAGCAGCAGCGCCTCGGCGTGCACCTCGTCCAGCCGCGCGACCTGCCGGTCCACGATCCCGGCGCGCAGCACGCGCAGGGCGCGGTCCGCGCTCGCGCGGGAGCGGGGGAGCAGCGCGGTCTCGGCGACCACGGCCCCGACCCCGATGAGCGGGCGCAGCGCGGAGCGCATGCGGGTGAGGAACTCGGTCGCCACGCGCTCCGCGCTGTCGCCCTCGTCGTCGGCGTCGGTCGCGGACGCGAGTGGCAGCACCCCGTATGCGACGTCCCCCACGAGGCCGGAGACCGAACGCGGATGGGCGAAGGACAGGTGCACGGCGAAGGCGTCGGCGACGCGCTTTCGCTCTGCGGCCAGATGCGCGTGCGGGAGCTGCTCGGCCGCGGGATCGTGCAGCGTGAGCGCGAGCACGACGCAGGGTTCCTCGCGCAGGCCGAGGCGGTGAACGGCCTCGCCCGCGGAAGGACCGCCCCCGAGCGCCGTGCGCAGCAGCTCGGCGCGCAGCCGGCGCTCGACGTCGGCGTCGGTTCGCTGCCAGACCATGTGCATCGCGACGAGCTTCGCGGCGTCGTGCAGGGAGGCGCTGCGCTCGACGGTGAGCGTGCCCGCGGTCCAGATCGTGCCGAGCACCTCGTCCCCGGCGCGCACCGCGATCGCCGTGCGCACCTCGTCGCCGGCGGACCCGGTGGCGATCTCGACGGGCCACTCGCTCCGGGCGATCTGCGCGAGGGCGCCGCTCTCCTCGAGGGCCCGCACGTCCTGGGACGGCAGCGGCCGGGCGCGGATGCCGGGGGCGCGCTGCTGCTCTGGGCCGTTCGAGAAGGCCAGCAGCTGGGCGTTGCGGTCCTCGATCGTGACGGGGGACTCCAGCAGCGCCGCGATCGCGTCCGCGACGGCGAACAGGTCGCCGGCGAGGATGCCGCCGAACGTGACCGGCCGCGCCTCGTCCGGATCCCCGGGCGTCATGAGCGAGCGCAGCATGCCGGCGAGGTGCGCCCAGGTCGTGCCGGGGTTCAACGCGAGCACCACGACCCCCGTCGCCTCGGCCTCGGCGCGCAGTGCCTCGTCGGCGGCGAACGGCGCGCGCACCACGAGGGCCGTGACGCCCGCCTGGGCGAGCAGGGGGAGCAGGCGCCGCACGAGCTCCGGCTCCTCCACGCCGACGCCCATCACGAGCGAGTTGCGGGGGGCGTCCGGCTCGTCGCGGGGATCGTGGATCACGATCGCCTCGATCGTCCGCTCGGGCGCGACCGTTCCGCACACGACCGTGAGCAGCGTGGTGTCCAGCGCCTCGAGCACGCGCACCAGAGTGACCTGCGGGCGGTGGTTCATCGGGGGCACCTTCGCGACGCTAGCACGGGGCGTCGGCGGCTCCCCGGGTGCTCCCGGAGGGGTCCGTCGGCACCGTGATGGGCGCCGTGGCCGCGCGTTCGGGCGATCATGGCGCGAGCGGGATCCAGACGCGGGAGACCGTCACCGCGTCGAGCGTCTCCGGATGCGGAGTCACGCCGATGCCCGGCCCCGATGGCACGGCCATGTGGCCGTCCTCGAGCCGGAACGGCTCGGTCAGATCCGTCGCGTAGTAGCGCTCGGACGCGGAGGTGTCTCCGGGCAGGGTGAACCCGGGGAGGGCGGCGAGCGCGAGGTTCGCCGCACGGCCGATCCCCGTCTCCAGCATCCCGCCGCACCACACCGGCACGCCGTGCGTGGTGCAGAGGTCGTGGATCCGGCGCGACTCCAGGTAGCCGCCGACGCGGCCGGGCTTGATGTTCACGATGCGGCAGGCGCCCAGCTCGATCGCCTGCGCGGCGTGGGCGGCGGAGAGGATCGACTCGTCCAGGCAGATCGGCGTGCCGATCCGTCGTGCGAGCATCGCGTGCCCAGCGAGGTCGTCGGCGGCGAGCGGCTGCTCGACCAGCGACAGGTCGAACGCGTCCAGCTTCGCGAGGTGCTCGATGTCGGCCCGGCCGTAGGCGGCGTTCGCGTCGACCTGCAGCAGGATGTCGCCGAAGCGCTCGCGGACGGCGCGGACGGGATCCAGGTCCCAGCCGTGCTCGATCTTGAGCTTGATCCGCACGTACCCGTCGGCGAGGTAGCCCTCGACGACGTCCAGGAGCGCGGGGATCGTCGGCGTGATGCCCACTGACACGCCGCAGGCGACCCGCTCCTTCACCGCGCCGAGGTGGTAGGCGAGCGGCACGCCGCGCCCGCGGAGGTCGGCGTCCAGGATCGCGGTCTCGAGCGCGGCCTTGGCCTGGCGATGGCCCTTGAAGGGGGACATGATCCCCGCGATCCGGTGCGGATCCAGGTCGCCGCGGCCGTCGAGGGCGGGCACGAGCACGTCGGACAGCACGGCGGCAGCTCCCGGCGTGTACTCCGAGCTGTACAACGGCAGGGCGCTCGCGCCGCACTCACCCCATCCCTCGGCGTCGGCACCGACCGCCCGCACGAGCACCGCCTCGCGCACCGTCTCGGTGCCGAAGGAGGTGCGGAACGGCGACACCAGCGGCATCCGGATCGTCCGGATCTCCACGCCCTCGAGCCTCATGACCTCTCCTGTCTGTCGACGATGTACCAGCCGGCGCGGTCGAAGCCCCGTACGATCGCCCCGTTCTCGAGCAGGGCGCCCAGGACGTCGCGCACGGCGAGCCGCCAGTCGGCGGCGCACGGGGGGTCGGTCTCGCGAAGGCGCTCGATGTCGGCGGGCACCCCGACGAGCACCGTGCCAGCATCGGAGGCCGTGACGCAGGGGGCGTCCGAGGCGTCCGGCTGCACGGCGACGACGGCGCCCGCGGCGCGTGCCGCGGCGGCGTCGACCAGCCGCGGGCGGCGCTCGGCCGCCTCGAGCACCTGCGGCGACCGCAGCTCCCAGCGCACCAGGATCCGGTCGGTCTCGTCGTCGCGGTTGATGCTGTCGTCGAGGGCTCCGTAGAGGCGGGGCAGGTAGGCGTCGACCGAGGCGGCGAGCCGGCCCAGGTTGAAGTGCGCGTTGCGTCGGATCAGCGGATCGTAGGTCCAGGTGATCGTGTCGGCGCCGTGGCGCAGCGCCCAGGCGCGCTGGTGCAGCTTGAGGGCGAACCCGAGCTGTCGGCCGCGCACGCGCGGGAGCGTGCCCGCGATGTGGCTGTGCAGGTTCCGGGCCGTAGGCGGTCCGAAGAAGCCGAAGCAGGCGCCGACGAGCTCCGGCCCGACGCCGCGGTCGTCGAATGCGCCCGCGACGTAGCCGCCCGCCTGCACGAGCGCGCGCAGCAGGTCGGCGGTGACCGGAGGGTTCGTCGCGCCGGTGTGCCAGATGCCCTCGTACAGGGCGCGCACGGCGGCGAGATCCCGCATGTCGTCGAGCAGGCGGATGCCGACCCCCGCCGCGGCCGCGGCGGCCGCGGCCGTGCGCCCGGCGTCCGCGGCCGTGTCATCGCGTGCGCCCACGGCGACGGACCCGCTCATGGCGACGGAACCGTGATCGGGGCGGAGGCCGTCGGGTTCTGCGCGGCGGACCGCGCCGGCGGCGTCGCCCGGAGGTCTTCGATCAGGCCCGCCAGCAGGCGGACCCGCGGCTCGAGCTCGGCGATCAGCACATGCTCGTCGGCGGCGTGCGCGCCACCGCCCACGGCGCCGAGCCCGTCGAGCGTGGGCGTGCCGACCCCGGCGGTGAAGTTGCCGTCCGAGGCGCCGCCGACGCTGCTCCCCGCGAGGGGCGGCAGCGCGAGACGGGCGGCGACCGTCTGCGCCCGCCGGAACAGCTCGGCCGAGGAGTCCGCGGCGAGGGGGGAGCGGTTGACGCCGCCGTCGACGGCGACGCGTGCTCCGGCGATCCGCGGCCGGAGGGCGAGCATCCCGGCGTGGACGCGCTCCTGCTCCGCGGCGGTGAGGGCGCGGACATCCACCGAGAACGACGCCTGGGCCGGCACCGTGTTCGTCGTCGTGCCGGAGCTCGTCCGCGTCGGGGTGACGGTCGTCCCGGCGTCGTGATCGCCGAGCAGCGCCACGGCCTGCACCTGATGCGCGAGCTCGAGCGTCGCGTTAACGCCCTGCTCCGGATCGAGCCCGGCGTGCGAGGCGCGGCCGAGCACGGCGACCTCGTAGCGCGACACCCCCTTGCGGGCCACCTTGAGTGCGCCGCCGGGGCCCGCGGCCTCCAGCACGAGAGCGGCGACCGACGCACGGGCCTCGTCCTCGATGAGGGCCCGCGAGGTGGACGATCCCGGCTCCTCGTCCCCGGTGACGAGCACGGTGATCCCGGCCAGGTCGGTCAGCCGGCCGAGCGCGTGGAACGCGATCACGAGCCCGGCCTTCATGTCGAAGGATCCGGGGCCCGCCACGGTCTCCGCATCGGCGCGGGCCGGCAGCTCCGCCAGCGAGCCGACGGGCCAGACGGTGTCGTGATGGCCGAGCACGAGGATCCGGGGCTCGCCGGGGAAGCGCCAGCGCAGGTGGGTGCGCCCGTCGATCACGATCCGCTCCGGCGCCGCACCGAGGCGGGCCGTGCCCAGTTCGGCGACGGCGTCGGCGCTGCGCGCGACGGCGGCGAGGTCGTCGGACGGCGACTCGCAGCGGACGAGGCGCAGGATCTCCGCGACCATCGTCTCGAGGGGTTCCGGCATGGCGGCTCCTTCGGATTCGGATCGTGCTCCCATCCTGCTGACGCCCCCGACGGGCGCGGCTGTCCGCTCGACCGAAACCGGATGCCCCGGTTGATCCGATCCGACGACCGGCGCCCGGATCGTGGCCGCGATCGCGCGCTCGGGAATGGATGACGCACGCCGAGCGCTCCTCTCCGCACGAGATGATCGCGCGGGTGAGCGCGCTCCCTCCGGTGTCACGCGCTGGTGAGATCGGTTTCGGGAAAACGCTTGCGCTCCGCCAGTCCGCAAACGTAGGCTGGACGGCTGTCGCGTCAACCGACCCGGCGGCCGTCGAACCGAGGAGGACACCATGCCCACGATCACCACTGCGTCGTCGATCAGCGCTGTCGCCGGTTCGCCTCTCGCGTCGGCCGAGGACTGAACCCCTCCGGTTCCTCCCCGGCCCACCGGCCGCTCATCGCACGGATGCATCGCATCCGCTCCTTCTCGTCCCCTGCCATCCCTGATGCGATACGTCACTGCTGAGAACAATGTCTGAAGAATCCTCGTCCTCGTCCGCCTCCACCCTCTCCACGCCCCGCGCCCTGGCGCGCCTGGCGCCCTTCGTCAAGCCGGTCGCCTGGCGCCTGGTCGGCGGTGGGCTCTCGGCGCTCGCCGCCGCGGTCATCGCCCTGTGCGTGCCGCTGCTGCTGCAGGTCGTGCTGGAAGGGCCGATCGCCAGCGGCGAGATCGGCGCCATCGTCTGGGGAGCGGTCGCGATCACCGTGCTCGCCCTCGGTGAGGCGCTCATGGTCTGGCTGCGCCGCCAGTTCGTCCTCAACCCGGCCACCCAGGTCGAGTACCGCATGCGCACGCAGCTGTACTCGAACCTGCAGCGCCTCCCGGTCGCGTTCCACGACCGCTGGCAGTCCGGCCAGCTGCTCAGCCGCATGATGCAGGACATCGGCCTGATCCGCCGCTGGCTCGCCTTCGGTCTCGTGCTGCTCGTGGTCAATCTGCTGACGATGCTCATCGGTGCCGTGCTGCTGTTCCGGTGGCACTGGCTGCTCGGCACGATCTTCCTGCTCACCGCGGTGCCGCTGTGGATCTCCGGCTTCCTGTTCGAGAAGCGCTACGGCGTGCTCACGCGCCGCAGCCAGGACCAGGCCGGCGACCTCGCGACGAGCGTCGAGGAGAGCGTTCACGGCATCCGCGTGCTGAAGGCGTTCGGCCGAGGCAAGCATGCTCTCGTCAAGTTCGCTCGGCAGGCGGAGTCCCTGCGCGAGACCGAGCTCAGCAAGGCCCGCTCCGTCGGGTGGATCTGGTTCTGGCTCGTGCTCATGCCCGAGATCGCCTTCGCGCTGAACCTGGTCGCAGGCATCTGGCTGATCGCGCAGGGCGCCCTGACCGCGCCCGAGCTGTTCGCGTACTTCGCGATGGCGACCGTGCTGCGCTGGCCGATCGAGTCGATCGGCTTCCTGTTCTCCTTCATGCTCGACGCGCGCACGGCCACCGACCGCGTGTTCGAGATCTACGACGAGCAGAACACGATCGTCGACCCCGAGAAGCCGCTCACGATCGCGGAGCCCCGCGGCGAGCTCGCGTTCGAGGGGGCGCGCTTCCGCTACCAGGACGCCCGCCCTGGCGAGCGCGACCTGCTCGACGGCATCGACCTGGTGCTGCGTCCCGGCGAGACGATGGCCCTCGTCGGGATCACCGGATCCGGGAAGACCACGCTCACGACCCTGCCGACGCGCCTGTACGACGTGACCGGCGGGCGCGTGACCCTCGACGGGGTCGACGTGCGTGACCTGACGCTGGCCGAGCTGCGCACGCACATCGCGATGGCGTTCGAGGACGCGACGCTGTTCTCGGCCACGGTGCGCGAGAACGTGCTGCTGGGCCGGGCGGATCTCGACATCCACAGCCCCGAGGCCGAGCAGGTGCTCCGGGAGGCGCTCGAGGTCGCCCAGGCCGGGTTCGTCGACACCCTCCCCGAAGGCGTCGAGACGATGATCGGCGAGGAGGGGCTGAGCCTGTCCGGCGGACAGCGCCAGCGCCTCGCCCTCGCCCGCGCCGTCGCGGCCAAGCCCAAGGTGCTCGTGCTGGACGACCCGCTGTCGGCGCTCGACGTCGACACCGAGGCCCTGGTCGAGGAGGCGCTGCGCCACGTGCTCGCCGAGACCACCGCGCTCATCGTGGCGCACCGTCCGTCCACGGTCGCGCTCGCCGACCGGGTGGCGCTGCTGCAGGACGGGAAGGTCACCGCGGTGGGCGCCCACTCCGAGCTGCTGCGCACCAGCGCGCACTACCGCCACGTGATCTCCAGCCTCGAGGCGGAGGAGGCGGCGCGCACCGGGGCCATCCCGGTCGTCGCCGAACAACAGGACGATGCTGACGAAACCCGCGTCGACGCAGAGGAGGTGCAGGCATGAGCGTCATCGGAACCCAGGACGAGGACCGCTCCGACCTCACGCACGAGGAGAGCCGGGCGATCCGGCGTCGATCGCTGCGGCTGTTCGGATCCCTGATCTCGCCGCTCAAGGCGCAGATCACCCTGACCGCGCTGGTGCTCGTCGTCTCGACGGCCGCCCAGGTGGCGGGCCCCGCGCTGGTCGCGTACGGGCTCAACACGGCGCTGCCCGCGGTGCTGAAGCACGCGGACTGGATGCCGACGATCGTCGTGGGCATCGTGTTCCTCATCGTCGGCGGGGTCGGATCCGCGCTCATCGGCTGGTACGCCGTGCTCACCGCGCGCATCACCCAGGCCGTGCTGCTGGATCTGCGCAAGCGCATGTTCCTGCACACGCAGCGGCTCAGCCTCGAGTTCCACGAGAGCTACACGTCCGGCCGGATCATCTCGCGCCAGACCAGCGACCTGGACTCGATCCGCGAGCTTCTGGACGGCGGACTGAACCAGCTCGTCTCGGGCCTGCTGTACGGCGTGTTCACGTTCATCGCGCTGGTGCTCGTCGACTGGCAGTCGGGTGTGGTGCTCGTGCTCGCCGGCGTCCCGCTGGCGTACCTGATGCGCTGGTTCTACCAGCGCTCGCAGCTCGTGTACCGGGAGTCGCGGGTGATCAGCGCGAAGGTCATCGTGCAGTTCGTCGAGACCATGACCGGCATCCGCGCCGTCAAGGCCTTCCGCAAGGAGCCGCGCAACGACGTCTCCTTCCAGGAGGTCGCGGGCGACTATCGCGATGTGAACCGGCGCTCGATGCTGCTGTTCGGCACGTTCGAGCCCGGTCTCATGGCGGTCGCCGCGCTCACGCTCGGCGTGGTCGTGGTCTGGGGCGGCGTGCGCATGGCGGACGGCCAGATCCAGGTCGGCATCCTGCTCGCCGCCGTGCTGTACGTGCGCAACTTCTTCGCGCCGATGCAGGAGATCGCGATGTTCCTGAACTCCTTCCAGTCCGCCACGGCGGCGCTGGAGAAGGTGTCCGGCGTGCTGGACGAGGTACCCACGGTTCCGGACCCGGCGGCGCCGACCGACCTCTGGGAGGCGAAGGGGCACGTCCGCTTCGACGACGTGGAGTTCGGTTACGCGGCCGATCGGGTGATCCTGCCCGACTTCTCGCTGGACATCCCCGCGGGGCAGACGATCGCGCTGGTGGGCACCACGGGCGCGGGCAAGTCGACGCTCGCGAAGCTCGTGTCGCGCTTCTACGACCCCACGGCGGGAGCGGTGACGCTGGACGGGGTGGATCTGCGCGATCTGCACCCGAAGGACCTGCGCCGCGCGATCGTCATGGTCACGCAGGAGGCGTACCTGTTCAGCGGCACGGTCGCCGACAACATCGCGCTCGGCAAGCCCGACGCGACCCTCGAGGAGATCCGCGCCGCGGCGCGCGCCGTGGGCGCCGACACGTTCATCGACTCGCTCCCGGACGGCTACGACACCGACGTGAACAAGCGCGGCGGCCGCGTCTCGGCGGGGCAGCGCCAGCTGATCTCGTTCGCGCGCGCCTTCCTCGCCGATCCCGCGGTGCTGATCCTCGACGAGGCGACCGCGTCGCTGGACATCCCGTCCGAGCGGCTCATCCAGGATGCGCTGCAGACGCTGCTCGCCGACCGCACCGCGATCATCATCGCGCACCGGCTGTCGACCGTGGCGATCGCCGACCGGGTGCTGGTGATGGAACACGGCCGCATCATCGAGGACGACGCCCCCGCGGCGCTCATCGCCGGCACGGGCAAGTTCGCCCAGCTGCACGCCGCCTGGCAGCAGACGCTGGTCTGAGGGGCGCCGGATGACAGGGCGCGGCTCACCGGACCGCGGCGACGCGGGCCCGATCGGTAGGCTCGAGGAGTGGATCCGTTCTGGGCCGCGGCCGCGGAGTTCTGGTGGGTCGCGCCGGTCGTCGCCGGCGGGGCGGTCGTGAGCGTGGCCGGCGTGCGGCGCAGGCTCTCGTCCGGCGGGCGCCGTCTCGGGTACGACGCGGCGCGCCTGGACCTGCAGAACGCGCTCCGGCAGGCGAACGAGGCGCGCGTCGCCGTGCGTGTCGCGCGCGCCGAGCTCGCCGGGCTCCTCGCGGGCCGCGCCGCAGGTGCCACCGACCCGGCGGCGGTCTCCGACGCGCGCCGGAGGGCCCGCGAAGCGGAGCAG